>NZ_BAAGTF010000003.1:0-342308 GCF_054782055.1 Aliiglaciecola aliphaticivorans
AATATCAACGAGGTATGAAAAGTTAGCAAGGAATTATGCCAGTATGGTTTCACTGGCATTTTCGATGATGTGGTTGCCGATGTATTGCTGAGTGAAATATGTACAGCAAAGATCAACAGGCCTTAGATTCTCAGCAAGTAAAACCATCACTCGAGCCCCTCTTGGTAACTTAATAGGCGCAAGATCACTATCTGGCAGCCCCAAACCTGGTGGGCGCACAGGCTCTTCGGGAAATACTAATTTACTACCGTTTGAATCTACCAACTTAGATGTCAGTTTTGAATACTACTATGATGAAGGCAGTTACACCTCCATTGGTTACTTCCGTAAAGATGTGAAAAACTTTATCCAAAACACCTTCACCACTATCACAGTAGATGGCTTACGTGACCCCTATATTGGTCCTAGAGCGATCCAAGCAGAAGCGGACTTAGTGGCTGCAGGCATACAAGCGACAGATGGTGCGATTTGGCAACAAATTATTGATAATGGTGGCGGTATAGATGATGATTGTTGCGAAACTCAAATTGTACGTCAAAGCGATGATGATCCCCTTGTTGAATGGCTAGTCAGCCAGCCTTCAAATGGTGAGAAAAAGATGGTGGACGGGATTGAATTCGCTATTCAACACTTGTTTGGAGAAAGTGGTTTTGGCGCTGGCTTCAACATGACCTTGGTTGACGGTGATGTGAATTACGACACTGAAAACTTCTCGGTACAGTCTCCGTTAAACGGACTCAGTGATTCTGCAAACGTACAAATTTTCTATGAAAAAGACGGTTTGTCAGCAAAACTCACTTATGCTTGGCGCGATTCGTACTTAATTGGGGTTGGTCAAGACCAAGGCACCGCTGAAGCGCCTCCTCAATTTTTTAAAGAATATGAGCAGTATGATTTAAGCATTAACTACGATGTAAACGACAATCTCACGGTATTCTTTGAAGGGTTAAACCTAACCAATGAAACTGAAGAGGGTTACGGACGTTACGAAGAGCAATTCTTATTTGCTCGTCAATACGGTACACGTTATAACTTTGGCGCGCGCTATTCATTTTAAGCGCCAGCCCGAACAAAAGCCGCTTTATTAGCGGCTTTTTGTTATTATTTTGTAAATTAAGTTCTAGAATATAAATCAATGGGAAAATGGCAGGAGGTAAGGTGTCAGATAATCCAATTCGTAATATTGTCATTGTAGGAGGTGGAACCGCTGGGTGGCTCACCGCTGGCGTCATTGCGGCTGAACACATGGCCCATTCGAAACACGGCATATCTGTTACCCTAATTGAATCTCCAGATGTGAAACCTATTGGCGTTGGCGAGGGTACATGGCCGACTATGCGTGGCACTTTGCGTAAAATGGGGGTCACCGAGACCGATTTTATTCGTTGTTGCGATGCAACCTTCAAGCAAGGCGCTAAATTTGCTAAATGGGTGACAGGGGCAAAAGACGATGCCTATTACCATCCCTTGGTTTTACCCCAAGGTTACGAGCAAATCAACTTAGCACCATTTTGGCAGCAACAAGCCGATCATATCCCCTTTGCCGATGCAGTCTCATTCCAAGGTCAAATATGTGAACGTGACTTAGCACCGAAACAAAACACCACGCCAGAATTCGCCCATGTAGCCAACTACGCATACCATTTAGATGCAGGTAAATTCGCCGCTTTCTTGCAACAACATTGTACTGAAAAGCTGGGCGTGAAACACATACTTGATACCGTTATTGCCATTAATAGCCATGATAGTGGCGATATATGCAGCCTTTCAACGAAACAACACGATGAAATAAATGGCGATTTATTCATCGACTGCAGTGGATTTCATGCATTATTAATTGGTAAACATTACCAAATTCCCTTTATCAACAAAAAACACATTTTATTTAACGATGCCGCCTTAGCGGTGCAGGTTCCCTATTCTGATCCCCAAAGCCCCATTGCCTCTCACACTATTTCTACCGGACAAAGTGCTGGCTGGATTTGGGATATAGGTTTACCTACACGGCGCGGCGTAGGCCATGTTTATTCCTCGGCCCATATTAGTGACGACCAAGCTGAAATGGAACTACGTCAATATATTCGTGATAGCATAGGCGATAAGGTGGACGACCTTAAGGTACGTAAAATTCCCATAGAGCCTGGACATCGAGAAACGTTTTGGCATAAAAACTGTGTAGCCGTTGGTTTATCTGCTGGATTCTTAGAGCCTCTAGAAGCCTCTGCATTGGTATTAGTAGAATTGTCGGCGGCCATGATCAGCGAACAGCTTCCGGCAACACGCAAAATCATGGATATAGTCGCAAAACGATTCAATGATAAATTCCGTTACCGCTGGGATAGAATCATCGATTTTCTCAAATTACACTATGTGCTAACCCAGCGCACGGATTCCGACTATTGGCTTGATAACTGCCAAACAGAGACGATTCCAGACGGCCTCACTGAGCTATTGGAGTTATGGCAACACCATTCTCCCTGGCACAGCGATTTCACTCAAACCGATGAAGTCTTCCCATCGGCGAGTTATCAATATGTGTTATATGGAATGGGCTTTAAAACCCAGCAGCCAAAGACCAGTAGACGCTCAAACAATCAAAATATAGCCTTGGAAAACTTCAGAAAAAACCAGCAAATGACCGAAAAGTTGCTCAGGGGATTACCCACTAACCGAGAGCTGATTAATAAAATTCAGCAGTTCGGGTTACAACGAATTTAAGGGTGATTTCATTGCTGAAAACTCAACAACTTTATACATTTATAATTAGCAACTTATTAGGAACTCCCCATGCCCAACCATCAATTACTGGATAACATTACTCACAAAGATTTACAGGTGATCACTGATTTCCTGCCCAATCTTGGGGATGATATAAGTTTTACCAATGTATTTGTATCTGAGTTTCGTGAAGCTCAGGGCTTGTATCCGTTATTTTTTCACAAACACACGGAAACTGGAAAGTTTGAAGCTATCGCACTGTTCGGCTTTGCGCCATTTGAAAATCTCTATTTAAATGACTCAGGCTGGCAAGGGAATTATATTCCGTTAACCATTCGCAGACGCCCTTTCCTTATTGGTTTTCAAAATGTTCAGGTTGATGGTGTTTTAACACAAGATCCAGTGGTGTTCGTAGACATGGACAGCCCACGAGTGAGTCAAACCACTGGCGAGAAAGTCTTTCTTGAACAAGGGGGCCAGAGTGATTACCTGCAGAATATCAACTCAATCTTGCAGACCATACATCAGGGGCATAGGCAAACTGACGAATTTATCGATACCATTCTTCAACACAATTTGGTTGAACAAGTCAGTATTAAAGTTCAGTTGAAAGACGGCTCAAATCATGAATTAAACAGCCTTTATACCGTCAATGAAGAAAAAGTAGCAGCATTGCACGGAGATGTTCTGCAAAGCTTGCATCAACAAGGATACTTACAGATGATGCATATGATGGAGGCATCCATGTCGAACTTGTCGCTGCTTATTGAAAAGAAAAATGCCACCCTATAAGCCTTTATGAATTTACCATTTACCTCAAACAACAACATAAAAGAAATACGTAACAGTACAGTCGCAGACTTAAACCAAGGGCAATTATCTAGTTCTCATCCCTGTGTTTTTAGAGGCTTAGTGTCTCATTGGCCAATTGTTCACGCTGCAGAACAGTCAACTAAGGTGGCGGTTGACTATTTACAGCAATGGGCTAATGATAACCCAGTACAAGCATTTGAGGCTCCTGCAGAAGTGGCAGGCCGTTTTTTCTATAATGATAACCTCCAAGGGTTTAACTTCCACCCCAAAACAACGACCTTTAATGGGGTGATGAAACAGTTAATTGAACTTAAGCATCACCAAAAGCCACCATCTGTTTACCTAGGTTCAACCTCAATTAACCACATTCTCCCTGGGTTTAGACAGCATAATGATTTAGAGGCTTTGCAGGACGCACCATTAGTGAGTATTTGGGCCGGTAACCGTTCCCGAATAGCTGCCCATTATGACATTCCAGACAACCTTGCATGTAATGTGGCAGGCAGGCGTAGATTCACCTTATTCCCTCCGGATCAACTTGCTAACCTTTACATAGGTCCGTTAGATTATACGCCCGCAGGACAATCAGCTAGTTTAGTGGATTTCCAGCAACCGGATTTCACTAAATTCCCGCAATTTGCTGAGGCAATTAAACACTGTTTCATTGTAGAACTTGAGCCTGGAGATGCTATTTTTATTCCTAGCATGTGGTGGCATCATGTTGAAGGACTTACAGATTTTAACGTTCTGGTGAATTATTGGTGGCGTCAAGTACCTGATTTTATGGGCACACCTCTGGATGCTCTCAATCACGCCATATTAGCCATCCGAGATTTACCTGAGTCTCAACGCAAAGTCTGGCAGGATGTGTTTCAACATTATGTTTTTGCCCCTGCAGACAACGCCCATATTCCAGCTTCTAAAAAAGGAATTTTAAATCCCTTAGATGAGCGTTTAGCACGACAGCTTCGCAGTCAGTTACTAAATAAACTAAACCGATAGGCCAAAGACGCAGCTAAACTTTACCTCTACGGGTTTCTAACTGGTCTCTAACTTCCCGGGCCGTCCCTTCAGTAATCGGGTAGATAACAATTAACCCTATTGCAATAAATGAACATATAATGGGGATACCCACATCAGCTAAGCGCATCAGGGTGATAGTGGACTCTGATTGTTCTCCACCAAGGGCGACGTCAAATCCAGTCCCATTAAGGATAAAGCCACCAGCAGCGAGCGCCACAGCCATGCCTAACTTAACGACCCACCAATAAATAGAACCAAACATGCCTTCCCGGCGCGCAAAGGTCTTTAATTCGTCAAAATCACATACATCAGCGATCATCGACCCCATCAGGGTAAATAACCCACCTAAACCAAAGGAAATAAATGGCACAGGGAGCAAAATTAACCAAGGATTTTCTGGGGAATAACAAAACCACTTTAATCCGTAACCCACAATGGATAACCCAATGGCGATAAAAAATGCATGACGTTTACCATATAAAGTAGAAAGTTTTGCGGTGATAAATATGACACAAAAAGTTGAAAATGCGGAGAGGGTTCCTGCCCAGCCCGCATATTCTGAACCAAGGTCGGTATCCCCCGCAAAAACGTAATAAATAATCACGTAAAATTGGAAAGACGACACCATCATAAAGCCGTTAAACACCAAAAAAGTCGCGCCACATAATGATAAAAAAGGTTTATTTTTTAAAGCCTCAGCAAACCCTTGAAAGAAACCTTTTAAACCTGGACTGAGGGTTTCAGTGTCAGTTGTCGCCGGTTTATCCAAAATCGCTAAATTTGGCTCTTTGAGAAATATCGCCGGTAAAATACCCACGAAAATAGTGAAGGCACCAATGATGATAGCTAACCAGCCTGCACCTTGAATCATGTCATCGAAGAAGTTATCGTTTTGCATGAACCATAAAAACCAGGGTGCTAATAAGTAAGCCATTTGCCCCATGAAATTTTGCACCGCCATCAGGCGAGTTCGTTCATGGTAGTCTGGAGTTAATTCATAGCCTAGGGCAATGTAAGGCGTGGCAAATACGGTATAAGCCAAATAAAAAAACAATGAACCAATAAGAAAAAACCAAAAGTAGAACATTTCACTTTGTTCTCTTGGTAGTTGCCAAATCAAAGCATAAATAATTCCAGCAGCAATAGCCCCCCAAAAAATATAAGGTCGCCGACGTCCCCATTTGGTTTTTGTATTATCGCTGATATACCCCATAAGCGGGTCAGTTAGGGCATCCGTTAACCGCGGCAATGCGCTAATTAATCCAACCAAGGCAGGATTCATTGCCAATCCCAGGTTTAACACTATGACCATGCCGCCAATTGCCGCACCTAACAAGTTATTAACCAAAGCGCCTAAACCATAAATGAATTTCCGCGATAACGGAATTTTGTCGTGTTCAGCAGTGACCTGCGTCGGATTTTGCTCACAAGTTACGACATTACTCTTGGTCATTTATAGGATTCCGCTGTTTACCAGGTAAAAATAAGCGCTGTATTTAACGCGCAACATGAAACTAATTAACAACAAAGTTACATTTTATTGGCAAGCAGACAAACCAAAAACGATAAGTTGTGACATTACACACGGTAAAGCGGTCAGTAGGTAAATCATCTGGGGTTAAATCAGTGTAAATACGAAAATATCTGTCTGCCCTATTTAACTCTTACCAAGTCCACTTTAGCTTGTTTAATTTGAATTGTGATATCTGGACGTTAAGGTTAATAGCGAAGGTTTAATGAATATTCCTCAAGGGATAATAGTATCTCAACTACGAATATTGCTTTACAGGATCACGCTAATTTATGTTTACCTCAGAACACGCTCACTCACTTAATTCCGTGCCACCTCGTTATTCAGACAGAATTAATCACCTGTTATCTAAAATGCATCTAGTCGAAAAGGTGGGTCAGCTTAGTCAGGTCATGGGCAATAATAGTGAGGAATTAGAACAGGATGTTAGGCAAGGTCTTGTTGGTTCAGTGATTAATGAGGTAGATGTAAACACACTGGCTAAACTGCAGCACATAGCCACACACCAAAGTCGATTAGGAATTCCGCTGCTGGTGGGGCGGGATGTTATCCACGGTTTCAAAACCATATTTCCTATTCCCTTAGGTCAGGCAGCAAGTTGGGATCCTGAATTAGTTAAAAAAGCAGCAAAAATTGCCGGTAAAGAAGCGTCGTTTGTTGGAATAAATTGGACCTTTGCGCCTATGATCGACATTAGCCGTGATCCTCGCTGGGGACGTATTGCCGAAAGTTTTGGTGAAGATCCTGTGCTGTCTTCAATTATGGGGGTTGCAATGGTTGAAGGTTTTCAGGGCGACAACTTTCAAAACCCTAGTGGTATAGCAGCCTGCGCTAAACACTTTGTTGGCTATGGTGCGTCTGAAAGTGGCAGAGATTATTGCACCACCAATATCCCTGAAAACGAATTGCGTAATATTTATTTACCCCCCTTTAAGGCCCTAGCTGATGCTGGGGTAGCAACCTTTATGTCATCTTTTAGTGACCTTGATGGTTTACCAGCCAGTGGCAACAAATGGCTAATGGATTCAATCCTTCGAAAAGAATGGAATTACCAAGGTTTTGTGGTGAGTGATTGGGAATCCATTGCTCAACTGCAAATACATGGTCTTACCGAAAGCCCAGAACACTCAGCGTTGACTGCTTTCGATGCAGGTATTGATATGGAAATGGTTAGCACCACCTATCGGCAAAACCTTGCAACATTGGTTGAAAACAAGCAACTAAGTGAACATGAGATTGATCAAAGTGTATTGCGAATACTCCATTTGAAAGAAAAGTTAGGGTTATTCGATATTGATTACCCAATAGAAGATGGGCAATCGTCGGATGCTCGTAAGCAGGCATTTTACGCCAATGAAGATCTAGACGTGGCTAAACAACTAGCGTTAAAAAGTTGTGTGTTACTGCAAAATAAAAACCGGACTCTCCCCCTCAATTCTGAAGCTTTAAACGCTATAGGATTAATCGGGCCTTTGGCGGATGATGGCTATGAACAATTGGGAACATGGATCTTTGATGGTGAAGAAGAAGCGAGCATCACCCTGAAACAGGCCCTTCAAAATGACTTAGGTAAATCAGTCACACTAAATTATGCCAAAGGGTTACAAAATACTCGAACCGACAACACTGATTTAGTAGAAGAAGCTATACAGGTGGCTCAAAGCTCTGATGTGGTTGTCTTGTGTTTAGGCGAAGAGTCTTTTTTATCAGGGGAAGCGCACTGCCGTGCAGAGCTGGACTTACCCGGTAAACAGCATTGGTTAATCGAACAAATCGCAGCCACAGGCAAACCTATTGTGTTGGTCATTATGGCTGGCAGGCCACTCACTTTAGAACCTATTCTAAATATGGTCGATAGTGTACTCTATGCTTGGCACCCAGGTACTATGGGCGGACCCGCTATAGCTGATTTGATTTTAGGTAAATCATCTCCTTCAGGTAAATTGCCAGTCACCTTTCCGCGTAAAGTGGGACAAATTCCAATTTATTACAATCAAAAGCATACTGGTAAACCGGCAACAGAAGAACAATGTATCCATATGGATGACGTACCTGAGCGTTCCCCACAGACATCTTTGGGTATGGCTGCCACCCATTTAGATACCCACTTCTCTCCCCTTTATGAATTTGGATTCGGTTTATCCTACGGAGAATTTGAATACACCCATTTAGTTCTCGATAAACATAGCTACGCACCAGGTGAGTCCATCAACGTCAAAGTGACCATTAAAAATGTTGGACGTTACGACGCAGAGGAAGTTATACAGCTTTATATTCGCGACTTAGTAGGTAGTGTTACTCGCCCGGTAAAAGAATTAAAACAGTTCAAACGAGTTTTGATATGCGCAGGTAAAGAAGCGGTGATCTATTTTAAGTTAGAGCAATCTGAGCTGGCATTTTACAATCGCAATATGCAATTAGAGGTAGAAGCAGGGACCTTTCATGTATGGGTTTCAGGCAGTTCAAAATCGAACTTAACAACCGAATTCATCGTTACTAAATCCTAAATCACCTAGTAAATATAGTCAGTCGCTAGTTCGTCGTTTAATGGGCGACAATTTGAGTTACAAAAAATATCGAGGAAATACCTCGATACTCAAAAAATGAAAAACAGCGCCAAATTTAGGTTGATGGGTAAATAAAACTATTGGGTATTGCTGGATAAACCAGCGACTGAATTAGATACATTTTCAGCTCCCAGCTTAATTTCTTGGATGGATATTTCAACTTCCTGCAGCAAGTCTGAACCTTTTTTAGCGGTATCGGACACCGAGGATATATGCTTAGTCACGTCATCCGTTAATTCTTGGTTAAGACGCACTACGTCACCAATTTCATTGGTGGAATTACTAGTCCGAGCGGCGAGTTGACGAACCTCATCGGCAACCACTGCGAACCCTCTGCCAGTATCACCCGCTCTTGCTGCTTCTATTGCAGCATTGAGGGCCAATAGGTTAGTTTGGTCTGCTATGGAACTGATAGTCGAAACAATAGTACCGATCAAGTTAGATTGTTTACCCAGATCTTCGATTAATGCAACAGATTCAACTACCAACTTCTCAATTGCACTAGCGTTTTGCACCGCATCTTTGAGTCTATCTGTGCCTTGTACTGCTATTGATGCGGTCTGCAACGCAGTGGAGTAAGCAACTTCAGCAGCTTCAGAAACGGCCATATTTTGCTTTACTCTATCTGAGATATCAGCAGCAAACTTAATGACTTTAATGACTTCCCCTGTTTCAGATTTAATGGGATTATAAGACGCTTCTAGCCAAACCTCTTTACCAGTAAGCGATTTTCTCACAAACATACCTGAGGTAAGTTTCCCGCTTTCTAACTCAGCCCAGAAGTTAGGATGCTCTTGATAGAACCTGTCTGAGCAAAATATTTTATGATGTTTCCCTCTGATCTCATCGAGGGTGCACCCAATGGTGTGCAAAAAATTCTCATTTGCATATAAAATGTCGCCTTGAGGCGAAAACTCAATGACAGCCATGGATAAACTTAAGGCTTTGCTAATGGCAAGTTGAGTTTGCAATGACACATACTTTTGGGTGACATCTGTCGCTATTTTAACTATTTTGGTAACTTTTCCGTTGTGCATAATTGGAAAATAGGTAGCATCTAACCAAAGTAATTCACCCCTTTTATTTAAACGCGCGAAAGTTCCTGAAAAACTCTCCCCTGATTGTAGCTTCTGCCAAAACTCGTAATACTCCCTTGAATTAACATACTCCGGGCACAAAAAATACGATGATGTTGGCCGCTAATTTCCTGACTAGTAAATTGAACGACGGAGAGAAACAACGAGTTGGCGGTTAAAATAATACCTTCAGGGGTAAATTCGATGTAAGCGACATTGTTTTTAATTGAATCCACTAAAGAAATTTGCTCTTGTAGTGACTCTTCTAATTCTAGTACTTTTTGTTTTAAATTTCGGTTAAACATTACAACTTCTCTTTTTTTAACTATCAATATGACAGTCGACAGCCCGCTTTTAAAACGGAGTTAGCTGTATAGCCAGATTAAGTAAGAGTTTTGATTCTGTCCATCTATGAAATTCAATCACCTCGATAAATCATTACATTCTATATAAAAAGTAAGACTTATTAATACCACTATACAATTTGTGTTACTCAAATAAAGTTAACATAAAAACCACGTGAAAAAACGCTAAAAACACCAAAAAGAGCAAAATATGACGCCAACTTTCTACATTGGTAAGGAAAAGTGCCTTGGCCAGATAGAGAGAACAATTCCCAATTCCCAAGTCCCGTTGTCTTCCAGCACTTAATCTTCTTGGAAGCGATTTTTTACTTCTAACATCTGATCAAGGTTTTGTTGAAATAACTCCACAATTTTAGGGTCAAAGTGTTTGCCCTTCTGTTCTTGCAAAAACCCCATGGTTTTATCAATTGACCATGCCTCTTTATAAGGACGCTTACTGGTTAGGGCATCAAAAACATCTGCTAGGGCAACAATACGACCGTGAATAGGAATATCTTCCCCGGCTAACCCTTTAGGATAACCACTACCATCCCACTTTTCGTGATGAGTTAACGAAACAACTTTTGCCAAATCGATAAGCTCAGAGTCCGATTCCCCTAAAATTTCAGCACCAATTTCAGGGTGCTTTTTCATAATTTCGAACTCTTCGGGGGTCAATCGCGCAGGTTTAAGCATAATATTATCTGGAATTCCGATTTTTCCAATATCATGCATTGGGGCAGCGTGAAATAAATCATCAGCTGCGCACTCTGAAAAGCCATAAGCCAAAGCGAGCAATCTAGAGTAATGGCTCATACGCACCACGTGCATGCCAGTTTCGTTGTCTTTGTATTCTGAAGCTCGCCCGAGACGTTGAATAACCTGCAACCGGGTGCGACGCAGTTCGTCTGCGTCAACCAATGATAAATGAGTGGCAACGCGGGCCTTCACCACAGCAGGAGAGATGGGTTTTGAAATATAGTCAACTGCACCTACCTCAAATCCCTTAGCTTCATCTGTGGCATCGGCAAGAGCAGTGACAAAAATAACCGGTATTTGCTTGCTCAGCTTATTTGATTTTAGGGTGCTACATACTTCATAGCCAGTCATGCCAGGCATCATTACATCCAATAATATCAAGTCTGGTTTGATTTTTTGCACCAACTCTAGCGCTTCGACTCCACTTTTCGCAAAAGTAAGAGAATAATGCTCCCTGAGAACTTGGTTTAGCACTCTTAAATTGGTTGGTTCATCATCTACCACGAGTAGCTTTTGCCGTTTAATTGTTTTATTCATGGCCTATAGCCTTCCCTAACTGTCTCGCAATTCAGTTTGCAACTTCTCAATTAAACCCAGGGTTTTCTCAAACTCGAAATCGTTTAAGGCTTCGACTATTTCAATCATTTTTGAAAACAGTGGATGATTGGTCTGTGTTGACAATTTATCTATCAATGATTCATCAAATTCATTTTTTCTAACATATTCGGCTAATTCATCTAATAGTAACAATACAGAATCATTACTTAATAATGGGTCTTCTGAAATTAAACTTTGGTTTAATGATTGATTTCGCATACCTATAATTTTAGCGATCTTATGTAGCTCTTCTTTCAACAGCTGAATCATAGTTAACACACTTGTCGCAGGGTGTTGTTCAAGGTTTTTTTCTAATTCAGCCGCAATACTAGCGAATCGAGCTAGGGATAAATTGCTGGCCACACCTTTTAATGCATGCACACTGTTTTCTAGTTCTGACCACTCTTCAATTTCAACAAAAAAAGTCAACTGTTCTAATTTAGCTTCACAGTCTCGAATAAATTCACCAACTTGTTTAAATAAAGTCGTTTTTGACCCCCACATATTAGTGCCGTTTTCTATGTCTATTGATAACAAATGCTCAACTTTTTCTGCCACGGACTTGTTCGCATCTTCAGCTCGGTGCAATTTAAGCACTTTAGCAATTTCAAATGAGAGCAGGTCAATATCGACTGGCTTGTTGGCAAAGCCCTCCATTCCTGCTTCCAATGCCGATAAACGGTCTTTTTCCAACACGCTAGCGGTTAATGCAACGATGGGAATATGTGGCAGCTTTTCTGTTTGCTCTTGTTCTCTGCGTTTTTGCGCAGCACTGAGTCCATCCATAACGGGCATCTGAATGTCCATTAACACCACATCTGGTTGATCATTGCGCATTCGAATGAGTGCCTGCTCGCCGTCTCGAGCAGCAAAGACAGTATGTTCTGCTCTGGTTAGAAGAATAGTCAACAAATCTATATTTTGTTGTAAATCATCCACCACTAAAATACGCAACTTGGGAAGTTTGGTTGGAGCGCGTTTTTCCGACTTTTGGCTGTTGCTCTCTACTTTTTTGAGAGGAAGAATAAAACAAAAAGTTGATCCTATATTAAGTTGGCTGGTTGCATAAATGCTGCCCCCCATTAACTCAACTAACTGTTTACTGATTGTAGTACCTAGGCCAGTGCCACCAAATCGGCGACTCATTGACTCATCCGCTTGCTCAAAGGCTTCAAAAACATTTTCCAGCTGGACATTAGACATCCCGATACCGGTATCTCTAATTTCAAATCGAACCATATCGTCGGCATGTTTAGACAACTTAATGGTTATATTTCCTTTTTCTGTGAACTTAACTGCGTTGCCCACGAGATTAGTTAAAATTTGTCGAATCCTATCCGGTACACCATGATAATTCCCTTTTATTTCATTGGCGATTTCAAGGTCGATTGACAGTCCTTTTCGCTGAGCTTGTAACCATAATGTGGATACAACAGCATCAATTTCTTCCACTATTGAGAAGTCACGATATTCTAGTTGAAATTTGCCTTTATCCAACTTGGCACTGTCCAAAATATCATTCAAGATATGCATCAAAGACTTAGCCGATTGATTGATAGTGCTGACATGTTTTTTCTGAGTGGATGACAATTCACTGTCAAGGAGGATGTCACTAAACCCAACTACGGCATTCATTGGTGTGCGAATTTCATGGCTCATATTGGCCAGAAAAGCCGCGCGTGCAGACGCGGCTTGCTCTGCCTTGTTTTTCGCCTGTAGTAACTCTTGTTCAATGGTTTTTCGCTCAGTGATATCCATAATAAAACCATCTAGATAACATTCACGGCCATCTTCGCTTTCAACTGCGCGGCCGTATCCAAGCATCCACTTCGTTTCGCCAAATCTATCAATAATACGGTAATCGATAGTGTATCCATCGGGAGCATTGAAATCAGTCTGTATAACATGGTCTAAATCTTCAGGATGAATAAAGTCAGCAAATGCGACCTTATTATTAGGTGCAATAAAGTCTTGAGGAGGATGACCAACAATATTTTCCACTTCATCACTGATAAACAACATTGGCCAGCCTTCCCCGTTTATGCAGCGATAAGCAATACCAGGTAAGTTTCCTAACAATGAGCGAAAGCGCGCTTCGCTTTCACGTATCTCCGATTCCATTTGCAGTTGACTACGCAGATCCGTTATGAAGGCCACAAAAAGATGCTGCTTTTCCATTTCAACATGTCCAATGCGCAACCTTACAGGAATAGTTTGGCCTAGTTTAGTGAGCGCCTCAACATCTCTACTGGCACCGATAATTTTAGCTTCTTTGGTACGCAAATAATTGCTGATGTAGCTATCATGGGCATCATGGTGAGGGGCTGGAACGACTTTATTAACATTATTTCCAACCAAATCTTCAGTTGACCACCCTAGTAACTTTTCAACTGAGCGATTCACGCTAATAACCTTACCCCATTCATTAATGGTGATAATAGCGTCCAGCGCTGTATCCATTGTTGCCACTAGTCGCTTTTCATTCTCTAAGGAACGTGCTGAAATATCTTTATACTTGAAGACAAAATTGAGGGCGATGACGAGCCCTATAATGACGAATGTAACCACCGCAATCGCTAGGGCTAAAAACATCGAAACGTGCTCAGACTGTTGTGATAACTCCATCCCCTCAGGCAAAACGAAACGCGCTGCCGCCATTCCAGTATAGTGCATACCAGAAATAGCAATCCCCATGACCACACTTGCCATCCATATTTTAGCAATGCGACTAAATTTTATTAGGTTAAACTTATCTAAACCAAAGCGAACATAAAGGGCTAGTATGGCCAAAATAACGGCAACTAAGATGGAAAGCATAAACATGGATAGGTCATAACGTAACAGTGGAGCCATCTCCATAGATGCCATACCGATATAATGCATAGAGCCTATGCCTGCCCCGATCAAGACACCACCTAGAATTAGTTGATTGGCCGTTAAATTTTGTTTGATAAGAAGGTTTAGAGCGACCCACGAGGCGGCTATAGCGGGGATCAATGAAACCACTGTAAGGGTCATACCGAAATACACGTCAGTGCATAGGTCAAATGCTAGCATGCCAATAAAGTGCATTGACCAAATACCGCCTCCCAACGCAATACTACTCACCATCAAGGCTAGCTGTCGCCGTTTTTTAGATAAGGTTTTAGAGGCTTGGTGACTTACCTGGAACGCCATATAAGAGGCAAAGATGGCAATAGCGACCGAGAGTAAGACCAGCCCCAAATTGTATTCGCCAATGACCAACAAATTGTTTGGTACTTCTTCAAAAACAGTTTTTATTTTGTTCGTCATTCCAATAGACCCTTTGGTTTAAAGCATTTAGCCTTTGCTAGAAGGTTTACTTAATAAGCGTTTTTTTGCCTAACATGCATGAAATACAGCGTTCGAAAGTCCTTCACTTATCCGAGACTAGCGCTTTTGTATAGAGGGGTAAGGTGTATAAATTCTAGTTTGTGTTTTCATCATTATATTGTTTAAGAAGACGATTTGAGGAAACGTACCCCCCACCCTTGTCAGTTACTTGCTAAAAAAGGTAAATTACCCCCTCCAACATGTCAACTTTACCGCGTAAACGGTGTGTATCGGCGTGAATCATTAAAAGTTAACGGGAAATTTTAAACCCGGCACAAAAAGATGGGGTGGGACGCTAAAACTGTGACAAAGCTTAGCAAAATCAAATGATTATTTTCGTTTTAGGGCCAGTAATATCAATTTTGAAGGGAGGAAGTGCAGCCTTAACTTCTTGGTCCATTCTCGATTTTGATAAGCACACCGTCATGGAACTCCAGAATTTTGTGGAATTGACCTTTAGGTTGAACATATAAAAACCGCTCCACTTTTACTCCCCGGTGCTTTCTTTGTTGGGTAGTTAGGTCTTCTTTATAGGTAGGTTCGCCGCAGATTAAAATGACATCGATGCTAGTGTCACCGGTCTTAATTAATTTAGAACCGCAGCGTAAGGTATCGGCATAGACTGAATGGCTCAATATACTGATGGTTAATAACAACCCAAAGCCTATTGTATTGCGAAATTTAAGCATTTCTACTTCCCCATATATTGACATCATAAAATGCAACATCAGTCACTGTAACAATTCACAGGGGAATAGCAACGCGAGCATAGGTATTTCACCTAAAATACGCGTTAAGTGTAAGCTTTGATTCGCTTAATCTCGTTATCTAATAGGCTATTCATTGCTTCCATAGTATTACTTGCCAACATAAAATAATTATCGCTATCAATATTTATTTCTTCTGGTGCTATAAGTTCTTTTTTAATGGTTTCGTTAAATAGTTTACAGGCGTTTCTTGCATCGATGATTAATCGTTTGCTCTCTTCATTAGAAAGGCCTGCCAGTAAACTAAAAGAAGTCATAGAATATTCTTGAATTTTTTGTTCTAAATATTTCAATTTATTCCTATCTTTATTGTTTATCTCTCTCGATGTGGCTGCTGCCATACCAATTGAGCGTGCTTGTCCAATAAATTCCACGGCCATAGGTAACTCTTTCCAAATGCATTGCAGATCGAGTATCTCTCGAGGTAACTTATGTGTCTTTTTCCAATCATCTGCAGCTACTTCCATTAGCCTTAATAGGTTCTCTATTAAATTTGTATGTTGGGTGAAGCTATCTTTAGAGGTTAACTCAAAACACTTTTTTTCAAGCCTTGGCCAGTGATCAATAAAACTCAGCCAACGAGATTGTTTTCTGAACACTTCATCTTTGTTTAAACCTAAGATCCCTATATTGATTTTTTGGCGCAACTCAACAATTAATGGCTCAACACGAAGATTGCCATTTAAATAGCCTGCAGATAAGCCTCTGTGCCTTTGCAAATTACCAATTAAAACCTTTAATTGGCTAATAACATCGAGGGCACGAATTAACCTAATACGGTCAGTTAGTCTCGTATAAGCTCTCACGAAAACCAAAGAAAATATCAAAACGGTTAATATGATGGTAAATGTTTCTATCATGTATCTCCTAATTGAAGCGTAAGGTGGGTAGTCGCATTCAAACGTTACGTTGATCATTAGATTTTCAATTGATTATGCAAAGCCAATAGCGCTAATCACAATGATAAGAATGACGAAACTTGTTTTAATGTTTGAAAAGCAAATATTGAGCCACTAAAGAAGATTAAGAGGGGAGGTGTGTATTAAAATGTTTCAAACACACTTTACACAATGATTTTTAGATCTATTGCCTAATTGTTGTCGATATTGGCTATATTAATCCTACTCTTTGTTGTGATAGACGTTACTTCTTGCACACTATTAATACATACGCCCCTTATCGGTGCGCCCACCTCATTTTTTACTCACTTTGATTATTCCAGCTCAACTATCTAACACAAGCCGAAAAAGCTTTAGACTATACATTTTTCGGTCATAATTAAGAAGAGAATACCTCAGTAAAAGTCGCCAAGACTAATTTATGACGCAGTAACTTTAACGTTCTTTCCACAACTAACATTAGTTAGTTTATCGTCGGATGAAGTTATGCCAACTTTGCCATTATTTTTTGCGTCAAGTATAGACTTTTCTAATTTCTCTTTTAAACCTAAGTGCCGTTTATTCACGTAGTGAAACAGGGGTAATTTATGAGAACGGCGAGGGAGAAATTGAAACGAATCTAACTTAGATGCACAAATTATTCGCTCGGCTTCAACGTCTGTAGCAAAAATCAGATCCACTAAACCAGTGTCTAATTTTTTCGCGATTGAATTCATATTCTTAATAAAATGGCATTTAATATTAGATTCAGCGCATAAATCAACTGCGCCGCGAAAACTAGACAGAACCCCGATGACAGACGAGTCATCAGCAACACAATCATTCTTAGCTAAACAGATATAACCAATCTGTAAGTGCCCAATTGCTTCGTCAATTTTAACTAATTGACTGAAATGATTGCCCACTACATTGAGTCGAAATGCCTCTGCATCTAATTCACCTTTATCGACCATATTTAAGCCACGCTTAGATGGATAAAATGTGAAAGACGGCGTTATACCAACAGCCTGATAAATATCTGTATAATATTGAATGAGATGTGTAGTATCTTTTTCATCTTTTAAAACATCGACAATATTGACGGTGTAATTATCAGATCTCGCTGAAAATGCGATAAACAGAAGCATGAAAATCAATAGTAATTTCATAATCTACCAATTCATTTTAATTAATTTAAGTTTAGCAGAAATACACTTAATGTAATCACTATTTGCCAACCTCTCGATATACTCAATGTTTTAAGCTCATAACTTCAACTTGGTGTAATTATTGCTTTTAGCCATTCCAAATAACTGTGCTGAATCATCATACTGAGTAACGATACTCAGTAGGTAATTAATGCTGATAACATTGTACTTTTGCCGCAAATAATTTTCTTGTTCAACCCCTTTGCTGCAACTGTCCTCTGCTTTGATTCTAACGACCCCCAATCAAATAGTGATTTAGTACTTTTCAGACGAGAGCACTCTTACAGGAATAAAAATGACAAAAATTATAACTATATTTACGCTAATATTCAGTGTTAGTAGCCTTGCTTCTTCACAGAGTGCGGATAAGTATGGACCTAAAGATTTCCCTAGTGAAGAAAAATGGACTGCCATTGTCGCGGCCTATTCGCCCGAAATTAAAGCCATCGACATGGCTTTCTCGCAAATCAATGATGCCCAAATTGAACAGACACTGACGATTAAAGGAGTGAAGTATCAATTAGGACATTTTAAAGGTGAGCCTATAGTGATCTTTACCACTGGGATCAGTGTGCCTAACGCGGCAATGACAATGCAGATGGCATTAGACTACTTTCCAATTGATAGAGTGGTAATGATGGGCATTGCCGGTGGTGTCAATCCAGACTTTCAACCAGGCGACATTGCGATTCCAGAGCGCTGGTATTTTCACGATGAATCTGTATACGCCAACCCTAAAGCGGGTAGTAAAAACGCTTATATACTTCCTGATTATTACGAGCAGGCGTTAGCCCATTATCAGAAGCGTCAGGAGAATGATCCAAACGCGCCAAAATACGAAAACTTTGGTTTTATCCACCCTGAAGAAATGTCCGTTATTAAACAAGGTTGGTCAGAGCCTCAACAAATGCCTTACTTCACCGTCACACCGGAGCTTTTAGACTTGACCGAAAAAGCACTCGCTTCAATGGCAACAATTAAAATGCCTTCAGGACAACCCATTGACATAAAAATTGGCGGAAATGGTGTGACTGGCTCAGTGTTTTTAGATAACGCAGATTATCGCAATTGGCTTCAACGAGTTTACGATGCTCAGGTGGCTGAAATGGAGTCAGCTGCGGTTGGACAAGTATGTTTTGTCAATGAAGTTGATTGGATTGTGATCCGTTCAATCAGCGATTTAGCTGGCGGACAACAAGGTAAAAATGTTGAAAATGTATTTGATGCCATCGCCTCAGGAACCGGTGCTCAACTCTTAGTCGGTTTATTGGATCAAATCGTCAAGTTCCAAGCAAAGCAATGAAAAACCATAATATTTTCATTAACGAGTAGATTCTAATGACCTTCACTCGAAGGTCATTTTATTCCCCTTTTATAAGCAACTAACTAAATTCGACTTTACAACCTCCCAAGCTCTTTCCAGCCCCTTCTTGAGAATGGTTCTTATTAATATTTACATTCCAATTATTTTTATGTAGTATTTCTGCGGTCAATTTTAGCCTTTACTGAGTTATCGCAAAAAGCTGAAACAGGACAATATAACCCCGAAAGGTTTAGATAGCGTGAGTCATAAGTGTAAGAACATTAACGTAGCGGTAAATTAAAAGGTAAGAAATGGGGTTTTCATTGGGTACAGTTAGACAATGGCACTGGATAAGCGCCTCTGTTTGCATGGCAGGTATGTTACTTTTTGCGGTGACAGGAATTACCCTTAACCATGCTGCCGACATATCAGCCGAACCCATTTTTATCAGTGTTGAAGAACAATTACCCGCGCCTCTCTTACAAGAGTGGCTGAAAACAAATTCGGCCCCTAAAAACCTTTCCAGCCAAATAGTTGATTGGCTCAGTTCTGAGCATCAAATAGCCCTTCCCAGGAATTACAATAGTGAATGGGATGGCAGCGAGTTTTACCTCCCCTTAGCAAGACCAGGAGGAGACGCTTGGTTGGCTATCGATACAGAAACTGGAGACTTTATTTACGAGGATACAGATAGAGGTTGGCTAGCGTATTTCAATGATTTACATAAGGGGCGCGATAGCGGCACCGTATGGCGTTGGTTTATCGACATATTCGCCGGTGGTTGCATTATTTTCAGCGTCACAGGTTTAATTCTATTATGCCGCCAATCTTCCCATAGACAAGCGACAGCACCATTAGCGGCCTTAGGCGTGTTAATTCCGCTAGTGCTTATGCTGTTATTTATTCACTAAAAGAGTAACCATATGAATACACCCAAAGTTTTATTAATTTTCAGCACTATTTTTAGTGTTTTTTCAACTTGTGCAAATAGCGAAACCCTGACCCTTGATGTTCAGATCCCCCAACTAAAGGTAGCTGAATACCACAGCCCTTACGTCGCGGTTTGGTTGGAAAGTAAATCACGAAAATCTACCCAAATAGCCGTTTGGTATGACGTAAAAATGGCTGACAATGAAGGGCAGGAATGGCTAAAAGATATTCGTCAATGGTGGCGTCGAGGTGGACGCAGTTTAGATCTGCCTTATGACGGCATAACCTCTGCGACTAGAGGTCCAGGTAGTCATCAAATTACCATTGATTTAAATAGAGCTGAATTAAAAGAGCTCAAACCGGGTGATTACAAATTACGCATTGAAGCAGCGCGAGAAGTGGGCGGCAGAGAATTAATCGAAATACCGCTAACTTTGCCTTTAGACAAATCTGCTCTGCCTATTTCTAAAAATGGCACCTCAGAGCTAGGTAAAATTAGCTTGAGTTTACAAACCAACAATTAATTTTTTACTGGAGTAATCGATATGAACACCTCAAATTTATTAAAAGTTATCACTGCAGGCATTCTAACTGCTTCAGTCGCCATGCAAGCCCAAGCTCATAGAGCATGGATGCTACCGAGTTCGACAGTATTATCAGGTGATGCGCCATATGTCACCTTTGATGCTGCAATTTCAAATACCTTGTTTTATCCAGATCACGTAGCGATGAACCTTGCTGGAGTAAAAGCCTATGGCCCTGAAGGTAACTCTGTAGAACTTTTGAATACCGCCAAAGGCAAATATCGCAGTACCTTTGATATTCAATTGAATGACGAGGGCACATACAAAATTGCCACCAGCGGAGGCGGTTTGCGCGCTAGGTGGGAGGATGAGAATGGCAAACGTAAAATGTGGCCAGGACGCGGACAAACCGCTCAAGACTCAGAATTTGACTCAGCGGTTCCCCAAAATGCGAAAAAACTCCGAGTCAGTCGTAGTTACCGTAGAGTTGAAACATTCGTCACCTTAGGCGCGCCGAGTGATAAAGTCTTTGCTCCAACGAATCAAGGCATCGAGATGATCCCTCAAACTCACCCTAACGATTTATATGCCGGTGAAACCGCCACTTTCACCCTGTTAATTGAGGGTGAGCCGGCCAAAGGTGCAACCATCGAAGTCATTCCTGACGGCATGCGCTATCGCAATCAGCAAAATGAAATTAAGCTAACTGCCAACGAAAAAGGTGAGTTTGAAATTACTTGGCCTACAGCTGGACGATACTTTTTAGAAGCAGAGTATGAAGACAACAAGGTTGCTTTACCAGCGACTAAACGCACTGGCAGTTACGCTGCAACATTTGAAGTGTTACCTATGTAACATAAATAGGAAGATACTCTTTTGAATGAAACAGTGCGAATTAGTGTAGCTTGCGTTTTAACATTAGGGTGGTTAATTTGGTGTATTGGTTTGTACGTTCGACATAAGCGCGCGCAACCTAAAATCAATTTAGCAGCATCTACGTTAATTGCCTATGCCAGCCAAAGTGGCTCAGCCGCTGCACTAGCAGTTAAAAAAGCACAACAACTCGGCTCTCAAGAGGCAGTTAATTTACTGCCTCTTGACCGCGTTGACTCTCAAACTTTGTTAGCCACTAAACGAGCCCATTTCGTTGTGAGTACCTACGGAAATGGCGAACCACCAGACAATGGTCAGCGCTTTTACCATGACATTTTGTCCAAAAGTTCAGCTATTGATTTGTCACATTTGCATTACTCTGTAACGGCTCTAGGCGATAGCACTTATGAACACTTCTGTGCATTTGGCCACAATTTACATAGTGGTTTAGCTAATTTAGGCGCAAAATCTAAATCTGCCGTCATTGAACTTGATAGTCAAAACATGCAGAAAACGGAAGCTGAGGAGTCCACATCTCACCTTTGCGACTGGCAATTAATCGACCGCCAATGTCTCAATCCTGGCAGTGATAATCCTCCTTTATATTTGCTCACTTTTGGTATGCAATCAGAACTACCTCGCTGGCAAGCAGGCGATGTGATTTCTATACAGCCATGTAATGATGAAAAACGTGTGGATGTTTGGTTACAAAAACATCAGTTGGACGGCAATATGATTGTCGATAAAGATGGCAACCAACAATCCCTAAAATACCATTTGGGTCGGTGTCAGCTACCTGAACATTTTGACCCACATAATAGCAACCCAGCGCGTTGGTTAAACTCAATCAAACCATTACCCTACCGAGAATATTCAGTCGCCTCGGCCCACCATGAAGGTGTTCTGAAGTTAATTGTAAGGTTACAGACTTGCACCAATGGTAAGCCCGGATTGGGTTCCGGTTGGCTTACTCAGTTCAGTAAAATTGGGGATATTACCTGTGGCATGATTCGCAGTAATATTCGTTGTCACATTGAAAATGCCGTGCGACCACTCATACTCATCGGTGCTGGCAGTGGAATTGCCGGTTTACGGGCCCAGTTGGCACAAAGAGCGGCTTACTCGAAAAGTGCGCCTGTATGGCTTGTTTATGGTGAACGTGATCCAAAACACGACACCATGCTCAATGATGAATTGGCCGCTTGGCAGCAAAGTGGCGTAATTTCAGAACTGCATTTTGCATACTCAAGAGACCCTCAAAAAAAGGCTTATGTGCAAGAAATTTTACATATGAAATCAGAAAAACTGAAAGCCATGGTGCACAAAGGCGCAGACATCTATGTTTGCGGAAATAAAGCCGGAATGGGTGATGGCGTACACCAAGTATTAACGGAATATTTAGGCCAAGAAAACATTTCAGCCTTATTAACAAATGGACGTTATCGAAGAGATTTATATTAAGATTAAGTCTACAGATAAAAGGTGAATGAAGGTAAAACTTAATTCCCTTCTAACTTCTTACTTCCGCTCACTTCCCTATCATTCACTCGGTTCCACTACTTCATTATTTTGTAGGTTTATTTACGATGTGCAAGAAGAGCATTGGCGGAATGTGAAGCGACATTTAAAAAACTAAGCTGATAATAAAATGCACTTTTCATCTGAAAAGTGCATTAAATAAATTCCTCAGCGTGATGATGAGATTAGTCAGCAAATTGCCTTATGATCGAACCTAAGGTTTCTTTCGCATCACCAAACACCATGCGGCAATTAGGTTTAAAGAATAGAGGATTATCTACTCCAGCAAAACCCGATGCCATGCCTCGTTTAAGTACAAAAACATTTTTCGCCAAATCTGCGTTAATAACTGGCATCCCATATATAGGACTGCCCTTCATTTCACGTGCTGCGGGGTTTACCACGTCGTTCGCGCCGATTACCATTGCCACATCAAAGTTTTCAATGCGTTTATTGATTTCATCCATTTCAAACAATTGCTCATAGGAAACATCGGCTTCTGCTAAAAGAACATTCATGTGTCCAGGCATTCTCCCTGCCACAGGGTGAATGGCATAAGCCACTTCTGCACCATTTTCTTCAAGCAACACTTGTAGTTCCTTCATCGCATGTTGCGCTTGCGCAACAGCCATACCGTAACCAGGTATCACCACGACTGATTGAGCCGCTTCTAACACGTAATAAGCATCATCAGCAGACAAAGGTTTTACTTCACCTTCAATTACCATATTGGATTCAACAACAGGCATAAACCCGCTAAATAACACATTCGACAATGAGCGGTTCATTGCTTTACACATTATACTGGTCAAAATAATGCCACTGGCCCCTACTAGCGAGCCTGCCACAATAAGAATGTTATTCTGTAAGGCAAAGCCTGCTGCACAAGCTGCCAGCCCTGAATAACTGTTTAGCAACGAAATAACCACTGGCATATCTGCTCCGCCAATGGGCAGAACCAGCATAATTCCAAACAGTAACGCTAATCCCATCAAGCTATACAGAACAATACTGAAACCAGGGGAAAATTCAGGTTGGGCAACAAATAAATAACCGCCAAATATAATAGTGGCAACCAATAGCAGGTTAAAAATCACCTGACCTTTGAAGGTAACCGCTCTACCGGTGATCCTTTCACTTAATTTTGCCCATGCAACCAAGCTGCCTGAAAATGTCACTGCGCCAATAAGTAGCGCCAGGAAGGTAACAAACATGATGAAAGCAGAAAATTGACTGTTTGATTCAACCGTTGACCAAGCCACAAATACACTGGCGAGGCCCCCCACTCCATTTAACAACGAAACGAGTTCGGGCATTGAGGTCATCGCGACTAATCTGGCCGCAAAAAAGCCAACAATACTGCCGGCAAGAATAGCAATGGCTATCCATTCAAAACTCACAATATTCTTATCGAACATTGTTACAACAATAGCTAAAAGCATCCCCACTGCAGACAATAAATTACCTTTTCTTGCTGAAGATGGGTGTCCTAGTAATTTTAGTCCAAAAATAAATAACGCGGCTGCCAGCACATAAGTCAGGTTAATCACCAATGCTGAAGTCGAAGTAGTTTCTATCATTTTTAAATCCTCTTAATCTTCAGTTTGGGTTATTTCTTTTTCTTAAACATGGCAAGCATGCGATCAGTAACCAAGTAACCGCCAACCACGTTAATGGTGGCAAGGAAAACCGCCACGGCGCCCAAAATTTCGGCATATTGACCTAGGCTGTCATCGCCAGCTAACGCAAGGGCTCCTACTAACGTAATACCTGAAATCGCATTAGCGCCAGACATTAAAGGGGTGTGTAGAGTAGCCGGTACTTTTTGAATTAGTTCAAAGCCAACAAAAATTGATAACAACAAAATAAATAATAAATATATGGCTTCCATTATGCTTTCTCCTGCTGACTATTGGTTTGCTCATAAAAGGACTGAATCATTTTATTTACCACCTGACCTTGATGGGTAATGATGCAACCAGACTGCACTTCATCCTCAATATCTAGTTCGAAACGATTGCTTTCTTTTGACCAAAACTCGCTGATTAAATTGTATAAGTTACTGGCATACATTTGAGTGGCATGTTTAGCCACTCCGTTAGCCCAGTTACCTGTTCCAACCAAGCTAACGCCGTGTTTAACGATAGTTTCTCCAGCGACTGAACCGGCCACGTTCCCACCCGTTTCTGCGGCCATATCAACTATAACGCTACCAGGTTTCATCATTGCAATAGTGGCATCATCGATAAGCTGCGGAGGTTTGCGCCCGAACAATTGCGCGGTAGTGATAACGATGTCTGAATCAGCAATACATTTAGCTTGTTCACGCTGTTGAATTTGCATTTGCTCCGGCGTCAACGCTTGGGCGTAACCTTGTCCGGTTTCACCTGTTTGGCCTAAGTCTATATCAAGAAATTTCGCACCTAAGGATTGAACTTGTTCAGCCACCACAGAACGAGTATCAAACGCCGTTACACTTGCCCCAAGACGTTTAGCGGTAGCGATTGCTTGTAGACCAGCAACACCGGCTCCGATGACAAAGACTTTAGCGGGTTTCAAAGTACCTGCCGGAGTCATCATCATTGGTAAGACAGAATCGAGGGTATTCACAGCTTGCATGATCATTACATAACCCGCCAAACTGGCCTGAGAACTCAACGCATCCATCTTCTGACAACGACTAATTCTGGGGATCATTTCCATACTGATGCTGGTAATTTGAGCTGCACACAATTGCTCAACAAAAGCATGCTCATTGAAAGGATCTAAGTAACTGACGATGAGGGTTTCAGGTTTTAGCAAACCTATCTCTTCAGCGGTCAATTTGTGTAAGCTCAATACAATATCGGCTTTTTTTAATAGATCGTCTCGGCTAGTGATAACGTTTGCACCGGCGGCTTGATAATCACCATCCTGAATGTTAATCGCCGCCCCTATACCAGACTGAATACACACATCAGCACCTAACAAGGTGTAAGCTTTCACATTAATAGGCATTAACGAACAACGCTTCTCTCCAGGCTTTGTCTCAGCTGGAAAAGCAATAACAGGCATATACCCTCTCCTAATTTTAATAATTTAATGTGGTTACTATGCCCGCATATGTTAGTAAACAGTTATTCATATTGTTTATATAGAATATCAAATTAATAATTTACAGGTGATAAATCAGTAAGATGAAACTTATATTAAATGGGACAAATGGCATCAAATTGCAGTGACAGCAAGGGCCATAGGGCCATAAAAGGGGAAAAAGGCAATTTATTCAGCTGTATTCACACAGGAAAACCCTAAACAAATATCTCGTTTTTGGTTTTCTATATGAAACACAATTATGAATGGATTTAGATAAATTTCTATTATGGTTGAACCACTTGGATACCAATATTATTACAACTAGCAGTGAAAGCCGCTATTTCTGCTTCAGGAAGAGAAATGTGAATACCGACCATTTCAGCATAATTACATTGATCAATAACACCTTGGTGTTGGTTGGCTAGATGCCGAATGAACTGTTCATGTTTGAAGTCGGCCCGAAGCGTTAATGGCACCAATCTTAATTGCTCTTTCACAGGTAAGATATCAATCACTTGTTGTGCGGAACTCGAATAGGCCCTAACTAGGCCTCCAGCCCCTAATTTAATACCACCAAAATAACGCGAAACAACCAACATAATGTCGCCAATATTTTTATGTTGAAGTACATTTAAAATTGGTTTTCCCGCGGTCCCGCTTGGCTCTCCATCATCCGACATTGCTGCACTAACAGGTGAATTAGGGTTTCCTAGCAAGTAGGCCCAGCAGTGATGTCTTGCGTCAGGATATTGCTGTTTTATAGATGCAAGCTCGGCCAAAGCCTGCTCTCGACTGCTGGAAAAACTAGCACAGGCGATAAACTTACTTCTTTTAACCTCATAGGTTATTGCAGTGGTTTTTGATGGAATAGGATAAGACATAAGCTGGATATTATACCCAACTATGCTAAAAGGTTTAATAAAGAATTGATTATTCTCAGAGTGGGTCGGTTAAATGGCCGAGGTAAAGCAGCCAAAATAAAAGTGAAAACTTTCAACATAGACCACAAACCCAAGGCGCTTATCGTGTATTTTTTAGGAAAAATCACTATTGCTCCCTTAAAAAACTGTATGTGGTCATTTTTAAATCAATAGCTAAATCTAAGTAGCTGCGTGTAACACAACCGCACAAAAAGATAATAAATAATTGTATAATATACAATTTAATTTATTTCAGGGAATTCTGCTTTGGCAGCCTCATAAAGCATAACAGCGTAGAAACAATACTTACTATATAAGCCCAAGGTCTTATCTACATTATATTGGTTTTTTCGTATGATCAGATAACTGAAAGCTTTCAGACCCAATTACAACAAATTCAAAAGAAGTGGCGAAGCTTGATACAAGTTAACTTACAAATGCGAGAAACAACATGTCTTATAAAAGTGAATATGAGCAGTCAATTAATCAGCCAGAAACATTCTGGAAGGAAAAAGCCGCGAAGTTACCTTGGTACAAAAAACCGCAAAACATTTTAAGCAAAGATATCAACGGCATTCATCGTTGGTTTGCTGACGGTTTGATGAACACCTGTTATATGGCAGTGGATTATCATGTTGAGCAAGGATTAGGCGAGCAGATAGCGATGATCTATGACTCCCCTGTGACGAACTCAAAAGCAAGCTACACATACAAGCAACTACAAGAAGAAGTCGCTCTTTTTGCAGGTGTGCTGGCTAATCAGGGAGTAAGCAAAGGCGATCGTGTGGTAATTTATATGCCAATGGTAGCTGAAGCGGTAATAGCAATGTTAGCTGTAGCCCGTTTGGGCGCTATTCATTCCGTTGTATTTGGCGGATTTGCGCCACACGAATTAGCCATGAGAATCGACGACGCAGAGCCCAAAGTGCTGGTAACGGCTTCATGTGGAATTGAAGTATCTAAAATAATCAAATATAAACCCTATGTGGACGAAGCAATTCGACAAGCCAAGCATAAAGTTGAGCACTGTATTGTTCTACAACGAGAACAATGCAGAGCTGAATTAATTCCGGGTCGCGACATAGATTGGCATACAGCCATTAAATCAGCTTCAGCAGCAGATTGTGTGCCAGTCAAAGGCACAGATCCCTTATATATTCTGTACACTTCTGGCACAACCGGCAAACCTAAAGGTGTAGTGAGAGATAATGGCGGCCACGCCGTTGCATTGCACTACTCAATGGAAGCCGTTTATAACATGCAACAGGGCGACGTGTTTTGGGCTGCCTCAGATGTTGGTTGGGTAGTAGGCCATTCGTATATCGTATACGGACCGCTTCTTAAAGGTTGTACGACCATAGTTTACGAAGGCAAACCTATTAAAACCCCAGATGCCAGTGCTTTTTGGCGAGTTGCTCAGGAATACAACGTAAAAACCTTATTTGCTGCACCAACGGCTTTTAGAGCAATACGTAAAGAAGATCCAGAGGCCAAATTATTAGCAGATTATCCTTTACAAAGTTTACAAACTATTTTTATGGCTGGAGAACGACTTGATCCCCCCACTTATCAATGGACCTGTGAAAAAACCGGAAAACCTGTCATCGACCATTGGTGGCAAACCGAAACAGGCTGGGCAATTTGCGCTAATTTGCTAGGCATAGAGGAAAAAACGCCCAAACCAGGATCGGCAACCTTAGCAGTACCAGGATTTGATGTACAGATTTTGGACGTAGAAGGA
The DNA here is from genome assembly GCF_054782055.1 of Aliiglaciecola aliphaticivorans. Taxonomy (NCBI): domain Bacteria; kingdom Pseudomonadati; phylum Pseudomonadota; class Gammaproteobacteria; order Alteromonadales; family Alteromonadaceae; genus Aliiglaciecola; species Aliiglaciecola aliphaticivorans. Next base: position 28,520 of record NZ_BAAGTF010000003.1, read on the forward strand.
AACCAAATGCCAGCATCTAAGCAGGGGGCAATAGCGATTAAACTGCCTTTGCCACCGGGCTGCTTGCCCACAATTTGGGGAAATCAAGAGCGTTTCATTGCTGGTTACCTTAGCCAATATCCAGGGTATTACTGCTCAGGTGATGGTGGATACAAAGATGAAGATGACTATGTATTTATTATGGGAAGAACAGATGATGTGATCAATGTTGCAGGTCATCGTCTTTCTACCGGGGAGATGGAAGAGATCTTAGCGTCTCACCCTGCCGTAGCTGAGTGCAGTGTGATTGGCGTTCACGATAACTTGAAAGGTCAAGTTCCTATCGGAATGGTGCTGCTTAAAGACGGAATAGAGATAGATGAAAGGCAACTTCAAGCTGAATTGATAGCCAATGTAAGACACGAAATTGGTCCAATTGCATGTTTTAGCCGCGCGATTGTTGTGCAACGTTTACCTAAAACTCGATCAGGCAAAATATTGCGCAAACTATTACGACAAATATCAGCCGGTGAATCTTACGATATACCTTCCACCATTGACGATCCTGAAAGTGTCACTGAAATAGCTGACATCATGAATAAACAAGGCTTAATTAATATGGAAGAGGCGTCTTAACCTAAAAACCTATAACTTAACTGCGGTCGACGACATTCCCCTAAATGGTTCATCACCGCAGTTTTCATTAATTTTTTGGTGTAATTCCCAACGCACCCTTGCTCACTTTTAGTGAGCTTTTTTATGGGCGAGAAAACATCAGCTAAACATCCATTACCTTACTAGTTGAACGGCTTCCGTCACTGAAACAACATCCCAAAACGGAATAATCAATAGTGGGTAATATCAGTGAAGACTCGGGGTAAACTTTTTGAAAATATCAAATTGATCAGCTGGAACCGGCTTTTGAAAAAAGTAACCTTGTCCATATTGGCAGTTTAAATGTTTTAAGAATTGATAACATTGAAAGGTTTCTATGCCTTCAGCAATGATTTCCATATTCAATTCGTGACCCATAGCGATTATGGTCGATGCAATGGTATTGTTCGCCGGCATAAAACTTTTATCAATTTTTAAAACATCAAAGGGTAAATTTTGCAGATAACTCAGACATGAGTACCCTGTACCAAAGTCATCTAGCAGTAATTTTGCACCTAACTCTGATAATTCATGTAGCGTCTGTACACTGACCTTGTCTTCGGTAATCGCACTATTTTCGGTAATCTCTATATGCACACTCTGAGCAGAAAGTGCATGCTTAGTTAAGGCATCCGATAAGCGTTTAGTAAAGTGTTTATCTTTCAGTTGGTAAGTAGATACGTTAATCGCCATTGCGTGTTCAGTTGCCCCCGCATCACGCCAAATTTTGCATTGCTTGCATGCCTGCTCTATTACCCAACCTCCAATATCAATGATTAGCCCAGCGTTTTCAGCAATAGGAATAAATTCATCTGGCCCAATAACCTCATTTTCTGAATTAGTCCATCGCAATAGTGCTTCACTACCGATAGTGCGATTATCTGGTAAATGCACTATCGGCTGATAAACAAGGCTAAGTTCGTCATTTTTAATTGCCTGATGAAGTTGAGCCGCCAAAGTAAGCCTTCGATTAAGTTTGCTGCCAGACTGCATATCATAAGATTGAAATTGATTTTTCCCTGCATTTTTGGCTTGATACATAGCGGCATCAGCATGCTTTAACAGGGAGTTGCAATCTACACCATTTTGAGGATAACAGGCAATACCGATACTGCCCGTGACAAAAGACTGCATATTTTCTAATTCGATTGGTATCCTAACGGCTTCAATAATCCGATGGGCTATATTGTCTATTGTTTCAATGGATTCAAAACAATCAGTCACGGCAACAAATTCGTCACCGCCAAAACGCAGCACTGAATCACACTCTCTAACGGTCTGAGCTATTCGCTTAGCCATCTCAATTAACAACTTGTCCCCCACTGAATGGCCGAGGGTATCATTGATATCTTTAAACTGATCTAAATCGATAAACATCACTGCAAATTGCGCATTTTGTCGCTCTGCTTTTGCAATGGCCGCATCAACGGTATGACTCAATAGATTTCTATTGGGCAAACCCGTTAAGGAATCTTTGTAAGCTAACTGTTTGATGCGCTCTTCACTTTTAGCAAGCGCCTTGATTGCTTCTGCCCTTTTATTGAGAATAGCAGTCACTGCCGTACCTATTTTATGGGTAAAAATCAGCACTAAAATAGAGGTAAATAATATGATTAAAATAGTTAAATGGGTGACGAATTCTACGGTTTTTTGAACCGGTGCTTCAAATAAGATGGAGTTTTGACTAAATCGAGTCAGAGACAGAATTAATTCATTTTGCAAATATTGTGCGCTAATTTCCCCATTTTCATATTGTGATATTTTTGACAAGGTATCATTCGCGATAGCTAAATCAGTTTCACACAAGGTAATTATTGCCTCAGTATTGATAACACGCATAAAAAATCGTTCGAACAAACCGATCATATTTAAGCAGGCTTGAGGTTGTTCACGAATTTTCATAATAACGTTGCGCACGTCGTTAATAAAATAGAGGTTTTGCTCAGATACAGTCCTTTTGGGAGTAGAAACTAACCCATTTAATTCCAAGGTATGTTTAAAGTGGCGAATATTTAATTGATGGAAATGGCTACTTTTATCGACCTTAAAGAAACTCCAAATCATGACAACTGAAAATAAAAAGATGATCGCAGTGAGAAAGCTTAATGCCTTTTTGACCTTACTATCTTCAATAATCATTATTTAATGTGCTCTTAGAGCTACTTCCACGAGACGACCATTGGCGATGTCAAATGAAGGTCGCTTGCCTTTTTATGAAATCAATTAATATTAAATTTATGTATAGCACAATTCGGCGGTTAGTGAAGTTAATAGTGATTATAATATCAACAACTTGGATGTGTTTTTGCGGTATGAATCGCTTTCTAGAAAGCGATTCATACCGCAAAAAGTGAACTCGCTTTATTCTAATCTGAATTTACTAGCGATAAGCATTCCAATAGCACGTTGCATTTCAGTGTGCATCCGCTGTGCATCTTCTCCAACAACGGAGTTACAAGACATCATTTTTGCACAAGTTTGGCCAGAAATACGGCTTCCAGTTCCTACTTTAGGAGCTTGTGTATGGCGCAATATTTCTAATTGATCAATAAAGAAATGCTGTAAATCTTGCGGGGTCACGACAATACGTTCAATACTATCATCGCTGCCCGGAGGCATGGGAAGGTTTAATTCAGTAAGTCTTTCTCTAGCCGCTTCAACTTTGTATGCCGCCTTGTTGTAATAAGCAGTGGATTTGTCTTGTTGCTCTGCTCCAAAAAATTGATTGTCATACATCTGGCCCAACAAATAACTCGCTTTATGCAGGTTATTTTCTGACGCTAAAGTTAACCATTCCTTTGCTTCATCATAGTCCTTCTCGACTATTTCCCCTTCAATATAAACAACACCAAGAACATAAGCAGCCTCATATACTTTGTTTTTAGCGGCCTTTTTGAGGTAACTGATCCCCCTACTTGGATCATCATCTGTCGCTTGTGATATATACATTAACCCGGCTTTATATTGGGCAGTTGCCTGATTCCACTTGGCCGCCTTTTTGTACATCCTAAGGGCCCTAGAAGTACTTTTTTCGGTGCCGTACCCGGTAATATAAAAATTGCCCAATGCTTCCATCGCACTGGGATGGCCTTTTTTAGAATATTTTTTGAATTCCTTAAAGGTTTTAACACAATGCTCTTCACTGCACTCTTTGAAATCAAAGGCCAATGAAACAGGTGCAAATACGATGACACTTACAACTAATACAATCTTTTTGAGCTGACTAAACATAGTTAACACTCTCCATGTTATTTAATAATGACTAATTCATACACAAACTATTTAACTCGACAGTACAACAGGTTATCGACATTACAATACCTTACTAATAGTAGTTGTACTTAAGTTTTTAATACTATGGACTGTTATAAAATAGTTGTCATCTGTTAATTTATTATACAAAGTCAATCAGGGGGTTTCTGCCCAGACTATTGCTGAAGATATTTCACTACATTAAAAATAGACCGATCTTCAGTATCTCGTTTGATGTCAAAACCTAGACTTTCGCAAAAACCCAACATACCGGTATTCTCAGCTAAAACCATGCCTTCCATACGTTCCAATCCTTTTTGTTTGGCACTTTCTATTAGTGCCTTCATCAAACGCACGGCAATGCCTTTACGATGCCAATCGTCGGCCACCACTACCGCAAATTCGCAACTTACTTTATCAATATTGGTAATATATCGAGCAACGCCTATTTCCCGTTCCATCTTGCCACTGCTCACTACAGCCAGTAGCGCCATCTCAAGATCGTAATCGATTTGAGTAAATCTAACTAACATGCTTTGTGGCAATTCTTTAATGCTTTGCATAAAACGGAAATACTTAGCTGTAGGCGATAATGAGCTCACAAATTGACGTTCTAGATTAGCATCCTCAGGTCTAATGGGCCGAATTTCTAATTCCACGCCAGAACTGAGCATTTCTGTTGTCGCCAATTCCATAGGGTAGGGATGAATTGCCATATGATCATAACGCCCAGTCTGCGAGTGCTCAGCAATCAAAATTTTAGCATCTAAAGCAATAGCGTCATATTCATCTACCACCAGCGGATTAATTTGCAGTTCTTTAATCCAAGGAAGCTCACAAGCCATTTCAGATAGACGCAATAGAACATGCTCAATGGCCCCCATATTACATTGAGGAAGTTGTCTAAATGAGCCTAGCATTTTGGCAATACGGGTATTGTTCATCAACTCACGGGCGAGGGTTTTATTAAGTGGTGGGATAGCAACTTCGCGATCACCCATAATTTCTGATGCGATGCCCCCCGCTGCAAACGTAATAATCGGGCCAAAAACGGTGTCATTGGATATGCCAACCAACACCTCTCTGCTGCGTTTTTTAATGTACATAGCTTCTACAGTAACGCCATCTATTTCTGCTTCGGGGAAGTACTCGGACACCGAATCAATAATATCCTGATAAGCATTTTTAACCGCTTCCACATTTGAAATACCTAATCTCACCCCCCCAACGTCAGATTTATGTGAAATGGTTTTACTGTAAACTTTCATCACAACAGGAAAACCGATGGATTTGGCAAGCATGATCGCTTCATCTAAATTGTGTGCCAAACTAGCCCGTGTTGTAGAAATATGGTACGAATCAAGGATTGCCATTGACTCTAAATCTGTCAAAACTGAGCGCCCTTCGTTTAACGCCCCCTCAATGATTGATTTAGCATCTTCCGTATTTACTTTTTCCTCTTCTTGCAATGGCTCTGGGGCTTGCAACAATAGCCGTTGGTTTCGCGTAAAGTTACGTAAATATGAAAACGCCTCAATTGCCGCTTCCGGAGTATTAAATGTAGGCACTTGATTGTCTTCAAGAAATGTTCTTGCCTCCTGCAGCATTTCCCCGCCCATAAAACAGCAAATAATGACTTTTGAAGAAGCTTTAGAGGCGCTTACAATTTCCTTGGCGACTTGCAAAGGTTCAGTCATAGACTGGGGAGATAAAAGGACAACAATACCGTGCATATTTTTATCTTTTAGACAAATGGACAAAGTTTGTTGATACCGTTCTGGAGGAGCGTCTCCAATAATATCGATGGGGTTATCTTTCGACCAATTGGCCGGGAGCAATTCATTTAATTGAGTTTGCGTATCGTCACTTAACGAAATTAAATTCAAATTTAGATCCGTAGCGCGGTCCGCGGCAATGGCTCCTGGTCCACCGCCATTGGTGATAATCGCGAGATTCTCACCGGCAAGGCGCTTGTTGGTTGACAATACAGTCGCCCCCACAAACAGATCAAACACCCGATAGCCTCTTACAGCACCTGCCTGACGTAATACGGCATTAAATACGTCATCTTCCCCCGAGGTAACACCAGTGTGCATTTGCGCTGCCATGGTACCTTTGTTGTGGCGGCCAACTTTTAGGACCAATACCGGCTTCACCCGAGACGCACGTTTCAACTCGCTTATAAACGAGCGGGCATGATTGATACCCTCAATATACAAAAGAATACTTTTGGTTTGTGAATCGTAAGTTAGGTAATCGAGTAATTCACCAAATTGTACGTCTGCAGCACAGCCAATAGACACAACTGCAGAGAAACCTAATTTACGAGACTTAGCCCAGTCCAGAATAGACGTACACAAAGCACCTGATTGAGATACGACGGCTAAACTTCCCTTATGGATGTCGCCACTATGAAACGTTGCATTAAGACCCGTTATTGGACGAGCCACACCTAAACAATTAGGACCGATAAGACGAATTTTATGTTTTTTAGCAGTGTGTTGCACTGCTTGTTCAAGTTTTTTGCCCTCTTCATTAGCTTCCCCAAACCCCGCCGACAAAATAATCACTGCTTTTACACCGTGTTTTCCGCAGGCGTCTATAATGTCATTGGTCACTGACGCTGGTGCTGCAACAATAGCCAGCTCTATGGGCTGATGGATCTCTGAAATGCTCTTAAAACAACGTTGCCCTAACACTTCTGCATGCCGAGGATTAATGAAATAAATTGGCCCTTTAAAGGTACCCGAGGTTAAATTTAGTGATACCGTCTTTCCGATCGTTGATTCACGCTCGCTGGCACCGAACAAAGCAATCGAACTTGGGGAAAAAAACGAATGTAAATAATGTTTCATTTAAAATCTCTTAAATGTTGACGCGATTGTTTTGTTACTATTATCCCATACAACTAATAGGGTTATTTTATGTCTTCAACGGCTTTTATTACACATCCTAAATGTTTACTCCATGAAATGGGAGATGAACACCCTGAAAGTGCTGCTCGCTTGCATGCCATTCAAGACGGTTTAATCCAATTTGGATTAGCAGACTTCATACTGAATATCCCTTCTCAAAAAGTGTCTAAGGATCTGTTAAAAGAAACTCACACACCAAACCATGTTGAACTGATTGAACAATTTTCACCGGTAAAAGGCCAGTACTTTCCCATAGATGATGATACTAAAATGAATCATGCATCTTTTGAGGCCGCTTTATTCTCTGCTGGTGCAGGTATAGTTGCTATTGACGGTTTATTCAACCATCAATTTAAAAATGCATTTTGTGCTGTTCGGCCTCCAGGCCATCATGCTGAAAAAAAACAAGCTATGGGATTCTGCTTTTTTAACAATATTGCAGTCGCTGCTACCTATGCTAAACAACAATATAATCTTACACGTATTGCCATTCTAGACTTTGATGTACATCACGGAAATGGCACTGAAGATATTTTGAAAGATGATCCCAAAATACTATTTTTATCTTCCTATCAATATCCTTTTTACCCGTTCACTATACCTGAAAAGGCCGCCGAAAATTGCCTGCATTACCCGTTACCAGCAGGTACAGACTCCACGGCATTTCGTCAATGTTATACTGAACGAGTACTACCCGAATTGAAAAAGTTTAAACCCGAATTAATTCTGATCTCCGCTGGTTTTGACGGTCACCATAGTGATCCCATGGCAGATTGGGACTTATTAGATTCTGATTATAGTTGGTTAACTCAGCAACTTGTGGATATTGCCGAGAGCTGTTGCGACGGCAAAATAGTCTCATTCTTGGAGGGAGGCTATAGCTTACCGGCACTAAGAACGGGAGCAATAGCACATATTAAAGCTTTGATGAAAATATAGACAATAGACAACTTGATGGATTAATTGGGTAACCACAAAAACGTGACTTTGTAGCTACCCTGAATACGTATGAAACCGGGTAATTAATCTTGTAAGGTTTTTATCAGGGTTTCAACTTCTTCGAATGTAGGCGGATTGCAACCTATCTTTTCAACATTTAAACCCGCAGCGACCGCACCAAACCTCAAACCATCCTTCAACGTACTTTCTTCAGCAGATGGAGAAAGCGCATTATTTTTTAATAATCTAGCAAGCATGGCAGAGAAGAAAGTATCTCCAGCCCCTACCGTGTCACCAAACACCGCAGGTTTATGAACAGCTTGAAATAAATTGTGTTTGTCAGTGATTAAATGAGAACCACCTTCACCCAAAGTTAACACTACCATGCCATTTTCCATTCTATCTAACATAGATTTGGCATGAAATTCAGGTTTACCATAAAGGCCTTTGAGTTCAAGATCTTCATCACTCACTTTGACGATATCGGCAAACTCGACAAACCGCCAAATTGAGGCTACATATTGGTGATGATTAACTTCAACCCCTTTACGCACATTCACATCAATACTGATTTTCACACCGCGAGATTTAAGGGTGGTAATAACAGGGATCAGCACTTCCAACATTTCGGGCACTATGGCAAGGGAACCGGTATGAAAAAGCTCTAGATCCTCTGGCAACATTGACAATAATTTTTCCGAGGTGATATCCAGATCTGCTACGCACTTTCGATATAAACGATAGCTAGGCTTGCCGTCTTCGGCTTTGTAAACCAATGCCAATGACGTATTCTTTTCCGAACGGTTATTGTCGGGAATTTGAATTCCTTCGCTTGTCACTGAACTGAGGATTTTTTCACCCAAATAATCCGTGGAAATAGGTGATAAATAAGAGCAGTTAATGTCTTGCTTCACGAAGCTTCGGGCGACATTGAACGGTGAGCCGCCAATGAAGGGTTGATAACTACCATCTTGCTGCTGAATCATGTCAAACAACGCTTCACCAAATACAGCCACTTTAGGATTAGCCATAATCACTCCAAATTTCTAAAAATGAGCCAAGTCGACTAAAACTAGACGACCTTTGGCAATAGTACAAATAATAACTCTAATACCTTAAGACACGGCTAACGTAGCGTTGTCCACAATGCATTGCATGTGCTTTTTGATATTTGCGTCTGAATAAATCTGTTTAGTCTGTTTTCTATAAATATCTAAGAAATCTTGATTTTTGTTTAAATCACCAAAAATTGAAGTGAGTTGCAGAAATGCGTCAGGATTTAGTGAATATTTAGCAGCAGCGATGTGCAAATCTTCCGACATCACATCTATGATTGTGATCTCTTTATTATGACGGTTAGTTTGCTTATCGCTGTAGTAACACCATGCAGCCAACACTAATGTAGCACACTCAATATTACCTTTATTTTGCAGATTGTCATTAATCGTGGGGATCAAAAAGGTAGCGAGTTTAGAAGCGCTTTCTGAACAAATGCGGGTTAAATGATCTTTGATATTCGGATTAGCAAAACGCTGAAGTAGAGTTTGCTTATAATCATCTAAATCAATGCCATCAACCGGAGGCAAAATTGGCGTGACCTCAGTATCCATAAATAATTGCAAGAACTGACTAAAAGTCGGATCCTTTACGCTTTCGTCTATGGTTTCAAAGCCATGAATGGAACCCAAAATCCCCAATACCGAATGGCCCGCATTTAGTAATCTTATTTTCATGTTTTCGTAGGGTGTGACATCCGGCACAAATTGCGCACCTACCTTTTGCCACTGCGGTCTGCCGACGCTAAATTTATCCTCAACGATCCATTGATGAAAAGGTTCGCAAGTAACAGGCCATTCATCTTGCAAGCTCAACTCTGAGCTTAAATAGTCAATATCTGCTGATGTAGTGACGGGTGTAATACGGTCAACCATTGCATTTGGGAACGGGACTTCCTGTTCAATCCATTTTGCCAGCTCTAGATCAACTTTTTGGCTATAGGCCAACAGCATTTTGCGGGCAACATCACCATTGTGTTGAATATTGTCACAAGATTGCACAGTAAAAGGCGCTAATCCCCTCTCCATACGAAGCTTGAGTGCCGCGGTTAAAAACCCAAATACTAATCGAGGCGTGTGCGGATTAGCGAGATCATGGATGACATCTGGATTATCAAAGTCAAATTCATTTGTCGCAGGGTTAAAGTTATATCCCCCTTCAGTAATCGTCAGTGAAACAATCTTAGTACTGGCATCTGCCATTTTTTGAATGACCGCATTTGGCTCATCACACCCTAACAAGAAATCGGTCATGCAACCTATAACTTGGTTTTCAATGGTCCCATTAGGATGTTTGACAATTAACGTATAAAGATAATCTTGCTGTTCGAGAATCGATTTCATTTTACGATCGGCATCTCTTAATCCGACCCCGCAAATCCCCCAATTTAGATCACCTGTTTGATTCATATATTCGTCAGTATAATAGGCTTCGTGGGAGCGGTGAAAGCCGCCCACACCCACATGTACTATACCTGCTTGAACGTTTTTGCGATCATAATTGGGCACCGAAATAGTACTTGGCAATTGATGAAGGTTTTGTTCATTAAGACGAAGTTTGGATTGAGTATTCATTAACCTTCCCCTATTGCGCTTGCGCAGCTAATTGTTTTTTACGCTGCATATTCCAATATGCAGTGATGAAATAAATGATGGTGCAAATAAACCCTACAGTTTGGAATAAATCTCGATTAGCTTCATAAGCAGGTATTCCTGAGCTGAAAAACATGGTGTTTATTGCAAACAAAGTAGTGATTAGCAAACTGCCAATAGACACAAACTGAAGCACTTTAGAGAATAAGCTAGTATCAATATGCACTTCCGGCTCAAGGTCAGCTTGTTGAGTTTGATACTCTTCTACGCGTTGCTCAAAGGCTTCCATTTTCTGTTGCTCATGAGGATACTCTTCAGACGCGCCATGATATTTTGCCAGCACGATATAGCACAAGGTAGTAAAGAACCAAGTGGGGATGAATAAATAATAGAACGACAGAATATCAAGGGCATTTAAACCAAACCCAAAAGTTAAACCAAGTCCCCAGGACGCCACTGCAGGTACACTGTGAGTAAGGTTTCTGAACGTCACCCAATAACGCGTAAAGCCAATACGTGGAAAGATAAAATGTTCAGCAAACACAATCGCCCCAACTGGCACGACTAATAAACCAGCATAGGTCAATAGCGGCAGCATTTTGTTAAACACAAATGGGAAACAAGCGATAATCACTGCCACAATTCCAACAATTAACGTGGTTTTATTTCTTGATTGATTTTTGAAGATAGCTTGAGCAGCTAAGCCTGAGCGATAGAGGTTTGCATTCGCTGTTGTCCATCCAGCCACAATAACGATAACAAGGCCAGATAAGCCCAGAGCTTGAAACGCCACGTCACCTGGATCTAATTCAATAATTGATTTTTTAACAATTACCGCAGTACCTGCTCCCATAATACCAGCAGAGATCCAAGCAATATAATGGCCAAACAACATACCTGCAGAAGTACATAAACCATAAGCGCGTTTTTTCGCATAACGCAATAGTGCCATATCAATTAGGCCTACATGGGTTATGGTATTAGCCGCCCATGAGAAACCAATAACTTCAAGTAAACCAATTCCGGGTTCGCCATTTGCATTTAAACCTGTCCATACCGACAAACTGCCAATTTCCATAAAATCGGCCCAGCCGCTTAAACTTGTATCACCCAACACGTGTTGAGACAGGGCAGGTAGCAGAACTAAAGGACCACACACAAACATAACAAACAACCAAGGTGCGCAAATTCGTGAGAAATTTGAGACTGCTGTAAAGCCGTACATGGCAACTAAAACCACAATTGTTCCTACCGCCAAGACAACACAGACAAACCACAAATTAGTGGGGTACCAATCTAGTTGCGCAGGAATATTCAAAGCAAATCGCACCGCAGTGGCAGAAACAGTAATCATAGCCGCGGAGATAACCGTAAAAATAACCACATTGACCCAGTTATAGAGGGTAGTCATTGAATTACCAGCTATTTTTTGCAAGTAGGTGTATAAGCTCAAACGCGTTTCAATGGCAATGGGAGTGGTTATTAAGGTCCAACTTAACACGGCAAGAATGTTACCTATTAATAAACCAAGTAGAATATCTGACATGGTAGCGCCAAGGGCAACAAAGGTAGCCCCAATAACAAATTCCGTCGCTGCAACATGCTCACCTGCATATAAACCTAAAAAATGCGTCCATCCCTTTAACTTATGTTTAGGAATAGGTAATTGTTCTTCATCAACAGTATCTAAACTAATTTCATATTTATCAGGTGTCATAATTATTACCTGTTATTAAGTTGTAATTGTGGGCGAGTTGGGCCCTAAAAAATTCATGAATCAATATAATAATTAAAATATCGCATTGTTATTTTGATTCGATTCGACTTAGTTATCATTTCGCGTTCTCAATTGAAAACACCAAATATGCGCATATGCTCACTATGTGGGCATATTCCCACAAACTATCTACAAAGGTCAATATATTGTTAATTAAATAAGCTAAAAAAGTGGAGTGTTTATTATTTTGTTAAAGTTAAAAATCCACCCGACAGGTTTAAAACACACCAAAAATTTAAAATATAGTCGATAATATTCAATAGGTTAAACATTTTAAAAATAGAATAAACCTGTATACCAACTGCTCTTAACTAACCGCTTGAATGTTAATTAACTTTGATGAATTGAATGTTAAAAATTTAATTCGTAACAAAAATATAGAAAGTTGTATATGCCATCTGGCTACGAAATATTGCGTTTCATAACTTTTAATCCACGTTTTTAGTAACTTCCACATTCATTTCGCGATTTGTGCACCGTTTCTGCACATTGGTTTTTTATACTCAGGGAACAAGAATTATGGCGATTCATGATTACCCACAATCGTAAACTTTTAGGAATCTGACTGATGGTAAAGCTAAAATGGTTAAAAACTTGTTCGGTAAATTTACTGATCGTATCAGCACTAGCATGCTGGTTATCGGCATGCAATGGCGAGAGCAGCGACACAACTGAGCAAAATTCAGAGGAAACGTCTTCCGACCAAGATACTGCGGGTAATGACAACGGAACGGCATATTCAAGCGACTCAACCGATGGTGTGCTCTGTACTTATTTTTATAATGAATACAACGACTCAGAATCAGTCTCCGCCACCAGTTATGCTGACTGGAGTTGCGATGGCACAAATCGAAGCCTTACCGCCAATGGTATTCCCGACCACGTTGTAGGTACTTTCCCGAACCCTGACAATCCCAATACGATTTCCGAACAATCAGTGTCTGTGAGCTACACGTTAGCACCTACAGAGACCACCCAAGCGACGCAACTTGGTGGCTCCAGAGGAGCGGTTGGATATGTACTCAATGGAATCAAAATTGACGCAGGAACTGGCGGAAGTTGTGACGATTCTGGAGAATCATGCAGCCTAGGTAACAACAGTGGCAATTGGAATATAGAAGCATTGAGCCAAACTGTGTTTGATTTTGGTACCGATGACAATAACGCGCATGTGCAACCTGATGGTGCATACCACTATCACGGAATGCCTGAAGGTTTTATTGATCTTCAAAACGGAAATAGCAATTCTATGACCCTAATTGGTTGGGCGGCAGATGGCTTCCCAATTTATGCTCGCTATGGCTTTAGTGATGCTACTGACGCCGAATCAGAACTAGCAATTATGACAGGAAGCTACCAATTGGTGGATTCTGTCAGTGACAGTCGCCCCTCTACTGACACCTATCCTCTTGGTACTTTCTTACAAGATTGGGAATATGTTGAAGGTTCAGGTGACTTAGATGAATGTAATGGTCGTATTGGTGTTACCCCGGAATTTCCGGAAGGTATTTATCACTATTTCGCCACTGATACCTATCCGTTTTTTCAACGCTGTATAAAAGGAGCTCTATAACATGTTAGATATGGAAGCCATTACAACTGAAAGCAATAGCAAATCACCCGCAGTCTTATTTTTAGGCTTTATGTTACTTTGCTTCTGTATATTACAACCAGTGCATGCCCACTTAATGGTTGCTCAACACGGTACTTTAAATATTATAGACGACGAAATTTATATGGTGCTATCACTGCCCATTTCTGGTTTTGAACGTATCGACAACGACGAAGATGGTAAAGTAACAATGATTGAATTTAATCATCAACGAGAAGCTATTACACGACAAATCAATCAGGGAGTGATGCTATCTGATAGCCAACAAAGTTTTAGTTTAGAGTCACTTCTACTTTCACCAGTAGCTGATCATCATGATAAAACCCAATCGTTGACGCAACTGATCATCATGGGAAAGTACACAATTAAAAACGCCACTGACAAGTTAATTTTTCATGTTGATATATATGGCAAAGACAGCGGTGAAAAAAACATAGAAGTAACCGCAAAGCGTGATGCAAAACGTCAAAAACATACGTTTGAATTAACGCCAAAAGCTTCTTCTGCAATTTTGTTTAACTCGTTTTAGATTGCGGTCTTTATTCCCTAATAGTTTAGTATCAATGATCAGCAGGGAGTCTCACTCCCCGCACACAATTAGACTGTACTATTAAGCTAATTTTTTACAAAGCGCTTGAGTAACACCGGCAACAACGTTGAGTCGGTTAACAACGCCATTAACATTGCTAGCCCAGTCAGCAGACCAAACAATATACTCGGCACAAAATCAGAAAAACTCAGCAATGCAAAACCCAAGGTAATGATAGTTGTGGTAAACAACAATGCATAACCAACGCTATTGAAGGTAGCTATGATGGCGTGCTCTGATGCTGTGTTTTCTTTAGCTTCACGGTTTTTGCCCGCTTCAAGATAACGATGAATAAAGTGAATAGTATCATCTACCGCAATCCCCATCGCTATGGCCGATATGGTTATAGTCATTAAATCCAATGGGATACCGAGTAGTCCCATGACACCTAAAATACTCAGGGTCGTTAATATGTTAGGAATAACAGCGATTAAGGCAATTTTTATGGAGCGAAATATTGCCAAAAGCACTAAGAACAAGGCAATAAACACGAATCCTAAGGTCAGTATTTGCGACTTGAACAAGCGCTGCAATATATCTTGGTAAAGAACAAAAAGGTTGGTAACTAAGTAGTCTTGTTCATCAATACCAATTGTTTGCATATCGGCTTTGAGATCCTGCAAAAACTCAGCTCGGTTAAACTCTTTTGTGCTGTCTTTTATTCGTGTACTGATTCTTAATTGGTTTGTTTCTGGATCAAAATAAGCACCTAACAATTTATCTTTAAGGGATTCATCCAGCAAAGTATAGATTGCCGTTAATTCGTATTCGGTAAGGGGTTTGTTATCATTTATTGCCATCGCTAATTCAGTGAAATTAAATACCGAGGTTACATTTCCCATGGCATCAAAACTGGTTAACACTGCTTGTATTTTTTGTAGGCTTTGAATTGATTCAGCCGTTAAAGCTAACTGTTGATCCTGCTGTTCAGGTGGAATGGTATAAACCACATCCATTGGTGTAGAGCCGCCAAACTCTTGATCAATAAAGGTCAACTCCTGACGAACTTGCGTTGATTCTTTAAAATAGTTTAAAAAACTGTTTTCCACATCCAATCGCGTGATGCCAACCACAGATATAGCCACCAGCAGTAAACTGAATAACGCAATGGGTTTCGCATAATTCAGACTTAGGCCGGTGAAGCCCTTAATGATAAATTGAGTAACTCTATTTTCACCGCTTTCATCTTTATGGGATAACACAGACAGAAATGCAGGAAAGAGTAACAAGCTAACTAAAATTGAAATACCCATGGCCACTATCATCATCCAACCAAAGCTCACCACCGGTTGAATCCCGCTAAACAGTAAAGAGCCGAAGCCAACAGAAGTAGTGAGTCCAGCATAAAGACAAGGCTTAAACTTGTTTTTTAGGGTTTTTTCGAGTAACTGAGATTGGCTGTCTTGATTATACTTTTGAGCTAGCTGTCGATATTCAACAATTAAATGAATCATCACTGCTAGAGTGAGAATAAGCTGCAAAGCAATAAAATTAGAGGATATCACCGTGGTTCGCAGATCCAATAAACCAAAAATGCCCACCGTCATTAACACGCTTAAGCCACAGGAAATCACCGGTAATACCACCCAGCGGATCCGACGAAATAAAACAAATAACATCACCACAATGGCGATACCAATGGCACTGCCAAACAACAGGAGATCACGTTGAATAATATCAATCATCTGCTGACCCAAGACATAGGCTCCGCCTAAATAGAAATTGGCATCTTGCTGATAATCATGAGTCATCTCATAAATCTTATCTATTTCTTGTTTACGCTGAACTTTCAGTTCTTGCTCAATAGGATCAGCCTGGGCTTTAAGCTCATATACATCTTCCTGCTCTTTTTCGGTTAACTCCCTTTCCAGCGCTTTTTTTTGGATATTAATAATCTGATTCTGAATCTCAACTAATTGCGGATTCTTTTCGAATACAATTTGAATTGCTGTCGCTGTTTGCTCTTTATTTACCAACAAGTCAGTGAATAAAGGATGGTCTTTAAAGACCTGCTGCATTTGCTGGGGTGAATATTTCACAGATTGCCAACTGTATTGATTTGGATCCAAATCGGCATTCAACGAACTGGCATTGCTGAGCAGCGGAACATTGAGAATATTCGTCACAGATTTGACTCTAGGCAGCTTTGTGAAAGCTTCACTGAGTTGCTCAATTTGCTGAAAGGTTTTAGCTGAAAACAGGTCATGATTTTTTGGTTTGTAAGCCACCAAGATAAATTCATCAGGTGAAAATTGTTGGCTCATGATCTGTGACTGAATATAAAGCTGGTTATCTTTGACCAATAAAGTCTCTGCAGAAGCATCAATGCGGAAGCGTTGGGCAAAATAAGCAGACACTACTCCTAATATAATAAAGGTGAGCAAAATCCATTTACTTTGGCGGATCAACAGTTGTGCTAAGTTACTTTTCACTGCTATTCGTCTCCTGCTGATGATCTACGTTTTTGCCTTGATGACGATTTTTTTCACTGTTTGCCGGCGATGGAGAAAGTTGTTGAACCGCACCATCAAATTGCGCGTCCCTTTCTACACTTTGCAGGTACATGTTTCTAAAAAATGTGTAGGGATCATCGGATTCCAAGCGCAACTCTTCATAGGATGGCGCAGTAGGAACAAAGTCATTGAATCCATCGAGTCCTTGTAAATAGGTAGATTCTGGCGAGTCAGAAATAATATGAACAGGGCTAAGGAGGCTTTCACCTATGGTAGAAAAAGCATTTCTGAAATCCGACTGTCCAAGTATTGGTAACACGAGGTAGTTGCCATAACCAACATCATAGGAAGCTAAAGTATCACCAATGGTGGCAGTTTCGTCAGGCATATCAAACCAAGCATCTGCGGGGTCAAATAAACCCAACAGCCCCACCGTCGAGTTAATCAAGAACCGTCCCAGATTAGTACCTGATTTTTTCCCTTCGCCTTGGGCTAAATTGTTTAATAAATTAAGTGGCTCTCGTAAATTACTGAAAAAATTACCGATACCAGTTTGCACAGGATCTGGCACTACCGCATCGTAGCCTTTACTGACAGGAATGAGGAAATATCGATACACGACATCATTAAAAGCAAATATAGGCCGATTGATGGACTCTAAAGGATCCTCAAAAGTTACAGGATCATAGGTCACCACGGTAGGCGTCAATACCTGCTCGC
This sequence comes from Aliiglaciecola aliphaticivorans, assembly GCF_054782055.1. Lineage (NCBI taxonomy): Bacteria > Pseudomonadati > Pseudomonadota > Gammaproteobacteria > Alteromonadales > Alteromonadaceae > Aliiglaciecola > Aliiglaciecola aliphaticivorans. Next base: position 46,058 of record NZ_BAAGTF010000003.1, read on the forward strand.
CTTGGGAAGTGTTAATAACAACTTCTTGGTTATTAGACGGTGTCGTAGCGACTTGTTCAGCGTTGTTGGAACTACATCCACTGACAATCAGGAAACTGATCAAACAGCAGTGTTTAATAAATGTGTCTAATGGATTTAGCTTATTTGAATCCAACATAATGTGCTCTCATATAAATAGAAGGTATGTAAATCAGTTATGCGTCAGTCAATTTTAGCGAAGCAAACTATCTTGCAAGAGCAATTTACTTGCCAAACAATGTGATACCTCAGGTTTGCTAACGAAAACTTGCTGTTTAATGATGTACGCTGGTAGTACAACTAGAGGATCATATGGCAGCTAACGGCCTAGATCAGGTGTTTGGACTGTATTGAAGAGATGATTCATGGATAACCCGAAAATCAATAAATCGTCGCTGTCTTGGTCGATTAGGAAAAGTAAGGATTAAAAATAACGAGCAATCACCAAAATACAATGTGTAAAACTTACCCAAGATTAGAAATTACTACAGATTCTTTTTTACTATTTAATTATTTTCAAAGGGTTATTATTCATTTAAATAACAGTATTTTTCATTTTAGTGATAGCAGACTCAATAACTTGTTAGCGTAAAATTCTTCACTAAGTATTGCATTTATCGCTAGTCCCTTTAATCTAGCTGCAACGCTTCCCACAACAAGCATTATCATTGTTGATTAATTTATTTAATAAACATTTAAGTGTAAGAATACGATATATACTGGCTCTTTTGCTGGTGGGCGCTACCGTGTCAACTTCCGCGTTGATGCTCCGGTATATATTTAAAACACAAATGAATGATGCCTATGTGGTCAATATTGCGGGTCAACAACGCATGCTATCCCAACGTATCGCGCTTTTTGTTACTCGCCTATCTACCTGCCCAACCAATCAGACAGAATTAAATAAGACGCTGCAATCCACCATTGAAAAATTCGAGCGCAATCAAACGTATTTAACTCAACTGCCAAAGCTTCCTTCTAAAATACGGGCAATATATTTTGGAGAAACAGGATTAAATGCAAAGACCCAAAAATATGTAACAGCAGCACGGCAATTTAATAATCAAAATGAGAACTGCGGATTGGTTCCTGCAGACTTTAATGCAAATCAAACAGACGAGCTGCTTTTTTACTTAGACAAAGTCGTACAAGAGTTTGAATTAGATGCCAGAGAACGAGTCGAGCGAGTTGAGAACATAGAATTAGGATTGTGGTTATTTACGCTCATACTACTAGTGCTTGAAGCGCTGCTAATTTTCCACCCCATGGAAACAAAAATAAAAACCTCCATGGCCTCTCTTCGTGAAGCCTTGCGTCAATCTGAAAAATCAGAACAGCAAGCAAACGAGGCGAACAAAGCAAAATCTGAATTCCTTGCCAGCATGAGCCATGAACTGCGCACCCCGATGAATGGGCTGTTTGGCATGATAGAGCTGGCGATAGATAACCCGAACAAAAGCAACGATTATCTAAAAAAAGCCAAAAGTGCCGGAAAACAATTATTAGTACTGATTAATGATGTACTCGACCTGTCTAAAATTGAAGCGGGCAAGTTGCGTATTGAGAGAACGTCTTTCGATTTAATCCAACTATTCGATGATGTATCTTCTGTGCAATCGGCAAACTGTCGAATAAAAAACTTAACGTTCGATTTTCGAAAGACCACAAGTCTGCCTACTCGCATCATAAGTGACCCCACTCGCCTGTCACAAATCATGCACAATCTATTAAATAATGCCATCAAGTTTACTGAAGCCGGAACAGTCAAACTCACTGCTGGGGTGAAAATTGAAAACAAAAAATACTGGTTGTCGATTAACGTCAAGGACACCGGAATTGGCATTGAACAGCAAAAACTAGCGTCTATTTTTAATAAGTTTGAGCAAGCAGAACAATCAACAACAAGACTATTTGGTGGTTCTGGGCTGGGCTTAGCTATAAGCAAACAATTGACTGATTTAATGAAAGGTAAACTTCAGGTAAGTAGTGAAATAGACAAAGGTAGTTGCTTTACATTATCCATCCCCATTGAAATAGATCATGAAAAAATTGAAAACATCGATCCGGAAGTTCATTTAAAATGTGCAGTAGTGGATGACTTAATCACCAGTCGAGAATATATTCAACATATTGCTGAGCAACAAGGCTTGGTGACATCGTCTTTCGATTCAGCTAGGGAATTTTTAAAGGTCGACGATACTGAATTCGATGTTTTAATCGTCGATTTATCTATGCCAGATTTGACGGGTGTAGATTTAATTGAAGAACTCGTTAACCGAAACACAGACAAACTGCCCTATATTATTTTAGTATCGGCGATGATTGAACATCTAGAATGTTCTGATGATGTGAGAAGAGTAATATGGCGTACCCATGGGAAACCTATCCTCAGACAAGAACTCGAAGTTGATTTGCGACAATTACAAAAAATTCATTTGCGCCAAGGTTCAAATATCGTACAACCTCAAAACAAGTTTAAAATCTTAGTCGCAGAAGACAATGAAATAAATGCAGAGGTAGTGAAAACGATGCTAGAAACCGCAGGCTACGATGTTTCGATAGTCGGCGACGGTGAAAAAGCCATTAACGCATGCATTTTTGAAGAATTTGACCTGATATTGATGGACTTGCAAATGCCCGTAATGGATGGCTTAACCGCAACGGGCAAGTTAAAAGCGGAGTTAAACTTTACTAAACCCATTATTGCTCTCACCGCTAACGCTTACGTAGAGGACAGAGAAAAGTGTAAAAATGCGGGGATGACTGACTTTCTCTCTAAACCCATTGATAAAGTGTCACTAATTACCATGATCCAAAAGTACTTAAAAGATTGAGGGAATTCACGTTAAGTATTGCTGGGTTATTTTTCGTAACGTTGGTTGAGTTACATCTAATAGTCTGGCTTTTAGTTGCTGAGTTATTTGTTGCCGCACCACATTTGAATGCAATATAGACTCTAATCTAGGCCATATTGTAGAGGCTGTATCCCGTTCAAGAAAACGCTCAAGCAAGGCCGAGCAATCAGCCGTTAAATTTTCTAACTGGGGATGATCTATATTGATGTTTTTCAATTTTGATGAGCGTCTTCTCAAGGTTGATTCTGACTGCTCAACTTTAAGCGCCACTTGATAAAGGGTACCCCACTTTTGTAAACACAACTCAATCCATTGCTTTTCTAACCATAGACTAACGGCAAACGGCACAGACTGCTGAATAACCACAGTAACGGCTTTATCAAATAAGTTCGACATAGCCTGCAATAATTCTTCATCATTGGGTTGAACTGTTTCGTTAGATTGAGCAGGATGCTCAGAAGATGAGCCTATTGACGGGGCTAGATAGGTAGACTGATCTTGTATATTCAAGTGCTCAGGTTCTAGAGAACCACCAGGACAGGTTATCGCTGCGCGCATAATACAGTTTCTGAGTTCTCTGATATTACCAGGCCAATTGTAGCCTCGTATTTTATCCACGGCCGCCAATGAGATATCGCTAATTTGCTTGTTGTATTGTTGACTAAATTTTTTCAAGAAATGCCGGGCTAAAAGCAAAGCATCATCTCCACGCTGGTTCAATGGCGGTAAATTTAACGTAAAAACATTGATTCGATAGTACAGGTCTGCGCGGAAGCGGCCTGCTTCCACTTCATCCGACAAATTGCGATTGGTTGCTAATACCAACCTTACATCAACCTTTCGAACCCTTTGATCGCCTACGGCCACAAAGGTTTTTTCCTGGACGAAACGTAATAGCTTTGATTGTATGTCGAGGGGCAACTCACCGACTTCGTCTAGAAATAAAGTACCACCATCGGCTTGGGCAATTTTGCCAGGTTGATCACTGGTCGCGCCTGTAAACGCACCTTTTCTATGACCAAAGAGTTCACTTTCAATCAGATGGCTAACAATTGTACTGCAATCTACCGTAATAAAGGGTTTGTCGGGTTGCATACCGTGAGTATGAACTTGCTTGGCAACCACTTCTTTACCTGTTCCCGAGTCACCAATCAACAAAACCGAAGCATCGGTTGGCGCAACTAGTTGAACTTGCTGCATCAACGTTCGCATCGCTGCCGATTCAAATAGAAACGCGTGCTCGCTTGTTTCTCCCACCGCTTGATGTTCTATTGGTTTTTGTGTTTGCTCCAACAATAAAATTCGCTCTATTGCTGCACCAAGATTCGCAGATACCTGTTGCAGCAACTCGGTGTATTTTTCCGCGACAGCTTGCTGTTGCAAAGGCCATCGCAATACCACTGCTCCCTGACAATTTCCCCGCGTAACAAGAGGAACGACACTTTGAGCTTGGGTGGTATTCAGTTTATGTAACTTTTTATAGGAAGCTGTTTCTGCAGAATCAACTAAACGCTCAATGGAAATATTAGACGTTACCCATTGATGGACTTCATTGACATCGCCGGTCATTTCACTAGCCTTACAAGACAAGTTGAGCAATGCCCCACCTTTATTTACATAGAGTCCAGCAAAAACAGTCAGCATCCCGGCACTTAGCAGATGACACACCTGATCTGAAAAGCTTTGCAAGTCATGGGTGTTGCCGACAATACGAATAACATCCCACTGTAAAGTCATGAGCTTAAAGTCTTCGTCTGAGGCATCTGAAAATTTACCACTCATGCGGTCCATATTCGCCAGTATGTTGGCATCGAATTTTGGCTGCCAGCAAACCAAGGTTCCGCCGCCAATACTCCTTGCTGCTTGCAGCGCCGCGTTGGCTCGACGAAAAAGTTCAAGTGGAGACTGTTCATTGAGTTGCTCTTCTGACTCAATGGTGGCTAACCCAAAACTAAAATCCAAATTCACCTTTTTATCTGAAAAGCGTTTTTGCCTGAGCATTTCACGCATCCGCGATGCTAAAACTTGCCCTTGCTGTTCATTTGTATCAGGCAAATGTGCAGCGAAAACGGCCCCACTAAATCGACTAGCAAAATCGGCTGTTCGTAATAAACCAGACATACATTGAATAATTTCAGCTAAGGCTTGATCCCCCATTTCGCGACCGTACTGCTGATTAAACCCAGCGAAATCGTCGGGGTTTATAAGTAAAAGGGTAACAGGTGCATTTTTTGCTACACTTTGTTCTAACCATTCCTGAGTCTGCCAACTGGCGACTTGACGAAAAATCAATAAGGTTTCATCGTGGTGTAACGGGCCGACAAAACCGTCTAGCATCACTACCGCATTTTTCAATTTTACCGGAAAAGGCGGTAATCTAGTCATCGAATGGGTACGACTCATATCGGTTAAAATCTGTAACATTCTGCGTTTGGCAATAGACGAAGGTATATTCAAACAAGAAAACAGCTCTTGACCCATTGCTATTGGTCCAGTATCAGCCATCTCCTCTAAAAGAGGGGCATTGATTTCCACTATACGACCATCAGAATTTAAGGTCATCGACATTTCACCAAGACACTCAGTTAACATCGATAGTTTGCGCTCACTACGCGCAAAACCTTTGTCTGCTAAAGACTTTTGTTGCAATAGCGACAACACGGGCAGCACAGTTTGTGGTTGTTCCCTATCTAAGTACCATTGGCCTTTAACCAACGGTTCTGTGGGAAATTGAATAGGTTGTTGAAATAACCAAAAGACGTGTTGGCTATGCAAATTGCAACGCTCTGTCAGAGACTCTGCGTGGGCGTGATCCTGACAAAGTATTAACATCGAAGGGTATAAATTATCTCTGTGCAAACTGGAAACAACGAGATCATAATGAGAGGCAAAAGTCTGCTGAATCGAGGCTATGCTATGCTGGTACTCTGTGTCTTGAGCCAAATCACCATCTACAAAAAGTGTGATGATGTTGTTATTTTGTTGAACATTCGCATGATGACGAGAGAGTTTCATTATTTTTATTCTTATTGATGCATCAGGTGACTAAAATTCTGAGTTAGCAATGGCGCGATATATTCTGCAGCTAAAGGTCTTGAGAATAAATAGCCTTGTAACAGTAAATGTTGACTATTTTTCAATATTTCAATTTGTCCCGCATCTTCGATTCCCTCAGCGATCACCCCTAAATTTAGACTCTCAGCAAGGGCTAAAATGGCTTCCACTATTGCCACATCATCAGGTGCTGAGTCCAAATCGCACATAAAGGAGCGGTCAATTTTTAATATATCGATAGGGAATTTTTTCAAATAACTCAAGGACGAATAGCCAGTACCAAAATCATCAACCGCTAGCGTTACACCCAGGGTTTTCAATTCAATTAGCCTAGCGATATTCTCTTCTGCATCACTCATTATCACCGATTCAGTCAATTCCAGTTCCAATAGTGAAGCTGGCAGGCCACTCTTACAAAGCGCTTGGGCGACAATTTCCGTGAAATTATGCTGTTTAAACTGATGTCCTGATACATTCACCGCAACTCGAACCGGTGTATCTTGTGTTAACCACGCTTTAGCTTGTAAACAGCTTTGTTCAAGGACAAGTTGCCCCAACACATTAATCAAGCCGGTTTCTTCGGCAATTGCGATAAATTCATCAGGTGGAATCATTCCACCTTGCGCGGGTAACCAACGTACTAACGCTTCGACACCAATTATCTGTCCAGTTTGCGCACAGACTTGGGGCTGATAAAAAGGAACAATCTCATTGTTATCGAGGGCTTGACGTAAATCTTGCTCTAACTGCAAGCGAGCAGCGGCTTTGGCATTCATTGAGTCGCGATAAAACTTATAGCAACAACGACCCGCCTGTTTCGCCGAATACATTGCCGTGTCTGCGTTTTTAAGCAAGGTTTCAGCATCTTCCCCATCATTAGGAAACATGGAGATACCAATACTAGGAGTTATAACGACTTCAAATTGCTCAAGTTGGAAAGGTTTACTGAAACTACGAATCACCCTTTCAGCCACTAAAGTCGCTTCATTGGCACTATTTAACTGGTTTAAAAATATTGTAAACTCATCACCGCCAAAGCTGGAAAGCTGTGTTTGATTTGCAGAAACATCCTCTCCTACTCGCACAAACACATCACTGTCTCGTAAGTTAGTTTGTAATCGTTGGGCCACTTTACGCAACAATTTGTCACCATTACTGTGCCCCATGGTATCGTTAATACGTTTAAACCTATCAAGATCGATAAACAACATTGCAGCTTGATGTTGTTTTCGCCGAGCTAATGCAAGATATCGCTGCAAATCTTGCATTAAGTATTAGCGATTAGGTAATCCAGTCAGAGAATCATAAAACGCAAGTTGGTGAAGCTCTTTTTGCTGTACGACTAAATCTGCAAAAGCTTGACTCGCTCTTAGGATATATTTAACGCGCTCTCCTAATATGGGCCACTTTATGGGTTTAGCAATGAAGTCTGTCGCTCCTACGGCGTAAGAACGATGAATAGATTCAAGGTCGTCAGATCCGGTCACCATAATAATAGGAACATGCTCGCCGTTTTCCAGACTCCGAATTTTTTCGCACACCTCAAAACCATTCATTTCGGGCATGGAAACATCTAATAAAACCAATGAAGGTGAATGGGTTTGAAATTGCTCCAAAGCCCGACTGCCATTTTCCGCTTCTAACACTTCAATAGAGTCACTTGTTAGTGTTTCTTTCATTAAAATTCTTGCGGTGAGATCATCGTCACTGACCAGAACCTTAATTTTCGATTCAACTAACATTTCTAAAGGTCTCCAACTTCTCGCAACTTAATTTAAAAGTCACTTGTATATTTTCTGCTAAAGTCTCGACTCCTTCCGATTCCTGTTGTTTTGACTTGCTCTCTAACTCACGACACATTTCGTATAAAGCCTTAGCGCCGGAGTTTCCAGACATTGATTTTAACGCGTGTGCAATTTCTTCGACTTGATGCAAATTCATTTGCGGGCTGTTCACTTGTTCGAACAACTGTGCAATTAACTTCTCAGCTTCCTGGATAAACGCATCCAAAACTCTAATAAACACTGGATTGCCCGTATCTTGACTGATTTTTAACAAGGTATCTACAGTTGCTGTATCAATTAGCTCTGTTTCAGGATCCTCTTTATTACTGTCCCTAAGTTCTACTTGAGCACTACTATCTTGTGTTTCCAGCCCTTGGCTAGCAAACTCCTCACTGCTGTTCTGCTGAGGTTCAGTGGCTAGAGGTTGTGAGGTTCCCCCTAAAAAGCGAGTCAAGGTCTGTTCCAGTTCCCGTAATGAGAAAGGCTTAGTCATCACGTCATTCATACCCACACCCAAACACTGTTGACGCAGATCATCGCCCATGCCTGCAGTGAGTGCGACTATGGGAATATCTGGCCAATTTTTCCTGATCTCGGTGGTGGCCTGATATCCGTCCATAATTGGCATTTGGCAATCCATTAAGACTAAATCAGGCTGACTTAAATTGATTTGCTCAACCGCTTCAGCACCATTATCGGCTAACCATGCTTCACAACCCAGCATGGCTAACATGCTTTTCGCGACTTCCTGATTGGTTAAGCTATCTTCTGCCACCAGAATATTAGCGTTAAATTTTTGGTGATTAGGGTATTCGCTATTACCTTGTTGTCGCTCGATGGTTTTAACACCAAGGGCTTTATGCAAACTATCCTGTAAATCCTTTAAGTGAATGGGTAATGGTAATATATTGCGATTATCGTTTTCCTGCCATTGTGAAGAGGGCAATAAGCAAATCCATTTCTGCAATGGAATTTGCGCGTTCAGTATGTCAGTTTCATACTCACTTAGACTGATCCATAAACCATTTTTAGCGGATGCCAGTTGGCCGTTAACCCGTTGCACATGTACTGCTTTGGCCCCTAATTTGGCCAACATATTCGTTAAAGCAAGGCCTAAACCTCCTCTAAGATTAACCAAGTGTACCGTTGGAAAAGAAGATTCAACTAGCTCTGAAGTTATCGTATTTTGAGAAATTGGCAAGTCCACTTCCAGCGTAAACGCACTGCCTTCCCCTAAAGTAGACTGCACATCGATGTTGCCCCCCATCAATGTAGTAAGTTGACGGCAAATCGCTAAACCTAAGCCCGTCCCTCCGTATTTTCTGGTAGTTGAGGCATCAGCCTGAGTAAACATTTCAAACACTTTTTGCTGTCTATCGGGTGCCATACCGATACCAGTATCCTGAATCTTTATCTCAAAACCACTCATCTCGCTTGCTTGCTCTGTTGATGGATTATGAGGGTGATAACAAGGCACTCGTCTAATGCTTACATTGACTTCTCCATGCTCGGTAAACTTAATTGCATTACTGGTTAGATTAGCAATGATTTGGCGCAATCTTGCAGGATCAGCATAAACCTCAGGAAGCGGTTCTGGAGACAAAATAGCGTTAACGAAGAGACCTTTGTTATATGCCGATTCGCTAAATAAATCACACACTTCCTCGACTAAAGCCTCAAGATTAACCGGTACTGATTCTAAGGTCGCTTTACCCGCTTCCAGTTTTGAAAAGTCTAAAATATTATTCAGCAAATCCAGTAGCAATCGCCCAGAACGATAAACGAGTTGCGCAAAATGTTGTTGTTTTGGTTTTAACTCAGAGCTTAACAACACCTCCGTCATACCCAGTACACCATTCATTGGAGTACGAATTTCATGACTCATAATGGCTAAGAAATCACTTTTTTCTTTGCTAGCCTGTTCCGCTAATTCCCGTGCTTTTTCGGTTTCTTGCATACTGGTTTCAAGTTGCGCATTAGCATGTCGTAGTTCTTTGGTGCGCTCTTCAACTTTTTCTTCCAGATCTATAAGTTGTTGAATTTCAGCCAAACGCTTACTTCGGTATCGCCAAATTGTATTCAGCACAATCAGCAACACAATTAAGAAATAAATACTGTAAGCCCAAACTGTCTTCCAAGGTGGAGGAAGCACATTGATTGGCAGTACAATCCCTTCTTTATTCCACAAACCTTGGTTGTTACTTGCCTGTACTCGTAATGTGTAATTGCCCGCCGGTAAGTTGGTAAAAGTCGCTAAACGACGGTTTTCGAGTTCAATCCAGTCTGAATCAAAGCCTTCCAATTTATATCGATATTCGTTAAGTCCGGGTGCATTAAAATCCAGAGAGGCAAACTCGAAGGAAATAAAATAATCTTTGTAATCTAATTCAAGTTCCTGCAATTGCTGATACGGCACATCAAACCATACTTGTTCATTCAGCTTTTTAATCCTCACTACCACCACAGGGGGAACGATTTCGCTATCTTTAATATTCTCAGGATGAAAACGAATTGCGCCTGTGGGGCCCCCAAAATACATATAGCCTTGGCTATCCTTAAAACTGGCCCCCAATTTACTTCGCTTTCTTTAAACCCTTGAGAGCGGTCAAAGTGTCTTATCTTTCCTGTCTCTGCATTTAACCGAGTTAGCCCAGCAGGGCTCCCAAGCCACAGATTTTGTTTGTCATCCTCTAAAATAGCGTAGACATGACTGCTGGGAAGACCGCTAAAATTGTCGTACTGAGTGAAACGATTGTTGAATGCCTGCATATCTTCAGGCGACCATTTATTTAAACCGCCACCTTGGGTACCAACCCATAATTGCCCTTTACTATCTTGATAAAATGCCCAAGCCATAGAAGCAGATAAGCTATCGATGGAATCTGGGTCTTGTTCAATACGTTGAAACTTTTCACCTGACGGGTCAAGCAAATTGAAACCAGATACTGTCCCCACCACAATAGTACCGTCTAAAAGTTGATATACCGCTAAAACGCGATCGCTGTTTAGGCTATTGGGATCATTTTCATCGTATCGATAGTGTACAAATTGGTCACTGCCTGCGGGCAAGTAATTCAAACCACCACCAAAGGTTCCTACCCATAAATTGCCAGCTCTATCAGAAAAAACACTGGTCACACCGTTAAAGCTCAAGCTAGTAGGGTTTTCAGGATCATGGGAAAAGAATTCAATTTGATTATTGTCGACGTTAAGCCGACCTAATCCAGCACGGCGGGTACCAAACCACAACAGATTATTTTCCCCTAGAACAGCCGTCACTCTGGCGTCGCGCAACGAGGTTTGCGTTTCCTTGTTAATGATCTGTTTCACTTCCCTATTGCTATCCAATTGCGTCAGACCGCTATAGCTTGCTATCCAAATAGTTGGTTCCCCATTGCTGGAAAAAGTCTCTGCAAAGCCTAAAACAGCGTTGTTGCTTAAACCCTTATCAATATGTTCAAACGGCACCTCAAGACTTTTGGTAATACCATTTAAGGTACCCAGCCAAATTAATCCGCTAGAGTCTTGCTGGATTGATAGAGTGTTATTATCACTTAACCCATCCGCTGTAGAGAAAGTATGAAAACTATTGGCACCGTCCCAAAGGGCGACGCCAGCATCGGTACCAATCCAAATTCGTTGTTGGCGATCTTGATAAATTGTTTGCGCTAGATTTGAAGGTAGACTATCTGTCTGCTCTAAGTCATGCTGCCAATTGGTAAAATTGAGTTTCTGCGGATCAGCTACGCTAACCCCTGCATCCGCACTGGCTACCCACAAACGTTGCTGTTTATCAACAAACAGATGTTTCAAAGAATCGCTAAAAAATGGTGTTGTAGATCCCGAGTAGAGTCGCTCCATAGCACGGCTTTGTTTATTAAATTTAAACAAACCATTCTCGCTAGATGCCAGCCAAAGGAATTTTTCATCTTCAACGATAGACACAATACCCGCATCTTTTTTTAGTTCAGGTACTAGCTCGCGCATATTAAAATGTTCAAAGGTTTGGTCATCGGGATTAAATCGGCTGAAATTGCCGTTACGATAACCAATCCAAATATAATTTTGTGAGTCTAAGAACAAACTGAGAATTCGATTCGATGAAGGCGCATTGGCAGAGTGACTACCAGCCTCTTTCCATGGGGTAAATGTTTGTTTAGCCGCATTAAATAAGTTTAGTCCACCGCCATCAGTGGCTATCCACAAACGCTTTTTATGATCTTCTAGTACCGCGAATACGTTGCTACTACTAAGGGAGTTATCGTTGCGAGGCTCATGGACGAAATGCAACATTTGATAACCATCGTATCGATTAATGCCTTCTTGAGTCACTATCCACAAATAGCCAGTACTATCATGGTATATCTGACGCACGGTTTTTTGGGTTAATTGAGTGGTTAAATCTGCAGAAGAAAAATAGAAATTAGGAGAGTCGTCAGCAGTAGCGCTACTGCTTATTAACAGGAAAAATAAATAATAAAATAGTCTTTTGCTGACCATACTTCTTCACGACGCTTTGTTTTTAACCTAGGTTAACCTAACAAATTAACGAAGCCAATAAAATGCACACAATACCTGTAAAAAATCCTTATTTATTATACTCCTAATGGTTTAAAAATGACTTAGCCCCTGCAAAGCTGAACCTTGAGGGGCTAAGAGTATTATGTGTTCAGATTTATTCTTGCGGTAAGAAGTTTTCTTGGTTTACGTAAGCTTCTTCCCAGATGAATGCTTCTTCCCAGATGAATGCCTCTTCCCAGATGAATGCCTCTTCCCAGATGAACGCTTCTTCCCAAATGAATGCCTCTTCCCAGATAAACGCTTCTTCCCAAATGAATGCCTCTTCCCAGATGAACGCTTCTTCCCAGATGAAAGCTTCTTCCCAAAGTTCAAATTCGAACCCTTGGATGTAATAATTGCCGTCTTCATCTTTACGAGCTGCGCCCATATAGTGTTGTTCACCACTTAGGTCGGCGGCGATATCCATACCATTGTTTGCACACCCTGTGGCTGTCGATTCAACGGCTTTAACGGCATTAACACTACCAGAACCCTGTTGGAAAGGACTGTATGCAAGCTTGCCATTTGATAACTGTGCCATGGTAGTGCTGCTCATTAAACGACACTTCACATCGTTTGCACTCAGACTCGGATCATTTTGCAGCATCAAAGCGACAATTCCACTTACCACGCCTGACGCTTGCGATGTACCCGACATAATAAACCGATCATTTCCAACCATATATTGTGGGAATTTATTCGGCATATACATATCTTCACTGGCTAAACTAAATATATGACCACCTGGGGCAACTAAATCTGGCTTTACAAAAGCTTCATGAGTCGGACCTTGTGAAGAGAATGAAAGTAACTCGTCATCATGAGGGTTATCTTGGGTGTAATTATCAGTGATAGCGCCCACGCTAATAACATAAGGAACATTAGCAGGTACGCCGATAGTCATTGCCGCAGGTCCGGTGTTACCTGCTGAGGTCACAACTACAATATCTTTTTCCCAAAGCTTCATAATGGCTTGGTTAATTGGATCTGCCCAATAATTCGAGCGAGGTGGCGCACCAAAAGATAAATTGACTACGCGAATATTCAGCTCTTCATGATGATCAGAAACATATTGAATAGCACGAAGTGCATCCAAATATGTGCTGTGACCATCTTCATAAAAGGCTTTGATAACGACTAAATTTGCATCAGGGGCGACACCTTGATAATAATTGCGCATTTGGCCATCAACCACTGCGTAGTCACTATTAGCGATTATCCCTGAAATATGCGTACCATGACTATTCTCATCAGTCATATCTTCAGCTTGCATTTCTTGATTTTCAATTGCGTCAAATGCGGCTGTAATTCGAGGGTTATTATCAGTGTCGTTTTTTAACGCTTTATGGTCAGCCCAAGCCCCACTATCAATAACAGCGACAGTTATATCTTTCCCTGTAATGCCATCTTCATGAAGCTCGTTAGCCCCTATAGTGTTAACGTAATAACTGTTGCTGTCCCCATCATTTGCTTGAGTATCATAGCCTTTAACTAATTCACGATCACAATTTTGGGTAAAGGAGACATTCATTGAAAAGTCGTTTTGTTGATAATTTTCAGCACCACTACGAGCAAAGGTTAATTCTACTTTTGCATCATCATACGCATTCATTTTTGCGTAACGACTTAACCAAGAGGAGTCCAGTGTTAACTCCCCATTTTGGCGTCCAAAGAAACTCCAAAATACAGTGCTTCCATTAAATTTAACCGAAGTAACATTGCCTAGGCTTGTGGGCCAGGTAAATTTCATCTCATCAACATTTGTTTGCATGTCACGGGCGTTGTATAAATTCCAACTAACCTTTTTTCGCTCTAAGTCAACAACATGACTTCCATATACCTGACAATTATCAAGGGCACCAGCAGTAAAAAGAGGCTGGTTCTCAGTAATGGTTATCAACGTCGGAAAGCTCTTTAACAATTCCAATTGTAAATCAGAAACTCGCACACCAATACCGTCAACAAGGGATAATTCATGGGTTACAATCCCACCTACCAAGTTAACCAAATCGTTGACTACAGCAATATCACCACCCTGGATTAAAATTTCATTGTCCATTGAAAGGATACTGTCAATGACAGGCACTTCAGGTAAACCTAGAGAGGTTGTGAGGGCAGACACATCTGTTAAGTCAGCCACGCTATCAAGATCTAGACCTAATAGCCCACTGCTAGCAGCACTAGCATTAAATGTTGAAAAGCTTAACAAACCACTGACTAAAACTGCGAAAGTACTTCTTTTGTGTAGTTTCATATTAATTATCTCTTTGTGTTTCCATGCATGAAATGGTGTTGCACACCAATAGCAGGTTCCGTAACTTTCCATTCTAAGCAATTTGCGTGCCAATGATTAAGGCGCCATTTTCATTAGCCTTTAGTCTAATGTGAAAATTATGAACGCAACCAAAAAGAAAATAATGACTGTAAAAAATGGAGCCACAAACCAATATTTGCAATCATATTTTTCAAATATTATTAAAAATAGCGAGTTTGAACGACTTCTTATCCATCCATAAGCTTGCCTATACTCATCAGAAATATCATTGCAGTTAATCTCGATGACTATTATTTATTAAACTTGTCGTGTTTAATGAACCTTATTCCTTGAAAATAAAAATCACTATGCAACTACGTTTTGGTTTATTCATACTCACCTTGCTTACGTCGAATTATGGGATCGCTGATGCTAGCTCATTCCCTGTAACCTGTATTCCTCAGCCCCTCAAAGATATAGAAATTTGTTCACTGTCTACTCAATCTGAGCATTTTCCGGTGAATGATCTCGTATTGTATAAACGCGAAAAAGATCGCTTTCCTGTGCTTCTAGAAGTGATTAAAGGCGATGTTGCCGTTAGTTGGTTTTGGGGCTTTTCACGACATGGAAAGTACACTGTTATGGCCTTTGCTGAAGAAGGACATCCTTACTTTGTCGTTTACGAGACCAGCCGCTTTTTAGAAAGTGAACAACGTCCAACCGCCATAGCCATTCTTTCAGATTACTTTTTAAGCGATTTAATAGTACTGGAAGATGATGGTACCGCGCGTTTTGCAAAAAACCACGACACAAATAGGGAAGGCGAAAATATCGACTGTTTTGACCCGAACATTGATCGTGAATTACATAACGATACCTGTTTTGTGAACATCAATATATTCCATAAGAGCCACAAGCCTGTTAATTAAAGGCAGCTAGTCAAATATAAATAAAGATGAAAATATTTCTTTCACTAGGGTCACTTTTGCTTGTTCCCTAGGCGTCTTTTTACTAACTAAAGATTGAGTGAACTCATAATGGTATTGCGCGGGATGTATTTGTTTAATTTCACCACTTTCTAATTCATGTTTAATATAACTAAGTGGTAAATAACCAATATACATAGCGGATAAGATAAGCGTTTTACGGGTATCAAATTGATAAGCTTTGGCTTCTAGCTTGAGCTTCTGCAATTGTTTGCGACCTCCTTGATCAACATCTAGCCCGGGATGGATAGCAGCGTAAGAGGCAAGTCTTGACTCATCGAAGCCGTCATCAACAACGTCATACAACGGATGCCCCCTAGCGCAGCATAAATACATTGTCTCGCGAAATGCGGGAGAATACTCGAGGCCATCTACGGGCTTATAGTTCGGAAATAATCCAATATGCGCCTTATCTTTAAGCAAACTTTTTTCAATAAAATCAATGGATCCGCCATCTAAAACCAAATTTATCTTAGGCGCTCGTTGATGGATTTGATTCACCACCTTAGCTAAACTTTTTTGTTTACTACCATCAAGTTGATCGGCACATAAAATGACTAGCTCACCACTTAATTCACTATTTAACGAACGCACCAATAACGAAAAGTCATTCAAAGAATCAAAAAGATCTGTGCAAGCATGATAAACCACCTGGCCAGCTTCGGTGAGGGTAAATCCTTGTCGCCCTCGTAGACACAATTTGAGCTTCATGCGGCTTTCAAGGTTTCCCATATGAACGCTAATAGTAGATCGAGAGACACCAAGCTCACTTTCCGCAGCTGAAAAACCTCCATTTTCTACAACAGACTTGAACACCCTTAATAATCTTAAATCGTACTCGGTGATTGGTTTAGGAATTAAATTGTTTCTAGACATAATGTTTTACATCCTTAAACGTATAGATTGAAAGTTTAATATTTAAAGAGTAATTTAATTAGGTTTCAATAGCGAAAAAATTTGATGGAACCCTACATGCTTAACTTAAACGATCCAACCTTATTAAAAACAGCGTCCTATATTGATGGACGTTGGTTAATAACCGACAATCAAATCCCAGTAATTAATCCAGCCAATGGTCAAGAATTAGTCTCTATCTGCGACGCAGATGTAGAAGATGCTAACCGAGCCGTAGAAGCTGCCCACCGGGCCTTGCCGCAGTGGTCAGCTTTAAGTGCGCAACAACGCGCGAATTTGTTACGCAACCTTTTCCAATTAATGATGCAACATCAAGATGATTTAGCTCAGATTCTCACCTTAGAACAAGGCAAAACCTTTGCTGAAGCAAAAGGTGAAATCGCCTATGGCGCATCGTTTATTGAATGGTTTGCAGAAGAAGGTAAACGAATCTATGGAGATGTTATACCGGCCCCTAGCAGCGACAAACAAATTATTGTGCTAAAACAACCCATTGGAGTTGTAAGTGCAATTACGCCATGGAACTTCCCTAATGCAATGATCTCCCGAAAAGCGGCAGCGGCTTTAGCTGCGGGCTGTACTTTTGTGGTGAGACCGGCAACACAAACACCTTTATCCGCAATGGCAATGGCAGAACTGACCCACAGAGCGGGCTTTCCCCCAGGCGTTTTTAACCTGATAGTCGGTAAAGACTCTCAAGGATTGGGTAGCGTGTTAACGCAGCATCCACACGTAGCTAAATTCACTTTTACAGGTTCCACAGGGGTCGGCAAGAAGCTCATTGCCCAGTGTGCAACCAGCGTAAAACGCGTGTCCATGGAGTTAGGCGGTAATGCCCCCTTTATCGTCTTCGATGACGCCGATATCGACGAGGCTGTACAAGGCGCATTAGCTTCAAAATACCGAAATTCAGGCCAAACTTGTGTTTGCACAAACCGTATTTTGGTGCAAAAAGGTGTGTATGCTCAGTTTTGTGAGAAATTCATAGAAGAAACTGCAAAGTTAAAATTAGGCGCAGGAATGGACGCTGACGCCCATATTGGTCCCATGATTAATGCCAAAGCAGCCAATGATGTAGATGAATTGGTACAACAATCCATCGACCAAGGTGCAGTATTGAAATTAGGTGGCACCACCACCTCACAAGGTCCAAACTATTATCTACCAACTGTGCTGACCAATGTCAGCAATGATATGCCTATTGCCAGCAATGAAATCTTTGGGCCTGTTTCACCCATTATTCAATTTGAAGAAGAGAGCGAGGTAATTGAGTTAGCTAACGCCACTGAATATGGATTAGCAGCCTATTTTTACAGTCGCGATGTAGGTCGCATATTCCGAGTAGCCAAAGCACTCGAATTTGGTATGGTGGGGATTAATGAAGGGGCTATTTCAAATGCAGCGGCTCCCTTTGGCGGTATGAAACAATCAGGTAATGGCAGAGAAGGATCCCGTTACGGATTAGACGATTATTTAGAAATTAAATACCTATGTTTAGGTGGGCTAAACAACACTTAAAAACTAAAAATCACTCATACAAAGATGTCTATATATGTCATCTAAGATAAAAAAAACGCTATTTTTAGCCAATCAAGCCCTGCACTAACAGGGCTTGATTGTTAATTGAATGCCACATCTTTTGAGTATACCCTGACTCTATTTACGCCTGTTTCCTGTTTCCTGTTTAGCGTAAAACGATCATAGGAATATGACTGCGCTCAAGCATTTTCATTGTGTTACTGCCCACAAAAAACTGCCTAAGCTTAGAGTGAGCAAATGCGCCCATCACAATAAGCTCAATGTTTTGGGATGTTTTATATGTCATCAGGGATTCAAAAATATTTCCTTCAATATAAGCCGCTGTGACTTGAAATCCTTCATCTTGCAGCCTTTGCTTGGCCGATATAAATTTATCATGTAGATCTTTTTCGTTATTTTTTACCGAAACTAAATGACAATGAAGACCACGCAATAAGCCCCCTTCTATCACACGCTGCAACGCTTTATCAGCCGTTTCCCGGCCATCATAAGCGATCATAAATGAAGATGGAGGGTTAAATGCATTAGGAATAAGCAATACAGGATGACAAGCCTTGCGAAGTAACGTTTCAATATTAGAGCCTAGCGCGTCAAAGCTATTATCATGTTCTTTACCATTACGGCCAATAACAATGAGTCTGGTTTTCGCCTTTAAATCGGTGATGGAATCTACCACCTCACCATGTCTTTGCATGGACTCAACCTCGACCACACCTGAATTTTGAGCATGTTGCACCGCACCATCAAGTAACTCACGGCCAAGTTGCAACGCGACTTTTGCGCGTTGCTCATCAAGCTTAGTCATTTCTTCAAGCAATGCTGAGCGCGCACCTAAACCAATCGCACCAGTATAGTCATCCGCACCATGCTGCTGTTCTTTTTCCAAGGCATGCAAGAACAGAATAGGTTTATTTAGTTTTTTTGAAGCCCAGACAGCTGCATCTGTCACCGCAGGCGTGATTGCAGAACCATCTACACAGGTCACAATTTTAGTCATCATTATCTCCTTAATGTCCGCCAAACAGTTTTTCAACTTCTTTAGGATCGTTATGCACCCCAAATTCATCTACTACTGTAGCCGTTGCGTCATTCATTCCCATAAGCTTAACGGTTGCACCTTCGCGACGGAATTTAATGACCACTTTATCCAAAGATGATACCGCCGTTATGTCCCAGAAATGCGCATGAGTAAGATCAATTACAATACTTTCAACAGCTTCTTTGAAGTCAAACTGATTGACAAATTGTTCTGCTGAGGCAAAAAATACCTGACCAACAACTTCATAAGTTCGCACTTTTTCATGTTCATTGTAATAAGACTTAACTGCCATATAACGACCAATTTTATTGGAAAAGAACAAGGTCGCCAATAACACGCCTACAAACACCCCAATGGCTAAGTTATGGGTAGCAACAACCACAATAACGGTACTTATCATCACAATATTCGATGATTTAGGGTGCTTACGTAAATCGGTGATAGAAGACCAAGAAAACGTGCCTATGGAAACCATAATCATCACTGCCACCAGCGCCGCCATTGGAATTTTACCCACCCACTCGTCAAGGAATACCACCATAATGATTAAAAACAAACCGGCGATAAAGGTTGATAAACGTCCCCTTCCCCCAGATTTCACATTAATAATAGATTGACCAATCATCGCACAACCGGCCATTCCACCAAACAAACCAGCGCCAATATTTGCCATACCCTGGCCTTTACATTCTTTATTCTTGTCACTGTTTGTATCGGTTAGATCATCGACAATGGTTGCCGTCATCAAAGACTCAAGCAACCCAACTACGGCTAAACCGAGGGAATACGGCAAGATAATTTCTAGAGTGGTTAAATTAAGGGGCACTTCCGGCCATAAAAATATGGGTAAAGTATCAGGTAATTCCCCCATATCACCTACGGTTCGTATATCTAAGCCTAAAACAATGGACACGATAGTGAGACTAACAATACACACCAAAGGAGAGGGTACGATTTTCCCGATACTAGGAACGTAGGGTAATAGATAAATAATCCCCAATCCTGCGGCAGTCATGGCATAAACATGCCAAGTCACATTGGTCAGCTCAGGTAATTGCGCCATAAAAATCAGAATCGCTAGGGCATTCACGAAACCAGTGACAACAGAGCGAGAAACAAAGCGCATTAAACTGCCAAGCTTTAAGAAACCGAAGATAATTTGCAGCACACCGGTTAGCAAAGTAGCAGCAAGCAAATATTCCAAGCCATGCTCTTTAACTAGGGTAACCATCAGCAATGCCATTGCTCCGGTAGCAGCAGAAATCATTCCCGGACGACCTCCGACAAAGGCAATGATCACAGCAATACAAAACGAAGCATAGAGGCCCACTTTAGGATCCACTCCGGCAATAATAGAAAAAGCAATCGCTTCAGGTATTAAGGCTAGCGCTACCACAATACCAGCAAGCACATCACCACGAATATTAGAAAACCATTCTCTTTTCATGTTTTCGAGCATGTAAATAACCTAAAAGTTGAAGATTCTTGGCAATCAAGAAAAAAAGTATGTTTCAATGCAATAACATCGACGAGCAAACGAAATTCTTTGCGCGTTAAGCAATAACGAATTATTAGAGGAAGGGCACCCTAGGGTGGCGTGAATTTCAAGCTTTTAATCCTTAATAAATTGACTATAGTTTAGACGATATAACTTTAGAAATATGCTTACAAGCGCTAATGATAGAAAGTCATTAAAACCACTGTCCCACTATTAATTCAAGGCAGACTAAAATATCAGTACTGAATATTAACCTAATAAATTTAGATATTGCCCCTGTTTTATCAAGTACGTCTAAAAATGCGAAAACTCCCCAAACTCACGATGGGGAGCACAAAAACGGCAACAAATACCCAAGTAAGGGTACCGTAACCACTACCAATTAAAGCAACCAGCCCTACGGAAGAAGCGAGATAAATTGACAAAATCAGTGCTATTGCGGCAATTGTAGGACGCATTAACTTAGGCATTTTTTGTTGATTTTCTTTATACACTTCGGCGATTCGCTCATTCATACCATGGATAAAAGCAGTGCCTGTCTCGATAAAAGTACCAAATAACACTACATAAAAAATGGCCTGCAACCATGGAACGCCCAATTGCTGCATCATAAAATCAGATGGTACTTTTGCCTCAGTTACCTGCGCCGCATTTACCACCATCGCCACAAAGAAAAACAGCGCAGGCAGCATGGCTAGAGGGCCGGCAATAGCCCCAGCTAAAAGCGCGTCTTGGGATGTACGCATGTGCCGCACACAGAACAAAATGAGCGGTAAAGCGGCAATATTGTAACCAACGTACTGGATAGCGCCAATGAACCAATTATCCTCAATTTCGCCATAAAATAATTGCTCATATACATTCTCACCATACTCATGCAAGTACAAATACACAAACACGCCGTAAACTAGATACAACAGAAATGACCAGCCGGCTAATACCTTCTCAATTAATTTAGTGCCCCAGGCAACCAATACACAAATTGATGCCATCAACACCACTGTACCCAGGGTACTGGAAATAGACAGATGCTCAGAAACCACTTCTCCGGCAGCAGAGCCAATTACCGCTAAAACTAAAACCCCTAGGGCAAAATAGGCCAACTCATACACAAACCAAGCTCTTCCCAACAGCTTTTTAAAAAAGCGTCTGTAAGTATAACTTTGGGTTTGTCGAGCAAATTCAAAGCTAAGCATACTGATTACGCTAAAGGCAGCAGTTGCAACTAAAATACCTAAAAAACCACCTAATGCCCCTGAACTTAGAAAAAACTGAACTAATTCTCGACCTGTCGCATACCCGCCTCCAATCAAAACCGACTGGAGGATAAAACCTGGCAGTAAAACACGTTGGAAGAAACTTGTTTGCATAGTTTTCTCTTTTTGAGATGTGTTGAGCTAAGCAATTCTGTGTGGTTGATTCAACCCCTTGGAATTATTGTTTTAGCCGTTGATAACTGGACAATAAACGCTGCCATATGGGACCTGGTTTTCCTGCGCCAACCTTTTCCCCCTCGATGCTAATAATGGGTTTTAATTCTTCAAAAGAATTACTCACCCATACCTCATCAGCTTGTTTTACTTGTTCGACTGTGGGCGCGAGTTGTTTTACTGGAATACCTTGACTTTCGGCCAAATCAATAATGATTTTACGGGTGACTCCCGCCAAAATGTTATCCACAGGAGGGGTGAAAATAACGCCATTTTTTACTATGAACAAATTACTGCTAGGGGCTTCTACTACATACTCATCTCTAACTAGCAGAGCCTCACTATTGGCCACGCCATCATGTGCCAATTGCATATAGGACATCACATTACCCATCAAGCTTATGGATTTTATTGAGCAACGTTGCCAGCGCAAATCTTGTTGAAAATAAGCATCACAACCAGGATAAGACATGTCGATAGGGGGCGTAAAAGGAGTACTAAACATAAACACTGTCGGCTTTGCATCCACAGGGAAACGGTGCTTGCGAACGGCTTCAACACCTCGCGTAATTTGTACATATAACATTTGCGCGGGTTCATTATCGGTTAGCAAGGGTTGTGCAATATTGCTTAATTCCTGCACCGTTAAGTCCAGTGGAATATCGACAGAATTAAGTCCTTCAAGTAAACGTTGCCAGTGTTGAACCCCACCTAAAGCTTTGCCGTTATAAACAGGAACAACCTCATAAATACCATCTCCAAACAGAAAGCCCCGGTCCAGTGGCGAAATATTCACCTCCCTCAACGGCATATATTGGCCATTTAAGTATGCTGCACAATCGTTGTTATCCGTTTTATCATTAGCCATATAAAAACCAGCCTACAGAATTGTTTAGTATAAAAATCAAAAATGTACTGTACTGTAAATTTCTCTTATGTGTAATTTTTTTCGAATGACTAGAGGTAACCGCGCCCCAACACAGTTGTTGAATTAACCGCGAGGGCTTCGGATAAGTTAGCAACGTCATTCGCTTTCTACCTCCTTTGACTATTGAGCAATCAATTCATGAGGAAGTTATTGCCAAAATCACACAACTCTTTCAGGATGTAATACAAAGATAGAAATAGCCTAATAAAAAGTGAATTACCATGTTGAAACAGCTTATCCATATCGATACGACAATCAGTGAAAGTCTGCAAAGTCAGATTCGTAACAAATTGGTAGAGGGGATATTGGTAGGCTCGTTTCCATTGGGATGTAAACTCCCCTCATCACGTCGACTCGCTGAACAACTGGGCGTGGCGCGCAATACTGTAGTCTTGGTTTACCAAGCGTTACAAGATGAGGGTTATATCGTCACCAAAGAACGCAGTGGTATTTTCGTTAATGAAAAAATCCACCAAGGATGGGTAAACCAATCTCAAACAAAACCACGCTTTCAACCCAAAGCCACTGACAATACCCACCGCTTTAAAGGGGCTTTACAAACAACCAATCAAACAGCATGTCCAGCAGATTGGCAAAAATATAGCTATCCATTTATGGATGGAAAATTTGATGCTTCACTATACCCAGTAAAAGAATGGCGCGATGCCAATCAACAAGCCAACGTAACTCGGGAAATAAATCAATGGTCACAGCTTCAAGGCCTTGGCGATGATCCCAAACTCATTGATGAAATTCGCACTAAAATAATCCCGCGCAGAGGTATTCAAGCAACAAGTAGCGAAATACTTATAACAGTAGGCACTCAACAAGCGCTGTACTTGATTAGTGAGTTATTTGTGGATAAATCTATTACCGTGGCCGTAGAGGAGCCCGGATACCCAGAGGTGAGAGAGTTATTACAACATAAAGGAGCAAATTTAGTATATCAACCCGTTGATGACAACGGCATGCAAGTCGACTCGCAGTTAGATAAATGCGACATCGTTTACACTACCCCCAGTCATCAAACACCAACCAGTGTCACCATGTCGATGTCTCGCCGACAAGAGTTATTAGACAAAGCCAATCAGCAAGATCTGTTAATTATCGAAGACGACTTCGAGTTTGAAAGCAACTTTTTACGACAACCCCACCCGGCTCTGCGCAGTTTAGATGATAAAAATCGCGTGGTGTACATATCTTGTCTGTCCAAAGTCTTAGCTTCGGGTATTCAGATCGGATTTATCGTTGCAGACTCTGGCGTTATCAGCGAACTCAAAAAATTACGTAAAATTACCATGCGTAATCCGCCTTTAAATAATCAACGAGCGGTAGCTTATTTCCTGTCGTTAGGCTACTACGATGCATTTATGCTGCATTTGCATAAGGTCTTTTTTGAACGTTGGTTAACCTTAAGAGAAGCGTTGAATACGTATTTACCAAATTGCATAGATACAGGTCCAATCCAAGGTGGCACGGCTTATTGGATAACAGGTCCAAAGCAATTAGATGGTGAAAACTTGCAAGAAAAAGCCGCTGAGTTGGGGATTCTCATTGAGCCGGTAAAACGATATTTTGCCCTAAATAAACATCCAGAAAATTGCTTTCGAATGGGAATTACTAGTATTCCCAACAACAGAATCCGTGCAGGAGTTAAAATGCTTGCCGATCTAATTCGGCAATTAACTGCTCAGCACGAAGAGAAGCTTGATAACGCCAAAGGTAAACTATTAGATGAACAAGCATTACGTAACTTGTTACCTGGCATTCATTTAGAGTGCCAAATGGTTTATGGCGTTCCCTG
The DNA here is from genome assembly GCF_054782055.1 of Aliiglaciecola aliphaticivorans. NCBI lineage: Bacteria > Pseudomonadati > Pseudomonadota > Gammaproteobacteria > Alteromonadales > Alteromonadaceae > Aliiglaciecola > Aliiglaciecola aliphaticivorans. Next base: position 70,722 of record NZ_BAAGTF010000003.1, read on the forward strand.
TACAATCGAATTACTCCCCGATGGCACAATGACTGGTCGCACTGGAGGCATTGGTAGCGAAGAAGACACAGGTCGTTGGTGGATTGAAAACGGCATGTATTGGCGTCAATGGAAACTATGGAGCTATGGAGAAATTCGTGGATTTTACGTGATCATGGATAGCAAAAAAATGAAATGGTTTGACCAAGATTATCGATTTGTACGTGAACTGGAATTAATTTAGCTTCATCAGAACTGGACCAACACATCCATTCATTCTGGCACTATCACTTTACCTCTGGACCCATTAGAGTTTTACCTTATGCAAAGCAGTCAATTCAAATTGCTTTATAGTGAGGAACTAAATGAGTCATTTTGCCATAGCGGGTTTACAACTAGCCTCGTCAAAAGGTAACAACACCCAGCAAATCGCCGCTGAAATTACGCTCTGTAAACAGCGTTTCCCTTGGTTAAACATGTTAGTGCTGGGCGAGTTAAATAGTCACGGTCCAGAAAAGAAATATGCCGAGACCATGCCAGGCCCAACGGAATCCTTTTATCGCGATTTGGCTAAGCAACTTAATATTTGGTTAATTCCCGGCAGTTTATATGAAATAGCCAATCATCACATTTATAACACTACACCAGTCATAGATCCTCAAGGTCAGGTAATTTGCCGTTACCGAAAAATATTTCCTTTTTGCCCTTACGAAAGTGATGTATCACAAGGCCAAGACATTGTCGTTTTTGATGTTCCTCAAGGACGCATTGGTATCGCGATTTGCTATGACCTTTGGTTTCCAGAAGTAGCACGCAGCATGGCTTGCAAGGGAGCTGAAGTACTCATTTATCCGACCATGACAGGCACTATCGACCGTGGAATTGAATTAAATTTGGCACGGGCAACCGCGGCTAGCAATCAATGTTATGTGGTGGCCATCAATACTGCCGGTGAACTTGGCAATGGCCAGTCGATTATCGTTGGTCCGCAAGGTAACGATATTTACGTTGCAGGGGAGCAACAAGAAATTATCCCGGTAGAAATTGATTTTGCCCAAGTACGCCGCGACAGGAAGCGAGGACTACATAACCTGGGACAACCCCTAAAGAGCTTCAGAGAAAGTCAATGGCAAAAGTCAGTGTCTTCCTCTACAAACGACAACGAATTTTTAGCGTCTTTAGGCGAGCTAAAAATTCCAGAGCGCGATGACAATGAATAGTCATTCTGGACCAAAAGCGAGTCCCTAACTGGTACTACGGATTTAGTAACCACTGAACTACCCTCAAATAAGACTAAAAATAAAAAGATAATTGGAGTAACACTATGCATTCTGTGACATTTAGAAAACATACCATTGCTAAAGCTATTGCCAGTGCCTTGGTATTGGGGTCACCTGTTTATCACGCCTCCGCGCAACAAGTTGCGAACCAAGAAGGTAAGACAATTGAACGCATTGAAGTGACTGCCAGCCGCCGAACACAAAGTATTCAAGAAGTGCCTTATAATATTTCAGCCATTTCTGGAACCGAATTAGAAGACGGCCAAATTGTAGACTCAACGGAATTATTACGAAATATACCAGGTGCCACTATTGTTGACAGAGGTTACCGCAACTCTGGGGTTATCAGCGGTGTGGTAATACGTGGTATCAATGTAAACAGTGGTGCTCAAGGTGATGTACCATTATCTGCGGTTTCCACTGTTGCTGCATATGTCAACGACACCCCATTAAACGCCAACTTTATCCTCAAAGATATTGAAATGGTCGAAGTACTTCGCGGTCCTCAAGGCACATTGTACGGCTCAGGATCGCTGGCAGGTACAGTAAAATACCGCATGAATAAAGCTGAAACAGATGAGTTTTATGGCAGCGTGGGGATGTCAGTAGGTCAAACAAAAGGGTCTGAAGGCAATAGTATCAATATGGATGCGATGGTAAATATCCCGCTTTCAGAAACGTTAGCATTTAGGGCAAATATAGGTCGTATCGATAATGACGGCATTGTTGATTACACCAATGTTTACGTTTTAGATGCTGACAACTATGCCCCTGCAGCACAAGGTGGGGATCTCGCCACCGGTGGTGTAAGTTTTCGAAGTGTAGAAGATGCAGATACGGTAGATATTGACTACGGTCGCATGTCATTATTTTGGCAACCCACTGACAATTTAAATATCAGCCTGTCTTATCAAAAACAAACCGATGAAATCGGTGGTCGTAGACAAGTAACTCGCGGCACCAATTGGGTGGATGGAACTGAACAGGCTTATGGTGATTACCAGAATGGTGCAGTATTATTAGAACCTTCTGAACGAGATGTAGATTTAACCGCGCTAGAAGCGGAGTGGGATCTTGGCTTCGCCACATTAACGTCTAGTAGCTCAAAGTACAATCACGAAGGTAGTTCTACAAGTGATAATACCGGCTTTTACGCTAAGCAGAACTGGTTTGCCGATTTATACTATGGTTCACCTCGACCAATGGCATTGGCGGATAGAAGCTACGATGATGAAGCCTTTGTTCAGGAATTACGTTTAGTTTCGAATCAAACGGTCAACAACATAGATTGGGTGGTTGGGGCATACTATATGGACCAAGATAGTGTCGCCACACAAGATAGCTACATGCCTGGGTATCAAGAGTGGGCTGGCGCGGCTTTCCCTTGGTGGCCGAGCATGGCCGATTTTGGCATGGTTTACACAGATAACGACTTTCACTACGTCCGTACTGAGAACTTTAAAGATAAAGCGTTATTTGGCGAACTAACCTATCACTTTTCCGACGATTTGCGCAGCACTGTGGGTATTCGACGATTTGATAACACCTTTACTAACAATACTGAATTACTCCTTCCAATTTGGCCGTTTTTAGGGGCACAACCTAATTTTGAAACGTCAGAAAGCGATACCTTATTTAAGCTCAATATGTCTTATGACTTGAGCCAGGAAACAATGCTTTATGGCACAATTTCTGAAGGTTATCGTAGAGGAGGGGCTAATGCGGTGCCACTCAACGGGAGTTTGGCAGAAAGGCCAGAATGGCAGCAATATGACTCAGATAAAGCTGTAAATTATGAAATTGGTGTGAAGGGTTATTTAGATAACAAAAAACACAGTTACAGTTTATCTGCTTTCGTGCTCGATTGGGATGATCCTCAGCTTAGTACGTCTTCATTCTGGGGATTCTATACAGTTACTAACGGCGAGTCTGCACGTACCCAAGGCATTGAATTAGAGTTACAAGGCTATCTCAGTGACGAAATTCACTATGTGTTAGGTTATGCCTATGTCAATGCTGAACTAACCGCTGATTTCATCGTTCCTACCGGCGTATCAGCCGAAAACGCGACACGAGTACAGGCCTCAGATGGAACTCGATTGCCGGCATCGCCTGAACACACCTTGAGTTTAGCGCTAGACTACACTTACGAAATGAATAATGGCATGTACTGGATCACTCAAGTAAACACTTACTATCAGTCTGACTCTTTAAATTATCTAGGTGAAAGTCAAGCGTTGCAAGCTGACATAGATGGCTTCTCATTATGGAATTTAACCTCGAGAATTAGCAAAGATGATTGGAATGTCACTTTCTACATTAAAAATATGTTTAACGAAGATGGCACCACAGGCACATTGCCAGAAGCCTATATGGGTACTGATCCCGATGAAAACTTTTTGGGTAACTCTTCCAAAGATTACATCAGTCTTCCAAGAACCCTAGGTGTTGCATTTAACTATCGATTTTAATTTTATCCGAGCCATTTTACGTCCAGCACTCAGTGGTCAAAATGGCTCGCTAATACCGAAGCAGGTTAATATGCTCTAAACTCAATGACAAAATTTCATTATGACGCAATTTTTATGTTAACTGAACAATCGCAGAACGCACAAAAAAAACTCGATGATATTTGGCTACAGATTCGCAATAAGCAACTAGAAAGTGCTTTAGCACAATGCAAATCTTTGTGTGCTGATTTTCCTGAATATGCCCCTGCTTGGCATACATACAGCGAAGTGAACCTATTTTTAGGTAAACATGCATTAGCGTTGCGTTACATTGAAGCGGCATTGGCACTATCACCAAATATTCCAGATTGGTTATTACTCGAAGCAAAACTCCATTTTATATTGGGAGATAGAAGAAGCGCACAAGATATAGCTAGCTCGTTAACTGCTGAAGACAATGATTCAGTCGTCTTTAATGCTGAACTGGCTCTTCTACTGAATAAACTAAACCTCTATCAATCATCTTTAACTCACTATCAACGTGCGCTTACTTTGCAACCTGATAATCCGCAAATATTATTTAATTTAGCCTCAGTGCAACGATATGTAGGTAAGTTAGATAGTGCCAAGAGTACTCTTGATAAGCTCATAGCGCTGAACCCCAATGACAGTGAAGCTTGGCTAATGCGTTCTAACTTGCACAAACAGACCAGTGAAAGTAATCACGTAGATAAGATTAAAACGGCACTTACCCGCCTTGCTTCCCCTATCTCAAAATCACAACTTTATTATGCATTAGGCAAAGAACTTGAAGATTTAGCTGAATACGGAGATGCCTTTAATGCGTTTCAACAAGGTGCATCTATTCGGCGTCAGCATATGCAGTACTCTCTGGACAATGATCTTGCATCACTGGACCAAATTCGCAATGTATTTGATGCCAACACTGTCCATAACGATCAACCTGGATACGACTCCCAACAACCTATTTTTATTGTTGGTTTGCCCAGAACTGGCAGTACCTTGGTGGAGCGTATTATTAGCAGCCACTCGCAGGTAATGAGTGCCGGTGAGTTAAATAATTTTGCACTGCAAATGATGCAACAGATTCAGCACAGTGGTGCTGCTAAACCGGTTAATAAACTGGACTTAATCTCACTCACAAAACAGATAGATTTTAAACGTTTAGGCCAAAGTTATATCGAAAGCACCTACCCAGATACGCAAGGTCATCGCAAGTTTATAGATAAGTTGCCCTTGAACTCTCTGTATGTTGGGTTAATTCATTTAGCCCTTCCCAATGCCAAAATCATCCATGTAGAAAGAAACCCACTGGATACCTGTTACGCAATTTTTAAACACATTTTTACCCAAGGTTACCCTTTTTCTTACAATTTGGATGAATTAGCTCAGTATCAGATTGCTCACCATAAACTGATGACACATTGGAAAACCTTGTTACCGAATAAAATACACAGTATTTCATATGAAAACCTTACATCGAACATCGAGGCGCAAACAAACGCGATTTTAGACTATTGTGAACTTCCAATAGAACAACAATGTCATAATTTTCAAGATAATATTGCAGCTTCAACAACCGCCAGTGCAGCGCAAATTAGGCAACCGGTGTATTCAAGTTCTGTGAATAAATGGAAACATGTGAGTAAGCAATTGTCTTCAGTACATGCGAAATTTGAACTCGCAGGTTTAGTATGAGAATAATTTGGGCGATAACGTTGTTGTTGGTTAATTGCCTATTTGTTGTGTCAGCAACAACAATAAACGCCATTTTGGAAAGCCCTTCCGCGATACCCCAAAAACCTATTTTGATGTCTGAATTATTCATTCCTGATAGGGCTCAGAAGAAAAGTCAAAAAGGGCACATTGCATTACAAATGGATAAACTTAGGGCCAAAATTCAAGTCATTCAATCGGCGTCTCCCCTGCAAGAAAATATTGAGATTCTGCCGGATATGAGCTTTAACTGGGTGAGCAATGAATTAGGAGAAGTTATCCCTGAAAAGCGGCACTTGCTGCATAGTGACAACCCCAATTGGGACTTTTTTATCGGTGTAGGGAAATTTTGGGGCACTCCCCCTGAACATCAAGGGAGTAAAATCAGCCTGCCATTTGCGATAGTCGAGAAAAATGAGAACTGTGTACATAATGGTGTTTTAGTCATTGAATTAGGCTTAGCGGGCAGTTCTAATCAATTTTACTATCAAATAAGTAGTGAAACCTGTGCCTATTTTAAGGCTGACTTTTGGGGAACGGGCACCGCCCACTACACAGAAAATACGAGTGATTCACCCGGTGAAATAGTGACTCAATATGAAGCTGAGAAACACGCTAGATTACCCTGGGTTGCGTTAGATGAATTAGCCAAGAAACTCCCTAAAATAAAGATAGAAAACTTAGCTTTGCCACAACGAATAGCGCTGACAGATATGAGTGCTTATGGCGTACTTTATAAAGATATACATTATGTATCGTCATGTCCCACGCGCGCTGGCAACTACCCATTTTGTGAACAACTAGTGCTTCCATCCTACTCTACCGCAAAGTCATTATTTGCTGGATTAGCAATGTTTTATTTAGAAAAACACTACGGAAATGTGTTTGAACAGCCGGTAGACCGCTGGATAGAGCAATGCAGCGATAGCCAATGGCAGGGGGTAACTTTCGGTCATTTGTTAGATATGACCACGGGAAATTTCGATTCAGCTCAATACGGCGTTGATGAGGCATCTGCAGATAAGCTTAGTTTTTTTACTGCGAAAACAAACGAAGGTAGAATTGCCTATGCCTGCAACCACTATGTCCGTAAACGTTCTCCAGGAAGCACTTTTGTTTATCATTCCTCGGACACCTATTTGTTGGGTGTTGGCCTAAACAAATTTATAAAATCTAAACTGGGAGAAAATGCAGATATCTTCACCGATATTTTGTACAAACAGATTTTCCTTCCCTTAGGGCTAAGCCAAGTAAGTGCAAAAACAAGACGTACCCAAGGTGAGGCAAAGCAACCTTACACAGGCTATGGGCTATTCTTTAATCGCCACGATTTAGTTAAGTTGTCCCGTTATATTCAACGTCAATCGACTTCAACTGAATCCGCTTCGGAGCTCTCCAAAAATTATCTTCTAGCAGGATTACAACAAGCCCCAAACAATCGTGGTGCCACAACTGATTATCCTAACATTCGTTATCAACATGGTTTTTGGGGAAGAAAAGTGGATGCTAAGTTCAAATGTAAATCCGAAAGTTGGATACCATTTATGTCTGGCTATGGCGGAATTACGTTAGCACTTTTAGGCAACAACAATACCTACTATTACGTCAGTGATAGTTATCAGTTTAACTGGACAGAAGCCCTCAGTGAATTAGATAAGCTAAATTCGGTTTGTAGTGGTTAACCTATGAACCTTAATACATCAGCAGTACGGGAGAAGTAAGTGACTAAGCATATAGCCATCGAACACACTCAATTAAATCAATGGAAAGTCGATTCGAATGGCGCACTAGCCCGTATTTTCTTAGCTTTTCTGACCACCGCAGGTATCTTCTATATCAACATTATGCCCGCGCTAGTCAGTGGCTTAATTGAAGGTTTAAATTTTACTAACCAACAAGCAGGCTTTGTTAGCTCTTCAAATCTATATGGAGCAGCAGCCGGTGCGCTTTTAGCCGTCTTTATCGTCAAGCATATTAATTGGAAAAAATGGGCGTATGTACTGCTCCTCACTATTCTACTGGTCGACTTTTTATCTATTTTTATTACCTCCCCCACTATTATGGTGATAATCCGTGGCGCACATGGTTTAGTGGGCGGCTTGCTAGTAGGGATTGGTTTTGCCGTTATTTCACGCACCCGAGATGCAGATAAAACGTTCGGTTACCTGCTTCTTATCCAATGGGGATTAGGTGGTCTTGGGATTATGTATTTGCCCGCGATGGTACCTGAATATGGCACCTCCGCGTTATTTATCGCGTTGATGAGCTTTACTTTTATCTCACTTGCTATGCTGCCTTTTCTACCAAGTTATCCGGTAGCTGCAACCGATCCTTTAGCCAAGTTACCGGCTAAAGTTCGTCGTCAACCATTGGTCTTAACATTGTTGGCTATTTTCTTGTTTCAAGCTGCCAACATGGGATTATTCGCTTATGTAATTGGACTAGGAAAAGCAGAAGGCTTAACTATGGATTTTATGAGCCCAGCATTGGCCAGCGCCAGTTGGGTGGCACTCCTGGGTTCCATGTTAGTGATATTAATAGGTACAAAATACGGAAGAACTATGCCCTTAATTGCAGCAATTATTGTCACGGCAATCTGTACTTGGGTATTAATATATAGCGAAGTTTCAATGGTGTATTTGATAGCCAATGTGCTCATCGGTATCACCTGGGCGTTTGCGTTACCCTATATGTTTGGCATTTGTTCTGAATTAGACAAAGCAGGACAATTAGCTGCGTTAGGCGGATTTGCATCAAAGATGGGCTTGGCTTCCGGTCCAATGGCAGCCGCTTTGCTTCTCAATGATGATAGTTATGAAACCGTTATCTATTTTTCGTGTATCTTACTTATTGTTTGTTCCGCTGTAATTTTTTGGCCTGCAAGGCTGCTAGATTCTGATAAGAAGACCTCACTTTGACATGCAATTCTATCAACCAAAGAGTAAATGAGTAAATTGTCGGAAGCGTTTCACCTAGGACGTTTTCGAATAAACAGGAAAAAGCCTGAACTAAATAAAATAAACAGAAAAGTAGATGGCTCACTTACCTCTGTAACCTGCTGTTCAATTGCCGCTAAATTTGAATAAGTAATCAGATGGGACATGCTGATTTCTTCTCCGGGTTGCAAGGTAACACCCAATGCATAGGAAAACGTACCATCTCCAAACGCCTGTTGACTGCCACCAATATCCGATCCCGTCGCACTTGCGTTACCTGTAAAACTCAAATGGCCAGTATTTGCTACGTCAGTTTCCCGAATTAATGACGTAATGGCATTATCGCCGGTTTCAGTTTGATCATTGATATACAGGCTGGTATCGGCAAAGACAATGTCTAACCCATTACTGGACGTAAAAAACAGATCTAGCATTGCGAAGGCTTCAGCAAAGCTATTTTCACCATCAGCCATGGCAAAAAACCCCATTTCAAAGGTTCCTTCAATGGAAAATGTTAATGCTGTGGCGTTTTCATTGGAAAGCGTAAACTCTCTTTCCAAAGACACATCAGAGTCTGCTTGAGTATCAAAAAGTTCAGAGCTAATACTTGCTTGGGCCTGCCCACTGCCCCAAACTCCACGCTCAGAAATATCATTATTACCATCAGGAACTAATTCCTCCTCCACAATTTGATACAACTTAGTATCATTCATGCCGAAGGCACCTTCGGTGTCTGCGTTACGAGTACTGCTACTATACCGTGTAACAGTCGAGGGGGCTTCAGGAGCAAGACCGGCGATAACAATTTCTAAATCGTCAAATTCAACGGCATCATCTGCTTGCAATTCAGTATTGATTGGATTGCTAAAATCGGGAGCACCGGATCTAACCTCTAATCCAATCGGCAACTGCCCCCCGCCAGCAATGATGATGTCGTGGTAAAATGACACACCACTATCAGCACTAATGGGGACAGCCATGCTAGTCCCAAACCATACTGAAGTCACAGCAGCGATAAAAATCGAGTTCATTGCTTTCATGATTTTTCCTTATTTTCACGGGAGACCAAATACAATTGGTGCACAATCCTATGACTAAAAGTATAAGCGCATAAATGTGTTTAAAAATGTGCACTGGCACCTGATTTTTGAAATCTGAATACCTAAATTTGGTAAAAACTCTGCAATTTAGCCTAATTTAACTTAAATTAAATTGTATAGTTTAGGCTCAGCGAGCAGGTAATTTACATGTTATTAGAGCGAGAAGTCGCAATTGATAAGATATCAAACACTATCTCTCAAATAGCGCAGTCGGGAAAGGTATTGCTACTCAGTGGTGAGGCTGGAATTGGTAAAACCACCTTGCTAGAGCACGTACGTTCCCATGCAGACGATACCTTAGATATTTATTGGTCTGGTTGCGATCCTTTATTTACGCCGCGCCCCTATGCTCCCATCTACGATTTTGCTCAGCTCCTATCGCCTTCATTGCTTACTCAATTGGAAAACGGCGCTATTCCTAACTTAATTTATTCCAGCTTTTTTCAAGCCATAAGCCAACTGGGCAAACCGACTATTTTGGTAATAGAAGATGTGCATTGGGCCGACCATGCCAGCCTAGATCTCATCAAATATATAGTTAGACGTATCTCGTTTTTACCCTGTTTACTGTGTTTGAGTTATCGGGTTGATGAAGTGACACAAGATCATCCATTGAGCTCAGTACTTTCATTAGTGCCATCAGCTCATACAGTGCGAGTTCACCTTGAACAATTGAGCCAAGACGCAGTATCAAAGTTAAGTAAAGACAGTAGTTATGATCCAGAAACCTTGCACAAAATCACTGGCGGAAACCCGTTTTTCATTGCTGAATTATTAGCTAACAATGGTTATAACAATCACACAATACCGGCATCAATTAGAGAAGCAGTGAGCAGTAGAGTGCATTTATTAGGTCGCAATGAACGTGAATTGTTGCAAGTATTAAGCCTTATCCCTTATAGCATTCCAGCGGCTTTAATTAGCCAATTATTTGATGAAAACGCAGAGTCCTTCGCAATGGCCTGTGTAGCCAGAAAATTATTGGTTTGTGATCACCAAAGTGTGTTTCGATTTAAGCATGAGCTAGTTCGCTTAGCCATATTGGAAAATCAATCACCCCCGCAAATAAAACTAACTCATAAGCGCATAATTGAAAGTTTAGAAACATTGCCTTTGGTCACTAACTTAGCTTGGCTTGTGCATCATGCTGAAGGGGCCTTAGATGCAGAAAGAGTACTTAAATACGCACCTAATGCAGCGACTAAAGCTGCAGAACTAGGCGCACATAAGGAAGCCGCCTCGTTTTACCGTAAAGCCTTAAGTTTTGTAGAATATGCAGACCCTGAACTCGCCGCAAGCCTACATGAAAACTGGGCCTACGAAGTCAGCTTAACTACCCATATGCAGCAAACCGTCATTGACGCACGACGCCATGCTATTAGTCTATGGCGAGCCTTGGATAGGCAGGATAAAGTAGGGGAAAATTTACGTTCATTGTCGCGTCTATATTGGTATCAGGGCCATGCAGAGAAAGCGGAGCAATACGCCAATCAGGCAATCAAAACCTTTGAATCAATACCTGCTTCCAGCGAACTGGCCATGGCATACTCGTTACGCTCACAATTAGATATGCTTAACGATCGAATGGAGGACTCCTTGTATTGGGGAAATAAAGCCCTCGAATTAGCAGATCAGTTCTCAAATCCCACGGTGAAAGCACATGCCCTAAACAACATTGGAACGGCTTTATTGATGCACGGCGATGCCGCGGGTGAAGATAAACTAAAACAAAGTCTGGCTATTTCAGAACAACATGGATTCCACGAAGATGTGGCAAGGGTTTATACAAACTTTTCAGACTACTGTATTCGATTCAAGAAACTTGAAATGGCTGAAACTATGACCCTGAAAGGTATACAATATGATATTGCCCACGATCTCGATTCCTGGACGTACTATTTAGTCGGATTACAAGCCCAACTGCGACAAGAGCAAGGTCGATTAATAGATGCACAAACCATTGCTGCCGGTGTGCAATCAATTAGCAATCAAACATTGCTAATGAAACTGCCCGCGTTAATTGTATTAGCGCGAGTCAACTTACGATTGGGGGTAGCAAATAGCCAGGAACTGCTCAACCAAGCCTTAAAAGACGCCCAATCAACCAACGAAAATCAGTACATGATTCCAGCAAGGTTAGGATTGATTGAATACCTATGGTTAAACGCTGATAATACAATTCGTATAGAGGAGGCTAAAAAACACATAGATTGGCTAAATGAGTTGCCCTCTGGTGTATTAAACCCATGGCAGTTGGGCGAACTGTTAGTTTGGGCTAAACTTTTGCAATACGACATTTCAAATGGGCGGGAAGACAGTATATCAAAACCCTACCAACTCCAATTAAAAGATAACGGCGAAGCGGCGTATGCAGCATGGGATACCCTTGGAATGCCATTTAATGCAGCGATGTGTCTGCTGTCAATTCAAGGAAAGCATCGGCCATCTTCTTTGATAAAAGCATGGCAACTATTTGACAAGATGCATGCAAAAGCCTTTCAACAAAAGGTTAGGAGTATTGCTGCAGCAGAAGGCATTGCCGATATGCTTCCAAAAATTCGTCGCGGTCCTTACTCTAAAACACGTAAACACCCCATTGGGCTCACCAATAAAGAACAACAAGTTTTGAAGCTTTTAGTCACAGGCGCGAGCAATCTCGATATTGCCACTTCCCTTTCTCGCTCAAATCGCACAATAGAAAACCACGTGTCTTCGATTTTGAGTAAACTGAATGTGGATAACCGAGTTGAAGCGATGCTTAGAGTGCAAAACGAACCTTGGTTATCGGAATAATAGAAACCACAGCACACACTGTGCAAGCATATTAAAGTTTGAAAGTGGGGATCAATGTTAGAAACTCGAACAACTAAATTGCCCCCAATGTTGGTCGGGTTTGTGCCATGAGCAATCAGTGAGCAGGCGTTATTTGACAAGTTGCAGTGAGCCTTAAAACGGCCAGTCGAGTTATCCTTTAAATGATGACAGAAAGTGCGACATTCCTGACATTGTCGATGTCTAAGATAGGTAGGAAACTATTTTCATAATTGACGACGGCTTATTGAAAATTACAGGAAAAAAGCACCCAAAAATGTTGCGGGATAACAATTACCTCCATCGAAGGTCTTTGTTAAATTAAATTCAACAATAGGTGCTTTTCATTGATTAAATCAATTACTCAATGTTGTAACGAATAGCAACTTTTATAAATGTATATATAGTAACGACCAACAGCCATAAGAACACCAAGGTTTCGTCGTTATATAGTTTTGCCCAAAAATTATTTTCGATTTGAATAGGTTCGGCTTTATATCTGTATATTTGTCCTGATTCACCCTTACCGCTGAAATTAATGTACAAACCTTTCTCTTCATTCGCATATATGAACCCAGAACTTTGTGTAGAAGGTTTTAAAATTGAAAATTGTTCTCCCATTTTCAAATCGAAAATCTCCGCCAAATAGTAATTCTGCGAGAGGGCAGCTTTGTCAGCAATTTGCACTTGTCCTGAGTACATAATTGGAAACACAGAAACTTCTTCTTTAATAGAGCCACCTACTCTTACAATGCCATCAATTGGTAAGGTAACCGCAGACTCTTTAGAGGGATTCAAAATTAAGGTTGCACAATCAGTGAACTCAGTTACCTGGCCGTTATCGTTTGTAATTGAGCCAGTAGTAGGTTCATCGATTGAATCTAAATTAATTTCTAGCGTGCCTGTACTTAGTCGTGTGAACTCGATAGAAGAACTACCTGAGACTTGAACCAACCCAGACATTTCTTTATAGTCATTGCCACAGTCAAATGCAATTTTTGCCTTTTCGACTCTCCAAATTGGGTAAGCGACATCTTCGAACGGCATCACTTCTATAAGTTCAGCTCTAGCAGATACAGAAAATAAGGTGTTTTTTTCCGTAAAAAATAGTACTGAAACTACAATTATCCCGATCAAAATAAGCCAGAACAGACTTAAAAATATAAAGATAATTCTACCTTGAGCTTTTTCAGCAAATTCGTTAGCAGAATATGGAATGTCTTCGGATACGAAAAAAATACTAAGTAAAAATTTACGTATATAAAAAGCAAATGAGCTTTTAGTTTTAGAATTAGCTGTTTTCTTTTTAGCCATTACATTGCCAATAATATGGTTTCGTCAGGGATTTTTATATATTTCTTCCGTTTGACGACTAATTTGTTAATGCTTGTTAAATCTGTATTTTCTAATACGCATTTTTTGTCATATGATACGTTAGATGGACTATTAATTTTCTCACATTTGAATGACTTACCCGTGTCACCAACCGAAACACTGTCTCTTCTAGCGTTACTCCGAATCAACATTACGACATTACTTTTCGCTACTGAATCTGTCCAAGTAGATATAAAATAACGCTTGTCAGTGGATTCACAAGAACCTGCGACACTAGCGAGTACTGCCAAGCTGTTAGAATCGTATTCTTGCAATTCATCCATAAATTTAGATTGGTAAACTATTCTAGTAAAACCAGATATTTTTCCATCTATCTCATGTGACATAGAGGCTTTGTATTTTCCATCTTTACTTGTAATTGAGATACACAAAAGCCCTTGTATTCCACTTATCAGCTTAACGCTCAGAAATTTTTCATCGTCAGCTGATTCGTATTGAATGCCTTTGAGAAAAGTACCTGATACCTTGACCTTTTTGCTTAATGATTCAGAAAAGTCGCTTATGTTTATTACGTTCTGTGCCAGTGCTGAATTTGCAGCGAGCAGACACATGAATAGAAAGCATTTTATAATCATAAATGTAACCTTTGAGTTTTAACGTCAATCTCAAGCTAAAGAATTATTATAAGACGCATTTTCATTAAGGTTGCGAAACCAATAAATGAAATGGACCGTAATTTCCAGTAGCTATTAAACGAACGGTGTATAAAGCCGACTTGGGTGGCGTGAAAGGTAAATTGGCGTTTTTACGTGTGCTAATTTCCCATTGTCTTAAAGTCTTTCCTTGTTTATCAATAATGGCGAGGGTAAAGAATACTCGCTGCGCTGCGGCCAAACTCTCAAATACAATTGGGCTGTTTTCTCTTGCTTCCAACTGGTATTCGGCGATGCTACCTTCCGCAAACTGACCCTGAATTATATCGCCAACCTTGACCTTATTAGCGTCTCCGCGTAAGTCCGAATTTAATGCCCATTGATTGAGTCCTATATTGAACTCTCCATAGCCTTTAGTTGCTGTCAAACGGACCGTGTATAAACCCGACTTGGGTGGTGTGAAAGGTAAATTGGCGTTTTTACGTGTGCTAATTTCCCATTGTCTTAAAGTCTTTCCTTGTTTATCAATAATGGCGAGGGTAAAGAATACTCGCTGCGCTGCGGCCAAACTCTCAAATACAATTGGGCTGTTTTCTCTTGCTTCCAACTGGTATTCGGCGATGCTACCTTCCGCAAACTGACCTTGAATTGTATCGCCAACGTTGACCTTATTAGCGTCTCCGCGTAAATCAGAATTTAACGCCCATTGATTGAGTCCTATATTGAATAAGCCGTGATAGTTGTTAGCAACTAAGCGAACGGTATAAAGACCCGATTTAGGCGGAGTGAAAGGTAAATTGACAGCTCTACCTGAGCCAATGTCCCATTGTTTTAGGGTTTTTCCACGTTCGTTGATTATCTGAAATTTGAAATCAACACGTTGTTGTGTCGTTAAATTCTCAAATACAATAGCGCTATTTTCTCTTGCTTCCAACGAGTATTCGGCGATGCTACCTTCCGCAAACTGACCTTGAATTGTATCGCCAACGTTGACCTTATTAGCGTCTCCGCGTAAATCAGAATTTAACGCCCATTGATTCAGTCCTATATTGAATAAGCCGTGATAGTTGTTAGCAACTAAGCGAACGGTATAAAGACCCGATTTAGGCGGAGTGAAAGGTAAATTGACAGCTCTACCTGAGCCAATGTCCCATTGTTTTAGGGTTTTTCCACGTTCGTTGACTATCTGTAATTTGAAATCGACCCGTTTATCAGTTTTGTAGTTTTTAAGAATGATAGGACTATTTTCTTGAGCTCTAAAACGATATTCAGCGATACTCCCAATGGCAAATCGGCCGTTTATTGCATCCCCTTTATCTAATAAATTGGCTTCTCCACGTAAGTCTGAGTTGATAGACCACTGATGAAGTTTAATCTTATAGTTTCCGCTGTAGTTAGTTCCAGTAAGACGAATGGTGTAAGAGCCGGTCGTTAGAGGTGTAAATGCAAAGCGAGAGTGTCTTCCGGATCCTATGTCCCAACCAGCTTTTTGAATACCATTTTCGTCTAGTATTGCTAGCCTGTAGTCGACGCGTTTATCGGTTTTGAGGTTTTCAAGCTCAATAGCGCTATTTGCTTGACCGTCAAAGGTATATTCCTTTGTTTGGCCTTTTGCAAATGTACTTTGAAGCGTGGTTTTACCAATGACTAAGCTTTCATTGCCATCAGTTGGTACACCGTTCGGATAGAAATAATCATCTAGCAATGAACTAACAACATCGTACCTATATACGTACCCAACGTCGTCTTCTATTTCATATAGAATTCCCGCCGGTAAATTAGCAATGTATAATAGACTCCCGCTAAAACCCTGCTTAAGTGTGTCAGAGTTCAGTGCAGAGCGAATACCGAGAGCAGTTGTATTTTCTACCCCTATTATATTAACAAGCACCTGCTGGGTACTGCCATCTTCTAATTTCGTTTTCAATATACCTTCTTCTAATATATTGAGGAGCTGGGTTAATTTTTCGTGCTTTCGGAAAGTAGACAAATGACAGATGTTTGGTTTATCAATCAATGACAATAACGCTAAGTCGAATTCAAACTCTGTTTCAAACTCTGTGAGAAGTTCTGCCCGATAACTAATATTCTCGGCAGTAAGGACTGAGGGTTCACTGGAGTCTTTAACTACATGAAAAGGTGTGACAACGTAGCAGATATCTTCGTGCTCATACAAGAAACCTTGCCCTTCGCTAGAGCCTGCTGATATCAATACATCTGAAGCAAATGTTGAAGAAACAAGCATTAATGCAAGACAAATTATATATAAACGGTGCACTCACTATCCCTAAAGACATCAGTTTATCTTTTTACCATGTCAAAAATCGTTTAATTATTCAACAAAAATAAACAATTAGAATCACTTATTAATATTGTGACATCGCTAGATAAGAAATTTAACATGGAAAGTGCTGGGCATTCTTCTGATTGGCTTTATAGCAAAAGCGAGATTCAAGGGGCTGAACGCTTGAAAACTGACTTGTACAAAGCAGAGATTTAGGCACCATCACTTGAACGGCACCTCTTGGATGAGACAGCTAATGATTGTGAGCCAGTTTTGTCACAGTTTTATAGGATATTTGCGTATCACTCGCGTAATTTCTATGAAATTCTCTCGCTCAATAAAATAGACGGAATACGTTTGATAAATTGCTCTACGGTATCCTTTGCGGACCTCATCTATTCGGGCAAATTGAGCAGGATTATTAACGATTTTACGGATTAGACTTAGTAAGCCTTCGTAAAATCCGAGCGCTGCTTCAGTACCGAAATGTACTTCGCCGTATTCTAAAATGTCAGCGAGGTCCATTTCTGCGGCGAGTGTTAACCTATATTCAGACATTTATGCGGCGTTTTTCTTTAAACTCCTGCAAAATTTGTTCAGCTGATTTCGTGGAGTAGCCACTTTTTTCACCGGTAATTAACGCCTCTCTGATAACTTTAATTTCTTCGTTCCTTCGTTGTTCTTTACGTATTAAGTCTCTCAATAACTCACTATCACTAGCGTATTCGCCGCTTCTTAACTGACTTTGCATCCACTCATTTTGTTTATCAGTAACAGTGATGCTCTTTTTAACCATGCTCATTATTCACCTCACAGCCTCATTGGTAGTATTTAATAGTATTATGTATGGTATTTGTATTGCAATTAAATTCTCACAGTCTGCAGTCCTTCATAATTCTGGAGAATACTTATGTACCCACTTGCCGTTTATAAGAAAAAAGAGCCTTGGAATAAGGGAGAGCTAGTTGGTCAAGAACTAGCTTTGAAGCAAAAAACGGGATGGCCTATTCAATTTGAAATCACTGAACAGACTCGATTGGCAATAAAAAGCATTGATTCAAAAAGATACTCTCGGCCATTCTAAATTAGAAAGTTCGGTTTAATATCTGGGCATCGAAGTTGACGACGCATTAGAGATTACAGAGAACATCGATACATAAACTTTGTAGTGACTGCGCACAACCGCGTTGGGATGACACTTGCCGGTCAAACAAGTTAATCAAATAACCATTTTATTCAAAATAATTAGCTTATAAGCACCGGCTGTTTCCTTATGCTAAGCAGACGGTTGGCTAAATCAGAACCAACGGCTGCAATTCACCGAAACCTAGGCAAAGCCCATTGTTAGATTACACTAGAAAATTAGAGTTTTTTGCAGGACTCACGTATCTCCAACGAGCAAGGGATCAATATTTTGTGGGAAATATTAGTTTCTTTTGCAATATTATTTAATAACAACTTCGACGCTTCAATGCCTATGCTGTAAGGCTCTTGTTTTACTACGGTAATGGGCACTTTGAAGAATTCAGCCATAGGAACTTCATCAAATCCAAGTAATGAAACATCATCTGGGACCGATATATTAGCTCGGTTTAAACTTCTCAATAGCTCAACCGTGATGGGTAAATGCTGGGTAAAAAATGCGGTGGGAGCGTAAGATTTTATAATCTCTATTGGTGCCGTCTGAAAACCAGATTCACGGTCCCAACGCTGCACTAAATTATCGTCTAGTGGAATGTCATGCTTGCTCAATGCCTCTGCGTAGCCTTGGTAACGATCTATTCTAGAATTGACATTGTTGAAGTCTTGAGTCACGAAGCAAATGCGTTTGTGACCTAAGTTTATAAGGTACTCAGTGGCATCAAAAGCGGCCTTTTTATAATCGGATAGAATTATATTCTGCTCACTCCCATCATTTTCAATTTGAAAGTGGACAATAGGCATACCTTTCTCGATATATCCTGAAATAAGTTGAGTGTTATTCCCTGAAGAGGCAATAATAACGCCGTCGACACGCAACTGATACAGAGCCTCGATTGATTTTGCTTCCGTCTCTGGATCAAAATCCGTATTGTAAATCAATGCGTTATACCCCTTGGCTTTGCAATAATCATCTACCCCACGAATAACCCGACTGGAATAAAATCCGGTGATATCTCTTACCACTACCCCTATGGTTTTTGTCTTTGTTGCTTTTAGGTTTCTTGCAATGGGATTAGGCACATAATCCAACTCAGCCACGGCTGCGCGAATGCGTTCTTGGGTTTCTTTCGACATATAGTCAAAGCGGCCATTCAGGAATTGAGAGGCTGTACTTTTTGATACACCAGCAAAACGGGCCACATCAATTAATTTCACTTTTGCCATTTAGGTATCACTGTTTTTTAATTTGTTAATAGAAAGTTGACATACTGCAATACTATGCTAAATTAATCAACTAAACCGGTTTAGTAAGTTTATCTGCAAAGAGAGAATATCCGTTGAAAATTAAAGAAATCAAAGTATTTGTTTGTAATCCTGGCAGAAATTTTGTCACAGTGAAAATCATTACTGATGCAGGCATACATGGTATCGGCGATGCGACCCTAAATGGTCGCGAAATGGCAGTGGTTAGCTATTTAGAAGAGCATGTTGCACCTTGTTTGATTGGTCGTAATGCCCATGATATCGAGGATATCTGGCAGTATTTGTATAAAGGTGTTTATTGGCGTAAAGGGCCAGTGAACATGGCAGCGGTGGCAGCGATAGATATGGCGCTGTGGGACATTAAAGGAAAAGCTGCGGGCTTGCCGGTTTATCAGTTATTGGGTGGCAAGAGCAGACAAGCTGTGACCCTTTATGCCCACGCCAGTGGTGAAGACATCAAAGACACCCTAGATAAAACCGAAGAGTTGATTAATCAAGGGTTTAAGGCGGTTAGATTGCAATCTGCAGTCCCTGGCTTGAATGTCACCTACGGTGTACTGGGCGATAAAAAGGACTATTACGAATTACAGGGTAATCGACCTTTGCCGCCAGAAGAGGCTTGGTCCACACAAAAATACTTCAATATGATTGTCGATCTTTTTGCTCAGGCCAGAGAACGTTTTGGCAATGATGTTCATCTGCTCCATGATGTTCACAGTCGCTTAACCCCCATTGAGTCGGCAAGATTGGGTAAGTTATTAGAACCGTATAATTTAATGTTCTTGGAAGATGCATCCATCGCTGAGAATCAAGACAGTTACAAAGTCATCAGACAGCATACCACTACGCCATTGGCCATTGGTGAAACCTACAATACCATTTGGGATTGTAAGGATTTAATTCAAAACCAGTTAATTGATTACCTTCGAGCTGCGGCTACCCACGCCGGCGGCATCACCGCATTGAGACGCATGGCAGACTTTGCCAGTATTTATAACGTCAAAACGGCCCCCCATGGTGCCCCTGATTTATCGCCAGTTTGTTTTGCCGCCCATATGCACCTCAATATTTGGGCACCTAACTTTGGTATTCAAGAATTCGTTGGCCTAGGTAACGAGCAATTAAAGCAAATTTTTAAACATCAAATTAAAGTAGAACAAGGTATGGCATACGTAAGTGATGCACCAGGTCTAGGGATTGAGTTTGATGAAGAAGAAGCGAGTAAATATCCCTATAAGCGTTCTTATCTTCCCGTTAGTCGACTAGAAGATGGAACTGTTTGGAACTGGTAATTCAGTTCTACTTTTTTGAATTTAAACTTTGTTAGGTTGGAGAAACAACATGAGCAAAAAGATAAGCGTATTAGTATTCGGCACTGGCTTTGCGGGTCAAGGGCATGCAGAAGCATTTAGAGATATGGGTGCTGAAGTGGTTGGGATCGTTGGCAGAACGCAAAGTGTCGTTGAGCAAGTCGCCAAAGACATGAACATCCCTTATGCCGGCACAGACTGGCAAAAAGCTCTGCAAGATTGTCAACCCGATGTGGTGTCTATTGCCACCCCAGGAGGCGCTCACGTTGAAGCAATAACAGCTGCAATTGAAAATGGTTGCCACGTATTCTGTGATAAACCCTTAACTGAAAGTGGTGAAACCTCCAAACAATTATACGATTTAGCCGTTGCCAAAAACGTTAAAACGGCCTTTGCAGCAAGTTTTCGCTATATGCCTGATGTGATCCATGCCAAACGCTTAGTTGAAGCTGGCGCTATCGGTGAACCTTTGGAAGTTGAATGCATATCCCACTTCAATTTAGAACGAGACATTCCCTTTGGTTGGTCACACAGAAAAGAGCATGGTGGCGGACGGTTAAACAACAACTTCACCCATAAACTGTCAATTGTGACTTCTATTGTTGGCGAAAAAATCCTATCCATTATGGGCGAAGTACGGGATGACTTGGTCAAAGCGCCGATCGTTGAAGGTGTGCATAACTTCAAAAAGCGTCGTGATTTCATCCCCAGCGATCTAAATGATCCAGATCTAAAATGGGGTGAGTCAAATGTAGAATGGACTTATACCGTGCTGGCACAAATTGAAAGTGAGATGGCTAAAAATCCGGTATCAGTATTATTTAAACATGGTGGGTTACATCCTCGCTTCAACGAAGATCACGTTGTTATCTATGGCAGTGAAGGAGCTATTTATATTAAAGGCCATTATGCAAGTGGCCCCTTGTACGTCCACGACAAAGAAAATGGATGGCAAGAGCTTGCGTTACCAGAAGACATAGCCAATAACGTGCCTGATGCCGAAGGTGACACTGAAAAGAATTGGCGCTACCTCATCAGAGAATTGTTAAACGACATTAAAGGTGAAAAGGTTGCCCCTTATCAAACGTTTAAAGAAGGCAGCCAATATCAACAACTGATCGATTTAATCCGTAAAAATGACAATTGGATTGACGTTAGTCATCTGCAATAAAAGGCTTACTCATGTTATATGAATATATTGTTATTGCCGGCTATTTTACCTTGGTCATCGGAATTGGCTTTGCGTTTAAAAAAATGGCGGCAAACTCAACTAGTGATTACTTTCGTGGCGGCGGTCGTATGCTTTGGTGGATGGTTGGTTCAACTGCGTTTATGGCGCAGTTCTCCGCATGGACATTCACCGGTGGAGCCGGTAAAGCCTTCACCGATGGTTTTTCCATAAGTTTAGTATTTTTTGCTAATACCTTTGCATATTTTTGCGGCTGGGCCTTTTTTGCTGCGCGTTTTCGTCAAATGCGCGTAGACACCCCTACTGAAGGCATAAAACGCCGCTTTGGTCACCAAAACGAATTGTTTTTCTCGTGGGCACTCATTGCTTTTAGTTTTATTAATGCAGGTGTTTGGCTCAATGCCTTGGGGGTATTTACTAGTGTTGTTTTTGACGCGGATGTGAGTACCACCATTATCGCCACTGGCTTAACGGTACTATTTGTATCAGTATTGTCTGGTGCTTGGGGAGTAGTGGCTTCCGACTTCGTGCAAACCTTAGTGGTTGCCGTTATTTCTGTTGCCTGCGCCATCATTGCCCTGATTAATGTGGGCGGGCCAACAGCGATGATAGAAAACTTCCCGGTAGATTTTGTGATGGGACCAGATATGAACTACGGCATTATTTTAGTCGCTACTTTCGTATTTTTCCTGGCTAAGCAGATGATCACCATAATGAACATGCATGATTCATTTCGCTTTCTAAACGCAAAAGATTCCGATAATGCCCGTAAAGCTGCGTTGTTAGCAATGGTGCTGATGGGCGTAGGCAGTATTATTTGGTTTATACCACCTTGGACTTCTGCCACTTTGTATCCAGATGCAGCAGCGGCTTACCCTGAATTAGGCAACAAAGCCGCCGATGCGGTGTATTTGGTATTTACCCGCAATGCTATGCCAGTAGGCACAGTTGGACTTTTACTAGCCGGTTTGTTTGCCGCCACCATGTCTTCTATGGACTCTGCTTTGAATAAAAACTCAGGCATATTTGTGCGCAGTATTTACCAACCCTTTTTGACCAAAAGAAATAAAGATGTCAGCGATAAGCACATGCTTACCATCAGTCAAATTGTCAGTTTTATCAGTGGTATTTTAGTAATCGCCGTGGCCTTATTCTTCAAGTCTTTAAAAGAACTAAGCTTGTTCGATTTGATGATGAATGTGTCGACTATGATCCAAGTTCCCCTGCTCATTCCCCTTATTTTTGGTTTGTTTATCAAAAAGACACCACAATGGGCCCCATGGGCAACCGTGATAGTGGGTTTGTTCGTGTCATGGTTTGCTGCAAATATCTTCACGCCACAAGTTTTGGCTGATTTGATAGGCATGGAACAAGAGTTCACCCGTCGTGAATCCATCGATATTAATTTGATGATCACTATCGGCGGACACCTACTTATCACGGCAAGCTTCTTCTGTTTATCCAGTTTGTTTTATTCAGAACAAAAAGATCAGCATATCGCTGAAAGGGAGTTTTTCTTCAAAGATCTTGAAACTCCGTTTATTGCTGACTTTGAACAAGATGAATTTGACCGCCAACAACGAAGCAAACTCGGTTCTATGGTGATGTACATGGGAGTGGGTGTATTTGCGATGATGTTGATACCAAACCCAATGTGGGGAAGGTTAGTCTTTGTTGGCTGTGCACTGACCATTCTAGCCGTCGGTTTTCTATTGAAAAGAAGCGCAAATCCTAAAAAAGCTCTAAGCACCGCATAAGCGGTGCCTCTAGCTTGTATTTTTAACCTCTTATTACACGAGTAAACTCTATGTTTTCAAAGTTTAAATACCTTTATGTGGTGGGATTTATTTTACTGATCGCAGGTTGCGCGCCAAGCAACGACGAAAAGGCAGTAACCTTATCCCATGGCATCGATGAGTCTGCAGGCGGACTGGAAGCCTATATAGTCAATATTGCAAACGCCACCTTTTATCTTGAAAAGCAAGGCGGCGGTCTATCCAGTATGTTGGATAACGATGGCGTAGATTGGATAGGCTTCCATAATGAAAAAGGCTCTGGTTGGAAGGGTGAGTATCGCGGCTTTCCCAATGCTATCCATAAACAAGACGGTAATTATTTTCATGCCATGAACGCGGGAACAGATCCAGCATCATCCGTTGTGGAAATTGAAAGTGATAAGCACGTTCGTATCACTTTTACCTCAGACAATGGCAAATGGCAGGGACAATGGGATTTTTACCCAGATCGCTGTGATTTCACGATGATACAAGTCAGCAACGGTTATCAATATTGGGTACAATATGAGGGCGTGCCCGGTGGAGAAATGGACAAAACGGATTTCTGGTTTAACTCTGTAGATAATCAGCAACACCAGATAGATGAATCTTTTATCGGTGACCTTCCCTCACCTGAATGGTTCGCTTTTGGTGATGTTAAAACATCCAGAATGCTATACCTAGTTAATCATCAGGATGATGCACATCCAGATGATTATGTCAGCAGACCATACATGACCGTACTGGGATTTGGACGTCATGAAAAAGACAAGTCTTTAACTACTCCCCAAACATTTTCACTGGGATTTATTGAGTCATCTGACTATGCCCAAGTGAAGCAAAAAATAGAAAAAACACTTGAATGAGTTAACTTTAAAAGGTTCGAATAGCGCTTAAACCACACTATTTTTTGCGCTAATCAAGCTAAAATCAGATTTGCTAAAATTGTACTCCCCCTTGAAAAAGGTTATGTTTAAAAAACATACTCGTAAGGGAAGCCAAGATGCCAATCAAACTGTTTTTCAATATGCTCTTTGCGGTGATGCTACTCACCGCGTGTGCCGCCCCTCAACAAACTAAAAATACCATTTCAGTATCAACAGCGTCTAATGATGCAAAACAACAATTACAGCAAATACTGGATGAGGAATGGCTGTACTTTTTAGATACCAACCCAGTTTATGCTAGTTACCTTGGGTTAGGTAATAATCAGCAAAATAGTCGTTGGCAAGACATGAGTTTATCTGCTCTCAATGCTGTTGACGCCCACAATCGTAACGTCCTGGAAAAGCTCTCTACTATTGATGTCCAACAGTTAACTCAAAGCCAAAAGACTAACTATCAATTGTTTAAATGGCAGCTGGAAATGTCTGTCGAAGAGCACAAATATAAATCCTACCTTATCCCATTAGATCAAAACCAAGGGATACAAACCTTGGACGATATGGCCAATTTCGTGCCGCTAAGTTCTGTCAATGATTATGAAAATTGGCTAACCAGGTTGAAAAGCTTGCCCACATTAATTGGCCAAAATCAAACCTTGATGGAAACTGGCATGTCGCAAGGAATGATGCCAACCCGTGCTACTATGCTACGAATCCCAGATCAGCTCCAAAAGCAATTGGTAGATACACCTGAAGAAAGTCTTTTCTATCGACCCTTTGTTAACATCAGTGACGATATACCAGCTGATCAGCAGCAGCGTTTACAACAACAAGCAAAAACAATTATAGCGGACGAAATAATCCCAGCTTATTACGCATTTAATCAGTTTTTTGTAAATAAATACTTACCAGCAACTCGCACCAGCCATGGCTTATGGGACACCCCCAATGGCAAAGCTGCGTACGAACAAAAAGTACGCTATTTCACCACTACTGACCTTACGCCAGATGAAATCCATCAAATAGGCTTAGATGAGGTTGCTCGGAATCGTGCCGAGATGGATAAAGTCATAGAAGAAGTCGGCTTTGAAGGAACCTTTGAAGAATTTGTTAACTTTTTACGTACAGATCCTCAGTTCTATTATGAAACTCCAGAAGAATTGTTTGACGCCTATCTCGCAATCAGTAAACGCATTGACCCTGAGCTTGTGAAATTATTTGGCAAACTTCCCCGTATGCCCTATGGACTAAAAGCAATCCCAGATGCCGTGGCCCCAGACTCAACTACTGCATATTATAATACGCCTGCAGCTGATGGCTCTCGTGCTGGTTATTACTATGTGAACCTATATCAGCCTGAAACTCGCCCTAAATACGAAATGGAAGTATTGAGTGTTCATGAAGCGGTACCAGGTCACCATTTACAATTGGCGTTACAAATGGAATTAGATGATATGCCGAATTTTCGTCGTTTCTTAGGTTTCACCGTATTTGTAGAAGGATGGGGATTATACAGCGAACGCTTAGGATACGACTTAGGCTTGTACAAAGACCCATACTCGCGCTTTGGCCAATTAACCTATGATATGTGGCGCTCAGTGCGCTTAGTGGTGGATACCGGAATACATTACAAAGGTTGGACTCGACAACAAGCCATCGACTACTTCAAAGCCAATGCTGCAAAAAGTGAAGAAGATATTATTAATGAAATTGACCGCTATATTTCTTGGCCTGGGCAGGCCCTTGCTTACAAAATTGGACAGTTAAAAATGCTTGAGCTGCGCCAGCGGGCTGAAAATGAATTGGCTGATAAATTTGATATTAAAGGATTCCACGATACCTTATTGGGCAGTGGCTCTATACCTTTATCTGTTTTAGAAGCAAATATCGAAAACTGGATAGAATCAGTAAAATCGCCAAAATAAAGCCAATTTGGAGCCAAATACGGCGAAAATCTGTTAAAAGTAATAAACATCAACGACGGTTTAAACCTGTTGTTGATGTTCCCTCCCCCGTAAATTGAAATCTTAACCCATTAAAAATGGCAACTATTCCTGTTTGTCTTTTGCCTAAATTGGTATCTTAAAAACAACGCCATTTAGCTGAACACTCGATTTTATTTTAATCGTATTTACGAGGTCACTAACCCTTTAAAAGTGCCTCCGCTGTGCTTTTCTATGGTGAATGGAAGATTAATTCTAATCCTAACCATCCCCTAAGTTTAAGGGCATTTTATAAACTGTATTTTAATCCCTTCTTTCCTGCCTTTGACTCATTGACACGAACAACTAGCGGTTCTCACCCCATAAAACTGTCATGAAATGGATATTGACATTTTATCATCATATGTTAATTTAATTAAATAAACCGGTTTAGTAAACCGGTTTTTAAAAGTCTTTACACAATCAGATTGATAACCTTGTACGAGGCCGAAATGGGTAAAAATAGCGAATGTTCAGTACTCACTCAGCTTTCTGTCTACCAACTGGTTGGCTCCGCCATTGAAACAATTTATTTACAATTTGCCGAGGCATAAACAATAAATTTGACACTACTAAGTTAATGGAGACCCCATGGAAACTAAGCTTAATAAAATCAGTGCAGTACTTAAGAATCGCAGAACAAATACCGCAGTTTACAGTGCCGCTATAGTTGCGATGCTGACAGCACAAACTATTAATGCACAGGAACAGCAAAGCAATGAAGATCTTGAAGTAATACAAGTCAGTGGAATACGCAGTGCATTAACTAGTGCACTATTGGAAAAGCGTGAATCGAATAACCTAGTTGAAGTTATTGAAGCGGTAGATATTGGTAAATTACCCGATCAAAACTTGGCAGAAGTGCTTGAGAATATTACCGGAATACAAATTACGCGCTCTGCAGGTGTGGGTACCGGCGTACAAATTCGAGGAACTAATGCCAACCGCACCGAAATAAATGGGGTTTCTACCGTAGGTTCTGGCGCGGGTAGAACGGGCATTAACTTTGAAGATGTGTCAGCTTCCATTATTGCTGGGGTCGAAGTCACAAAAGCCCCCGATGCAAAAACCATCGAAGGTTCTGTGGGCGGCACTATCAATCTTAGAACGATTCGTCCATTACAACTAAATGAAACCTTAGCTTCCGTTAGAGTCCAGGGGGAATCAAGTAGCCTTTCGACCGACGGTGTTAAACCTAGGGTATCAGGAACCTATGGAGATAATTGGGAGTTTGATGCAGGAGAAATTGGCGTTGTAATAAGCGCTAGCTATGCTGAACAAGACGTCACTGCTTTTCGCCCACGTGTTGATCGAGACAACGTTGTGAGATCAGATGGCGGCACCGTTAACGCCCAAGAATTTGATTTTTTAGGTATTCAATTCCTTAACCAAGATTACGATAACCATGAATATGAAACGGTTAATTTATCGGGCTCTCTTGAATGGGCTCCCAATTCTGACTTGAAGTTTTACTTTGATGCCATCATCAATGATCAAGAGCGTTACTCAGAAAGTGTTTCAGCACAAGCATCTGGGGTAAGTGACCTTATTGGAATATCAGTTCCTAGTGAATTTGAAACCGTTAACTTTGGTAGTTTAGATGGCCAGGAGCTAGGCAGTATTCAAGCCGCCTTAAAAGGGGTTATTCCCGTTGAAGATGGAGGTGCTGATCCAAACCTACGTTTTGCAGGTGATACCATATCAAGGGTCACCAAGAGTGAAATATTTAGGCTTGGTGGGGAATGGCAAGGTGAAAACCTTAAGGTCACCCTGGAGTTGGCATCGTCGAGCTCTGAAACCACCAACCCTCGAATTAACACCACACTTAACTTCATCAATCCCAACGCTGCCACTAACTCTTCAAATGAAAATGGTACGCCATTTATTTACGATTTAACGGGAGGTTCACTGGCCTTTGGTATTGCATTTGACGAACCTAATGCACCCAGTACCGCAGACTTACTCGATCCAGCTAACTATATGTTGCGTTCCGTAGATACTGCGCGCGATCTCACTGAAAACACCGAAGACGCCTTTCGTGCTGACTTTGTTTACGATTTAGACTGGTCTGTGCTTACCACCCTTGATTTTGGCTATCGCCATAGTAAAGCAACCAGTATGACTGACGAAGTTCGTGCAAACGTGAACTTAAGAAGTTATGACGATAGCCCAACAGGTGATCTTTTTGCAGAAATACTGACTACCGGTCCCGATAACTTTGGGGATGCAGATGGTCGAGATTTATTTGTAAAAGATTTTCTGATGGTAAACCCCGAGATGATAACGGCTGATCAAGATAACGTATTGCGGATACTCAATGATGCTGTTACTGCTCATGGAGGCTCAATTCCAGTCACTGCGCCTACTTCTGCGGTAAACGCATTCTTTGATATCGAAGAAACCACTGATGCAATTTACTTGCAAGCAAACTTTTCAACTGATTATATGCGCGGTAATTTTGGTGTGCGTTATTTAGAAACCGAAGTGGTATCAACAGGTAATTCAACGACCACAGACGCAAATGGCGAGCTGACTATTTCGCAAATTACGACCGTTGGTGATTATGATTTTTTATTACCTAGAATTAATCTTGTAGCAGACATAACAGACGATGTTGTGCTTCGTGCCGGTTGGGGAAAAGATATACGCCGTCCTGACTTTGATGATCTATCCACTTCGGTTACTTATTCTACTAGCCCTAACCCTGCCGTAACTGTAGGTAATCCTGGCTTGGTTCCTGAAGAAGTGACCTCTTTTGATATCTCGGCTGAATGGTATTTTGCACAGGCAAGTGTTGTAAGCATTGGTTACTTTCATAAAACACGTAAAGATTTGCACGTTGGACAACAAAACGACCCTTATGAAGATCCAGTAACTGGTTTCCGTGACATTATCGGCCCTGAATGTGAACAAGGTGGCATCTGGAACCCCATTGCAGATATCAATGTATTCGGTCCTGTTGGTGTAGGAGTGTGTGTTCCTTGGTCAACTACCATTAATGATACTGGCGAAACCACCCAAAAAGGAATTGAAATGGCAGTGCAATATGACCTCTCGGGCTTCGAAGACGAGTTAGGTTGGGCATCGGGATTTGGGGTTTTAGCTAATTACACAATTCAGAAATTCGAAGGTGGTGAAGCAATTGATAATGCCACAAGCCGCGCCAACGCAATTTTTGCAGCATCCACAGGGATAGAAGACATTGATGTTTCAGCAAAACAGTCATTGATCGATCTATCTGAAAATGCTTACAACTTTACCTTGTACTATGAAAAGTATGGTCTGTCTGCACGTATGCGTTATACGTGGCGTGAAGCCTACCGTTCAACGGATTTTGGAAGTACTTCAAGCTTTCCATGGGGATTCCCAGTGGTTCAAGAAGATAGAGGGCAGCTGAATGCCAGCGTGAGTTATGACCTAACTGAACAGCTAAACATTGGAATTGAAGCGGTGAACTTAACAGAGTCAGAAGTTGAACAGTCTTGTGTAAGTGAAGGGGCGCTATTGTGTTTCCAAGGTTTAACAGACCGTCGTATTACAGTGGGTGCTAGCTATCATTGGTAAGGCTTTCACCGAGCAAAATTAAGATATGGAGTTATCGAAATAAACGAAAAGGCATGTAACCAAACTTATTGAGTTATTTTGGACATTTTGTGGTTTGGAAAAACGGCAACTTGTCCTCAGTCTTTTTGATATGTGCCTAAACGCAATAAACTTTAACCACTTCGAATACAGCATAGCGGGAGATCACAGAATATGAAAATGAGTCTAATAATATTAACGACAATGATGTTGTGTGCGACTTTTACAGTTAAATCGCAAACAACCTACACCCTCACAGATAACGATGTGACAGTGGTCAATGGAATAATTACAGCAGCTACTTTAACTGGTGTAAAAGGGGACAATTATCGCGCGGAAATTATGATCCCCAAGATCCTTGATGGACAAAAAGTAACAGGGATTGGCAATAATGTCTTCCAAGGTAACGGCCTAACTCGGGTGGACTTTCCTGATGGGCTGACATCTATTGGTAAACTCGCGTTTCAGAATAATCGCATCAGTAAAGTAGACTTACCCGATGGGCTCACCTCCATTGGCAGCGGTGCGTTTGAATTTAACAATATTGCCAGTGTGGATTTGCCTGAAGGGCTGACAACTATCGAACAAAGCGTTTTTGCTACAAATAGTATTATTAGTGTGACATGGCCAACTGAGCTAAAGTCTGTTAAAAGCAGTGCATTTCGCGACAACAGCCTCATCGTTGTGGACTTGCCCGCAAGTGTTACCTCCATTGGCGATTTTGCATTTCAAAATAACCGTATCACCACGTTGAGCTTGCCCGCTGGCTTAACCACCATTGAAGAGAGTGCATTTAACGTTAACTTTCTTATCAGTGTAGATTTACCATCAGGGCTGATATCCATTGAAGATAGCGCATTTCGAGACAATCGATTAACCCATTTATCGTTACCTGCAGGGTTGAAATCCATCGGCCATAAAGCCTTTCTTGCTAACCGCCTTAGCCATGTAGATTTGCCTGCTGGACTGAAATTTATC
Organism: Aliiglaciecola aliphaticivorans; assembly: GCF_054782055.1. Taxonomy (NCBI): domain Bacteria; kingdom Pseudomonadati; phylum Pseudomonadota; class Gammaproteobacteria; order Alteromonadales; family Alteromonadaceae; genus Aliiglaciecola; species Aliiglaciecola aliphaticivorans. The sequence continues at coordinate 101,393 of NZ_BAAGTF010000003.1, forward strand.
GGTGAAGATGTGTTTAAGATTAACAGTGATTTATCCAGTTTTGTTTTACCCATGGGGTTAGGCAATGGTAATGCAGTAAAATGGCAAGCTAGCGATGGCAGCATGCTAAAAGCCGGTGATGTCATTCTACCTGCTAACTTTGCTAAAAGTTATACTGTCATTGCACCTTAGTTAAAATCCAAAATACATCAATAGAGGCGGGTCAGTTGAAAACACAGTCAAGCGTTCTAGCCCCTATACTTCCCCTACGGCACCCATTCCTCTGTTACCTTAACAGTTCGATAATCAATAACGACTTGTTAAATTCATCTTATCAGGCCCTTGCGTATTATCCATGGCTTAACCTTCCCCCTCTTCCAAAAAACAATACTAAGCATTGAAATAGTTCTCTAGCACAGAGATATTCAGTATCAACACAACAAGTAAACACTCTGCACTGTAACGTCAATCATGACCCAGTGAGGATAGCTAATGACAAAGTTTTTGACAGCAAAGCCTCTGGTATTCAGAGTGCTAATTAAGACGAGGAGACAATAAAAAAGCAAACCCGAAGGTTTGCTTTTATCAATTACTTAACTAACTCTCCGGTTTCGTTAGAAACCTATTGCCGCCATTGACGGCAATCCGAGTTAGGATTTACTTATCTTAGAAGCGGTAGCTAGCACCAAGAGTAATTCTGCGGTCTGTTAAACCTTGGTAACAAAGCAATGCACCTTCGTTGATACAACTTTGTTCAACTTCAGATTCAGTAATGTTCACAGCTTCTATACCAACGTTGAATTGCTCATTGATATCATAATTTACGCTAGCGTTAAGCTGTCCTCTGTCTTCTTGAACCACTGGGAATCCCCAAGGCAAACTAGAAGTACTACCGAAGTCAGTTGAACGATACCCTTCACGCCATGTGTAACGCATACGAGCCGACAAACCGTACTTTTCATAGTACAAGGTAAAGTTATAAGAGTTCTCAGACAAATCAAGTAACCCTTGTACTGCTGAAACGTCGATATCCTCAACACCAGTCGTTAATGCAAACACTGTATTTGCACGACTAGTTGCTGAATCTTCAGCTTCACCGCCTGAGAATTCTTGAATGGTATAGTTGAAAATCACACCGAAACCAGACGCCCAACCTAGGTCATCTTCGAAACCAGCCAAGTCGTATTGAACGGCAAATTCAATCCCTTTTTGCGTCGTTTCACCACTGTCATTAATTTTCTGTGAGGTTGGTACACAAACCCCAGTCCCAACTGGACCGAATACGTTGATATCAGCGATAGGGTTAAAGATACCACCCTGTTCACAAGGATCGGTAATATCACGGAAACCAGTTACTGGATCTTCATATGGGTCATCTTGTTGAGTCACGTGTAGGTCTGAACGTTTTTTGTGGAAAATACCAAGACTTACCATACTCGCTTCAGCAAAATACCATTCTGCTGATAAGTCAAATGACGTCACTTCTTCTGGTGCTAAGCCTGGGTTACCAAGCTGAACCGCAGGGTTTGGACTAGTAGAGAAGGTATAAGAGGTAGAAAGGTCATCGAAATCTGGACGGCGTATATCTTTCCCCCAACCAGCACGTACTACAACATCATCGTGCACATCGGCTACAACGTTAATACGTGGTAATACAAAGTCATAATCACTTTCTGTTGTTACTGCTGTGACAACATCGTTTGTTACCGAGTTACCTCTTGAAGTGACGTCTGTTTTTAAATAACGCACACCGAAGTTACCGCGGAACATTTCATAGGAGAAGTTACCTTGTGCATACAATGCAGTTGTTTTCTCTTCAATGTCGAAGAAAGCAGCTGAACTTGATGTTGGAGAACTAATTGGACCACGAGTTGAACCGGTAATCGCATTATTAGCAACAATGGCGTCATTCAAGATATCCAAAACACCGTCTGGGTCTGAAGCAACTCTTTCAGCATCAATTAGTAGGAAATCACGAACATAAAGTTCTCTACCATCCGCATCGTTAAAGTTAGTTGGACCAGGTACAAGCAATTCTGCAAACAAATCACCTGTAGGGCTATCAGCGAACTCGCGCAGACCTACACTAGTGGTAATTTCATCACGAAGACTATTTACTTTGCTGTAACGGAAACCAACATCAACTGAGGTGACAACACCGTCTAGGTAATAAGTGAAATCCGTACGGAAAGCATCTTCACTATTTTCTGCAACGTTTTGACCAATTGCCACATCACGTAACACAACATTAGCAGGGTCAAGTAACTGTTCTGAGGTAGGACCGTTTGCTTCACCAGTTGCAACACCAAAGGTAAGTGCATTGCCGGTCAAATCATAAATAAAGGGTGTACCATTTTCGTTAGAGTCATATAAATCTTCGTTACCATTTGCTTCATTTTCAAAGTGATTGGCAAGAAGTGCTTCAGCATCTAACGGAGAGTTAGGGTTGATAAAGTTCAAAGTAGTATTGAAGCTGGGAGTGGTTGTATCAGAGCTTGAAGAAGATAACTCGGCACTGACTTTAAAGTTATCACCTGTCCATTCGCCACCAATTCGATAGATTTCACTTTTGGTTAAACGAGAGTTGGTATCACCGGAGAAACGTAGGTTACCATCAGAACCATCTTCGTCAATTGGAATAACGCCGCGAACCGCTGCTTGGATACTGCCCAAGTCTTGACCACCTAAAGAACCAAAGTCAACAGTTTCAAATTCGCTAGGTGTTGCAAGATTTTTAAGGCCACTAATACCTGATGCTTGAATTCTTGAGCTTTCTTGTCGACGTTCTTGGTCGTTGATAACCGCATCAAAGAACAACTTCAGCTCTTCTCTTGGCGCCCATTCAAACGTGGCCGCGATATTAGTAGATTCATATTCATAGTTATCATAATCTTGTACGAAGAATTGAATAGGAAGAAAGTCAAATTCTTGCGCACTTGCTGCACCGCTATCTGCAGCCACAGAGTTATCTCTGTCGGCACGAGGACGGAAAGCGGTAACATCTTGTTCTGCGTAGTTAAGACTGACTACAACACCAATCTCGCCGTTATCAGTATCCCAATTGTCACCGAAGGTGCCAGATAGTCGAGGTGTAAAAGTACTGTCGGTAGACAGACTACTATTTTCACCTTGCACTCGCACGGAAATTAGGGTGTCGTTTAATTGCAGTGGACGTATTGTTTTAAGGTTTACAGTACCACCCACAGATCCTTCAATTGTTTTAGCTTCAGGCGACTTAGTCACCTCAACACCAGCAATAATGCCAGCTGAAACGTCTTCAAAGCTAATACCACTTCGTCCCGCACCAGAACCCACAGTTGACACACCGTTAATTTCTGTTCGGTTAGAGTTTGTACCACGGATTTGAACACCTGTACCTACACCTGCGGTTCTGGTGATTTGAATACCAGTTACGTTTTCTAATACTTCCGCCAAGTTTTGGTCAGGTAACTTACCAATATCAACCGCTTCAATGACTTCAACGAGGTTATTAGATTCACGCTTTTCTGCTAAGGCACTAGTTAGTGAGCTGCGAATACCCGTTACTTGAATAACTTCGTAGTCGTCATCTGCATTTGCTTGAGCATCTTGTGCAAGAGCAGATGCGGACATATTTAGCGCGGTTGCTGAAAGCATCGCCAAAGTAATTTTCGATAATCTGTGTTGAATATATTGTTCCTGTGAGTTTTATGTGTGTTTTAACTTATTTGTAACAATTGAGTGTCTTCTTATTGGAATATAGTTTAGATAAAAATTTACACAAACTTATTCGTTTACATCAAAAAGGCCCAAGACTTACAAATAATTTACGTAATACTTACAAGTAATTTCGTAAAGGTCAACCTTTTGGTAATAAATAATTTAACAAATATTTAAAGTATTGGTCTAACCAAAGGTGAAAACTTAGTTACCAAAGTTTAAAATATACTAATAATTCAACTTTTAATCTATATATAACAACGACTTGAATAATTTTAAAAGTGTGCTTTTTAATCATTAGCCTTTGTTGATGAAATGAATTTCATCCTGACTAATTGTGTTAAAAAGAATCGAAAAATGATTAAAAATCTGTAACCCAGCTAATATATTGGTTGACCAATTTACTATTATTGGATACTTTGATTTTCGATTTTCACAATCACGCAACTTGCTAAAATGGAAATAGACACACATTAAATTGTGTCAAGCATGCACATGACGGTTAGGCTAAGAAACTGTCAAAGGTGTAAATCTGAGTTAAATGGCCATGGGAATATTTTTATATCCATAATCATGATGGCGCTGCGGTGAAGGTGGGAAGTTTATTTTTATCCTAATTAGAGAATCTTAACATGCGTGAATCTTGGAGATGGTTTGGTCCCAACGACCCGGTAACCATAAATGACATTAGACAAACAGGTGCAACTGATGTTGTCAGTGCACTTCATAATATCCCTACCGGTGATGTTTGGACGATTGACGCCATTCGCCAATATCAAGCACTTATCGAAGACTGTGAAGAGGGTCTGACAGCGTTAAAATGGAGCGTAGTGGAAAGTATTCCCGTTCATGAAGATATCAAATTAAAGCGCCCAGGCCATCAAAAGTATATCGATAATTGGATTGAATCCATGGAAAATCTCGCCAAATGCGGGATAAAAACGATTTGCTACAACTTTATGCCCGTCATTGATTGGACTCGTACCGATCTCAAATTTAAGCTTCCTAATGGTGCTTATGCACTGCGTTTTGATCAGAAAAAATTTGCCGCTTTCGATCTGTTTATACTGCAACGTGAAAATGCGGAATCAGAGTACAGTGCCGCTGAAATAGCTGAAGCCAAGCACATTTTTGAGAGCATGTCTGAAGCCGAAAAAGAGCAACTGACCAATAATATTATTGCCGGTCTGCCAGGCAAAATGACTGACGCTTATGGGTTAGATGACTTTCGTAAAATGTTAGCCAACTATAAAGATGTCACCAGTGACACCTTACGTGAAAGTCTCTTTGGATTTTTATCCCAAGTGCTTCCTCGCGCCGAAGCTTTGGGCGTGAAACTGGCCATTCATCCCGATGATCCTCCTCGTGATATGCTAGGACTACCGCGCATTATATGTACAGCAGACGATCTCGATATTCTATTTAATGCGCTACCTAGTCCTGCTAATGGTATTACTCTATGCGTTGGCACCTATAGTAGTCGTCCAGACAACGATCTACCGGCGATGGCAAAACAGTTTGGACCTCGCATTCACTTTTCACACCTTCGCGGTGTGAGTCGAGACCCTGAAGAACAACGCACGTTTTACGAAGCCAGTCACCTCGACAGTGATATTGATATGATTCATGTGGTCAAGGAATTGTTATTAGAAGAAAAGCGTCGTCGCCAAACAGAAGCTAAGGATCAAGCTATATTTATCCGTCCCGATCATGGCCACCAAATGATGGATGACATCGATAAAACCGTTAATCCGGGATACTCAGGCATAGGTCGTCTCAAAGGGCTTGCTGAAGTTAGAGGGGTCATCAGAGCCCTTTCAGCTCAATTAGAAGAACCATCATCATGAAAGATATTATCAAGTTCTCAGCGAACCGAGTTTGGCGTACTTACCAAGGTGGAAAGTTACTCGATTTAATCGAAGGCAAAGTTAACCCCCAAGACTCAAGTTTTCCAGAAGATTGGATTGGTTCAACCGTAGAGGCCCGCAACATCGGCCGCGAAGATATCTCAGAAGGTTTAGCGACCGTTAATCTTGAAAATGGCGAGTCGGTAACTTTTCGCGATTTGCTAAACCAAGACCAGCAACATTTTCTAGGCTCCGTAGGCGACGCCCCCCGCTCTTTAGATGATATTCCATTAGTAAAGTACTTGGACAGTGCAACGAGATTGCATTTCCAAGCGCACCCTACCCGCGAATTTGCGCAACAGCGATTAGGCTTTCCCCGCGGGAAAACGGAAGCATATGTGATTCTCGAGATCCGTGAAGATGTCACTGATCCCTATATTTACGCTGGCTTTCAAAGATCACCCAGTCGCGAGCAACTCAAAAAATGGATAGAAGAACAAGATATTGCTTCCATTGAAAAGTGTTTCGATCGCATACCTGTAAAACCCGGTGACGTATTTTTGTTACCAGGCGGCCGTCCCCACGCTTTGGGTGAAGGCATTTTGATGTTGGAGATCATGGAACCATCTGATTTAGCCGTCAGGTTTGAATTCGAAAGATGTGGTTATGTGATCCCGGAAAAAGCACGCTTTATGGATCGGGGCATCGAAACTGCGTTAGATGCGTTTAACTTCTCTCCTGTTCCACCAGAACAGATTGATGATGAATTTCGTTGCCTACCTGAAGTGTTAATTGACGACCACGCTGGGAATACACTAGAAGAACTCATTGGGCCTGAAAAAACCCCTTGTTTTACCGTCCGACGCGCTATCGTGAATGGTAATTTTGAGCGAAAGCAAGATGCGTTTTTCATCGGCGTAGTGACCCAAGGCAGTGGTCTTTTGCGAGTTGGAGATGAAGTTACCCAGTTAAATCAGTGGGACCGCTTTTTCTGTCCCGCAAAGGTGGATGATTTCCAATACGAATCCGAATCGGGAATGACGGTTTTGGAATGCTATCCCGGCGGATAGTACCAATAAAAAACGGTTTCGCCTGTGACTCATTAACGAGTGAAGCCGTTACAATAACTTAGGTAGTTAAAATGCAAAATTCCTCGCAAAAATCCCTGAAACAAAAATTCGCTCAAGGCTTAGCTTTGTTTCTACCTGGTATTTTCTTACTCGGTTTCAATATTGGTACTGGCAGTGTAACCGCCATGGCCAAGGCCGGCGCAGACTATGGTATGTCTTTATTGTGGACCATAATCGCGTCTTGTTTATGTACCTTTTTCATGATCAACTTGTATGGTCGCTATACCCTGATTACAGGCGAAACCGCCCTGCAAGCCTTTAGAAAACACATTCATCCTGGCGTAGGCATCTTTTTCTTAGTCGCACTGACCTTTGGTGTATGCGGCAGTGTCATGGGTGTGATGGGAATAGTGGCTGATATTTGTTACGAGTGGTCAAAATCTGCTGTTGATGGTGGTATCTCCCCTATTTACTTTGCTGGTTTTTTTCTCAGCTTGGTATATTTCATTTTTTGGAATGGTAAAACCCAGTTTTTTGAACGCAGCTTGGCGGTAATTGTTGCCATTATGTCAGCTTGTTTTCTAATTAACTTTTTTATCATGATGCCACCTCCAATGGAGATTTTGAAAGGCTTAGTACCCAGTATTCCAGAAGTAACATCAACTACTGATAAGGGACCATTTTTAGTCATTGCGTCTATGATTGGCACCACAGTATTTTCCGGATTATTTATTATCCGTACTACTTTGGTAAAAGAAGCGGGCTGGACCTTGGCAGATTATAGCAAGCAACGAAATGATGCTATTTTCTCAGTGTTTCTGATGTTCATTATTAGTGCCTCCATAATGGCTGCAGCAGCCGGAACCTTGTATGTAGAAGGTATTGGTTTATCAAAAGCATCACAAATGATCAGCATTTTAGAGCCACTCGCGGGAGCTTTGGCCACTTCGATATTTGCCTTTGGATTAATTGCCGCAGGGGTATCTTCACAGTTTCCAAACATATTAATGTTACCTTGGCTATTGTGCGATTATACCGGCGCTAAACGGGATATGACTCTGCCTAAGTACCGTATTATGGTGTTTGCTATTTCTTTGTTAGGGTTAGTGGTACCGATTTTTGAAGCACGCCCAGTATTTGTGATGATAATCTCGCAGGCGTTTAACGCCGTAATCCTGCCTGTTACCGTAGCCTGTATCTTCTATTTAGGTAATCGCAAAGATTTGATGAAAGAACACGCAAACAGCGCGTTCGCTAACATTGTTTTAGGCGCAATATTGTTGTTCTCTATTTTCACTTCAGCAGTGGGGATTAAAGGTGTTTGGCAATTAGTGGTTGCCTAGATAAATCATACTCTTGGGCAGGTCAGTGAATAGTCGGAGCCCTTCACTGACCTGCGGATAAATTCTGTTTGTTACCTTTCTCTTTTACACCCTAGCGTCAACAGTTTCCTCTCCAATAGAAAGAAATTCACAGTGCAATTTTCTGTCAGGTCAACGATTCGATATCCCCAGCTAAGGAAAAGTAAGTGGCCCCAAGCTGGTAAAAATTGCCGCGCATCTTCCTCAATGGGTTGCTTGGCTACACATTTAATAGCTTCCCATTGCGCCCGCTTAGGGCGCTTTTTTAAATAGATAGGTAAAATAAGCACACTGGGTAATTGTCTAGCCGCATCATCCTCCACTCCCTGATTAATTTAAGTCCTCTAATATCTGCATTTCAACGTAAACTAATGTTAACCGCATAGGTTTTTATCTAGGATGAAGACGAAAGCTTATAGACTAATGTTATCTGCGTCTCTAAGCATAGTGCTGTAGTTAAGCGTCATTCAAACTAACCGTTACAATAAAGGCAGCTAAAATGATTCAATCATATTTACCGACAACCAACTTGGCTTTAAAGACACTTGGGTTCAGCTTGTTTTCACTTTTTTGTGGTGTGTCCGAGGCCCTACCAACAAAGAATGAAAAGGTTACTCATAATAGCTTGGTCTCTGTAGAGCGTTATCCGGCAACGAATCCAACTCATAAAGTTCCACAATTTAGTGTGGATGCAAGCTGGCCGACTATGCCTGCGACTTGGTTAATGGGGCAAGTTCCTGGTTTAGCCGTAGATAAACAAAATAATGTGTGGGTTTTGCACCGCCCCAACTCCCTCAGCGGCTTAGATCTTGGATTAACCAACAACACTGGCTTATGTTGTGAAGCTGCACCGCACGTCATGCAATTTTCCCAAGCTGGAGAGCTGCTCGAAGCATGGGGCGGTCCAGAGTTAGCGCCCAGCCTAGCAGGTACTAACCAGTGGCCGGCGACTGTGCATGGCCTCTATGTCGATGACGATAATACGGTTTGGCTAGGAGGAAACGGTAATGACGACCATGTAGTATTGAATTTTACAACTAAAGGAAAGTTCATTCGTCAGTATGGCCAGCGGGGTAAAACCGATGGTAATTTGAGCCAAGATGCGTTGGGTAATCCGGCGGATATTTTCCACAACATTCAAAACAATCAGGTTTTTATCGCCGACGGATACATTAATAAACGCATTACTGCGTTTGATACCAAAGACAACCGTTTTGACCAACTATGGGGAGCCTACGGCGGTGAGCCAGGCGGTGGCACAAGACAAGGTGCATTTGACGTTTCCCAGGCTACTAGTAACAGCGAAAATACCAGTACTGAGGCCCAGAGTTTTGGTGACATCGTGCATTGCGTAACTCAATCCAAAGACGGACGTATATATGTCTGTGACCGCCGAAACAATCGTATTCAGGTATTCAAAGCCAACCAAGACGGCAAAGTGCAGTTCGTACAAGATGTAATTGTTGCCGGTGATACAGGCGGCTTAGGAACCGCATCAGATATCGACTTCTCTCCTGATAATAAATACATGTACGTTGCCGATATGATGAACGGTCGTATTTGGATTTTATGGCACGATACCTATGAAGTACTTGGTAGTTTTGGTCGCCCTGGTCGCTACCCCGGACAATTTACTTGGCTTCACAGCGTTGTGGTAGACGGCGACGGGAATTTATATACCTCAGAAGTGAGCTCTGGCAGACGGGTTCAGAAGTTCGTCCTAACGGGCTTTGATGGGAAATAGATAAGTGTTGGGCTTGGAAGCGTGGCGCTTTCAATATTATCAGGCTTGCAAAATCGGCTAAGTTGCAAGCCTGATATACTGTTCGCTCTTAGATTTTTAAAGTTAATTAGCTTCTAGCGTCAGAGAAACGCCACTTTCATCACTGGCTAAATGTTGACGGCTGTTAAGAAGAAACAATCGATTGGGGTCGATATTTCCTTGGGTGGTCAAAAATAATTTAACAGCTTTGGCTCTTTCTGCGGCTAAGTTTGCCAACTCACGTCTTGAAATATCAATAGAGCTTCTGACTTGGTTATACATCGCAATCAGAAGTGCTTGCTCTAATTGCTGTTCTGGGATCACTTTTTCGCTATCACCCTCTTGAAGTATTCCTTTTACAACTTCGCGTTCTTGCTCAACCAGTTTATTGGTAGTTGAAGTAAATAAACGAGTTAAGGCGTCAGTGAGTGGCCCTGACAGAGGCACAGTGCTTGGACCAAAGTCATCCGGCAATGAGGTTTCGCCTGACAGCTGGAGCAATTGTTCTAGTAGTTTCTGTTCTGCCAATTCATAGGCATCCGTGACTTCATCCACTGTACCTTCGATGTCGACTCTGAGTCCGGGACGTTTTGCCAAAGCCGCAGCTAAAGTACTAAGCGTTTGTGAAGCGGTTTCGTCCAGTTCGGCCACCCCATCAGCAAAGGCGACTTTGTTGAGTTCATCTTCACTCCCCACTAAATTGGCTAATAAAGAAAATGGTGCGGTTACCGCTTTGGTGATGATATTTCCCAGGGCTTTGAATATGATTGAACCAAAACCAAAGCTCGGATTGTTCAAGTCTCCAGAGACTTCCATTCCCAAATCAATAACACCATTAGAGTCTTGCAATAATGCAATGGCCAAGGATAAGGGCAGACTCACCGCTTGCTCGGATTGAGTTTTACGCCCTAAAGTGAGTTGGTCGATCACGATTTGGTTATCCCCCACCAACTGGTTATTTTCAAGTAGATAATTCACATTGATTGACAGTAGTCCTTTATCAATAAAATGTCCCATATAGGTACCCGAATAAGGGTTAACTGATGTTAGTTCAGCGCCATCAACGGTAAAATTCAAATCCAAAAACATTTGTTCGATGAGCGGGTTAACTTCCCCTTTGAGGAGCACAGGTGCGTAACCGTCTATTTTCCCCACTAAGTCAACTTTCGCTGCGCTCTGTGGTGAAGAAGAAAGTGATGCAATATTTCCGTTTAGCTGTTCAATACCTGAGGCGAAAGGCGCTTTTAAAGAGTTATCTTCGAAATAAGCACGACCATCATTGATACTAATATCATCAATAATAATAACCATGGGCGAGGTTGCAGCTTGTGCATTTTCAACACTTTGTTGTTGCGCTGACGCCAAAGAAGCACTCGGTGACGAAGGTGAACCATCTTCTAAGTCTAGTGTTGAATCTGGGTTAGATGACGAATTCTGAACAAGAATATTTCCGATATTCGTTTGTTTATCTTGATAAATAATAAATTTGCTAAAGGGTTTATCGAACCTGACAGTTTTTACTGACAGTTGATTTCCCGCAGACTGATATTGAATACCTTGAATATTCATATCTTGCCAATTGACTAGGGGTTGTTGGTGCAGTCCATCAATCACACTCAGGTTAGCGATATTGGCTTCCCCCGCAATGCTAATTGCATTGCTTGTACCGCCGTCGAATGTACCTGAGACACTAGCTAAACCATCGTCGATAGTGGCATTTACATAAGGAAGCAAATAAGATTGAAGTTGGGTTAACGCAAACTCTTCAATCTTAAAAGAACCAGTAACCTGCTCAGTGGCTACGCTGACCTCTCCGTCACTGCTAAAGTGGCCAGATGCCAATATGGGCTGGGCACTAACGTCACCACCTAGAGCTAGTGCTAACTTGTATTCAATGGGGGTTTCAAAGGCTGTATCTATAACACCGGTGGCGAGATTTAAATCAAGAACTTGCCAATACATGCCATCGGAAACCATTGATTCTTTAAGCTCAATAGTCCCCTTGTTTAAAGCAAAAGATTGTAAAATCACGCGCCATTTAGACTCATCAGCTTGGCTTTTTGGTGAATTCACCTGGGGCCCAGTTGGAGACGGTACTTGGGTTGACGTTGCCGCTTTGGTGGGCGTAAATAACCCTTGTAAATCTAAACCTTGTTTATCAAAGTTGGCGTCAATCCATGGCTGATCAATCGTAACTTCAGCCAAGTTAATTTGTTCTGAATCCGTGTCCAAACTGAGCTGCTTTATATCGATTGCGGCTACTTTTATGCGTGGTTCATTACTAGCGGATATGGCCAAATTGGATAACGATAATTGGGTATTATCGGCCCGAAAGCGCATTCCACTTTGCTCTTCTGACAGATGATAATCAGCATAAAACCCAAGCAAACCATCAGTTAATTTAGCTTCGATGAGGTCATTTGATAACGGCCATAAGGGGGCTAGAGCGATATCTGAAAGGGCAATATTGCCCTTAATTTCAAACGGCGCTAATTGCATTTGCCCGGTAAAATCAATGGATCCGCCTTCTGCGGTTTCGATGTGCACATCATAATGATTGTCGTCGGTTACCGGGTCTTGTTGCTGAATGACCTTAGAAATCGCCCCTTGGGTATCGAATTCCGTTAGTTCAAAGGCTAAATTAGGTAATGCGATATTGGTACTGGAAACCTCATCCGATAGCAGTATCTGTCCGCCCTCCAGAGTGAAATAATTCACTCGAAAATGGGCAATACCGGCCTCTTCTGTGGCAGCTTCTTGCTGACCATCTTCTGCTTGTAAAGTATCGAGAATATCGGAAAAGTTAAACTCGGTATGTTCTTTTTCTGCAAGCCTTGCTAAGTGCAAGTATGGTTGTTTAATTGACAGACTTTCTAACGTTGGCGTGAAATTTATCAAGGTTTGCCAGAAGCTCGCATCCACTTCTAATTGCGAAACGTTAACAAAGCGTTCGTCCCTTTTATTCTCCTCAATAACGAAATTGGCAACACGAATACGCAATAAAAATGGGTTTATGCTGATTTTTTCGATAGTGACATCCCGTTGCAGCTTGTCACTTAATATTTTCGGAAGCTGGGATTGTAGTATCAATGGCGTCAACAAACCCAAAATTAAGGCATAAATGAAATATGCGCTAAGCAAGTAAGTGGTGTATCGCAACCACCCGGGTTGTTTACGAAAGGCTAAAGATATATTTCTAGGAGTCATAATATGGGTTTTGTATCGTTGGCAAAGGGTAACAAAGGGCCAGAACTAAATAGGCCGCCAGATCGTAAGAAACAGGGTAACAATTAAAACTAACGTGTTACCCGTATTCACAAATTAAAGGGCTGTTGCTAAGTTACCTAAACCCGATTGCAACAGGGAAAGCGTATCTTTATCTTCACTAAAGAAGCTATTAATTTGGCTAATAAAGCTAGTGATCATCTCAGTATCTAAACCCAGAGCGTCAAATTGTTGTTTTAATTCATTAATAGTACTTAAAGACGAGCTGTATTCTGAGGCTTTGCTAAGTAAGCCGGATACAGAAGCGCTATCAGTAGATGCGTCCGAAGTAAGCGCTGGTACATTGTCTAACAGAGAATCTAAACCTGGGATAGTTTGCGCAAGTTCAGTGTAATTTGTATCAGAAAGATTATCTTTAGCGTAATCAAAGATCGAAGCCAAGCCACCTTCCGATTGTGCTTCAGATACGTCTAAATTTTCTGAAACCATGGTTACTAAACTGGCGATATCAAAAGATTGCGTGTCTTCGTTAGTATCTGTTCCTTGTGCATCCGTCACCTGTGAGCTAGATGATGAACTGCCAAGTAATCCCTGCAATTTATTGAGCGTGTCGTCGGCGGCAAGTACATTTCCAGAAAAGACAAATGTAGAGATAAGTAGAGCGGATAAAATTTTCATTTATATTCCTTCAAATCAGAGTCACGCTAGACAAGGCAAAAATTAATAACCTACGGGCCTTAAGAACCTAAATGGCAAAACGTGAGTTCAAATGTAGTGGTTGGTGGATTTTTCGCGCAGAATTTTACCAGTTATCGTTCGAAAATACCTGATTTGAAGTGTAAAGATTGTCTTTACAAAAGGGCGGTACTGACTGCCTACTGACATTGCCAATTGCAGCTTAAAGGCTAATTAGCTAAGACAATCACACCATCATGACTGCCAAAGCTGAAGAGTTAAGCCGTGAGTTTAGGTTGTTCCCCCAACTTACCTAAGCGCCATATTGCTGCTGTCGAATGATCTTTTGCAACTCAGAGATATTATGCTTGATATCCCTTCGATTAGGATTCAATTTTATCACCTGCTGTAACAGCCCTACAGCTTGTTGAAATTGACGCTGTTCAATTTGCATTTGCGCATGAGCCACTAATGCTTGCTGCTGAACTTGCGGTAAGGAGCTGGCTCGCACAAAGTAGTTTTCTGCCTGCTGATACTTATTTTGACTTTGATAGAGCTTAGCAATCCCAAGCAATGCTTCGGGCAACAGGGGATCATGTTTGATGGCTTGAGAAAAATACTTGAGTGCTCGCTTATTTGCGTTTCGCGCAACCGCGATTTGACCGCGATACAAATTAAGTAGCCCTTGAAAATCCACAGGTACTTCAACACGAGCCGCCGCGCTAAGTAAAGAATCAACAGATGCATAACGTTGTTGGTTCAATAGCCAAGGAAGCACTTGTTTTAATGTTGCCCAATATTCTGCAGATTCTACCACCTCATCGTTTCCTAAACTTAGTTTCAACAACTCAATAGCGCGCGGAATACTGCCGTGTTGAACATGTAACTTGGCTGCTAATAAGCTATTGCTTAAATCTTGGGGAGACAATTGTAACGCCACTTCTAAACTGCTTAGGGCTTGTTCGGGGTGTTCACGTTGCAAGGCAATTTGACTTCGCAACAACCAAAGTTCGTGAGGGTTTTCGTGTTGACCTTGTTCTATCATGTCTTCTACTAGACGCTGTGCTGAGTCAAAATTGTGACTGTTGAGCCAAGCGTAAAGCAAACCTTGTTGCCATTGCAGATTATCAGGTTGTAAATACAGAGCTTGTTGATAACCTGCAATCGCTGCCGCTGGCCGTTGACTATTTAAATTGAGATAAGCTAATTGGCCATACAGTTGCGCGTCGGCCACCCCTAATTCAATACTGCGGCTTAAGTGTTCTCTGGCCTTGCTATAATTTTTATTTAGCATGTAAAGCATACTCATGCTGCGGTGAGCTAACGCCAAGTTAGGCATCTGTTGCAAGGCAGATTTTAACGCGTTTTCAGCTTCATCATAACGTTTTAAGCTCAACATCACTTGCCCCCGCAGTTGTTGCAAAGCCGCACTGTCGTTTGCCAATGGCCGTTGCTCAAAAGCTGTTGCTACAGCTTCAAATTCTTGTTTAGATAACAAGGGTTGAATCTCGCGAGCAAAACGTTTTTCCTGAGGGGGTAATTGTGCGCTGATGGGACTCACCGGTGCACTTTCTAATAAAAATTGCCAATTAGGTTCAGCTAATGCAACCTCCACATTAGCAAAAACCTGTGTGCTCGATAACAGCAACAGTAAGCCAGCAAATACAGAATCTACCGCAGTTTTAAACCGCGTAGCTGGAATACATAAGTTAGGGAATAATTTAATCTTCATATATTAGTTAAACACTTATTTCTATTGGCCAAATGAAACGAGCTCGGGCAGGTTCGTTGTCTTTTTGTGGCGGGCTAAATCGGCTTTTTCTGACCAATTTACGTATTTCTTGATTAAGTTCAGGATAGGAATTGCTGGCCACATTGATTAAGGTAACCTTGCCCTCTTCATCAATCATTACATCTAATTTTACCAAGGTTTTGGTGACTCCCCGACGTTGCAGACTTTTAGGAAAGTCGACAACCAGTGGGGTGAGTAAAGTGGGTACAGCATCCAATGACTCTATACCCACTGCATCCCAATCAACCTCTAATGACTGCCATTGGGTGTTGAGGGGATCAATATTGATTTCTTGGGGTTTGAGTAAATCGATAGACTGTACGTCAAATTCAATAACCGGCAAAGTTGCGCCCTCCCCCTGCACGTTTAATTGCACATCGGTTTGACTGACTTCATGGGTTTGCTGAGGAGGCGGCGGTGGAGGTGGTGGCGGTAAATTAACTGTTGAGACGGTTCTAACAACCAAGGTTTCGTCGGTTTGGGTTTTCAACCAGTCACTCATCCACATAATGAACAAAGCCATGCTAAGCATTGCAATGCTGATTAACAATGATAAAGCGCGCCCACGCAGGTAATTATACAGGACAGTCATGATTTTAACGCCGCGATGTTCACTGTTATCGAGCCCGCCAACTTAGCTTCGTCAATAACTTCAAGCAACAGTTGAGTTGGCACATTTTTATCTGCTTGGATAACCACAGGTTTTGGATCATATTGCTGCAACTGCTCTAACGTACTGCGCACACCAACAACCCCAATTTGGCTGCCGTCATAAAACACTTCACCTGCGTCAGTGATTGCCAACAATATTACGGTTTTATCTAATTGTGAGGCTGAAATGGCTTGGGGTTTATCCACTTCCACACCGGTTTCTCGCACAAAAACCGTAGTGACAATAAAAAATATCAGTAAAATAAAAACCACATCTAGCAAGGGTGACATATCAATGCTGTGGTCATTTTGTTGTTCTATGCGTTGCTGTAATCGGGAAGCCATTGCTTATTCACTCCTAACAGAAACATAAGCTTGCTGTCTTGCTATTCGATTACGAATGTTACCTTGTAAGATCCAAGCGGGAATTGCACAGACTAACCCTAACTGAGTGGTTAACAATGCTTTGCCAATACCATCGCTCAATAGCGCACTGCTTGCCCCATCTGAAGCGATACCAGCGAAACACTCTAGTAATCCCATAATGGTTCCTAACAATCCCATTAAGGGTAATGCACCAATTAACACGGCTGTAAATTCACTGCTCAGGTTATTTTGTGTGCTGCCATTGTCATTTTTATCCATGCGAGTATCAGCAACAGCTTTGTTTGAGCTGCGGCCGTTGCTTCTACTAAATAAATACTGTTGCCACAATTCTTGATAACAATATATCGCCAGCAACAGTATCGCCCAGCACACCCAGCTGTGACTTATCTGTGAGATCATGCCGCCTCCTGTTTCAGTTCGCTCAGCGGCTCATCTGCCGGCTGACTGAGTAATACCGCAAAGTTTTCAAGCTCATGATAATAAGATTTAGTCCGCTTTGATAAAATAGCATTTAAAATCAAAGCCGGAATGGCAACTACCAGTCCAAGTTCGGTAGTGATCAAGGCTTGAGCAATGCCCCCAGACACCACTTCAGGATCACCACTGCCAAATAAGGTCATCATTTTAAATGTTTCAATCATGCCACTCACCGTACCCAAGAGTCCTAATAAAGGCGCAACAGATGCGGTAATACCAATCACTAACAACCAACGTTCTAACCAGTATTTATCTTGCTGTAATTGCACAAACAATTGGTCATCCCGCACTCTGTCATTTTTAGCTTGTAACGCGATTTCAAACAGCACCTTTTGTTGACCTTTAATAGTGGCAACTACTTTGTCACTTGGTGTGGATAATTGGCTTTGTAGGTAGGCCGGGGTAAAACGCTGCAACTTAGGTAAGCGCGCTAATTGAACCGATTTATAGATTGCGATAACTAAGGCCAAAACGGCAAAGGTAAGAATAGGGATAACCCACACGCCACCTTTTACAACATGTTGCCAGGCAGTCTGTTGATGTTGCTCACGGGCAACCGCACGATTCATGGTTGGATCAAAAAACAGCTCTCCGCGCCCTTCAGTTTGAATATCCTTTAGGCCAGAACTGGCGCTACCATCGAGTAATAAGGTTGCATGCAATTGGCCATTTTCTCGCGACGCTAACCCTGCTTGTTGCAACTCCTCATGCCAAAACCAATTTAGAGGACCTAGTGATAAAGTGGGTAACTGCTCAACTTTTCCATTACTCATCACAATGGATTGAGGTTGCCATTTGGGTGACAGTTTAGCTTGCAATTCTTGACTGAAGTTTTGTATCAACTGCATTTTCTCTGCAGTAGCTAATCCAGCAGGTTGATTATGCAGTTGTTGCTGGTGTAAAAAACGATTTAATAGGTTTTGTTGATATCGTTGTTGTTCTCGCCAATCTTTAATACGTGATTCAAGCTGATTCAAACTCAATGTTTTTTCATCACTCAGCCGTCTAGCCGCAGCGGTTTTCTGCTGTAGATTTTGCACTTCTTCTTCAAGTTTATTTAACTTTTCGAGTAAATTACGCTTCTGGGAAGCAATTTTTTTCTGACTGGAGCTCAATCGATTCTGGGCGTCACTTAACTTAGTTACTAACCCCTTATCGACAGCCTCATTTGCTAGAGCGATGTTTTGTAGTCCTAATAAGATCAATACACTTAGTGTGATAATTAAGGAACGATAATAATGAGTAAATGACATGGTTACTGCTCTTTTAGGCTGGAAATAGAAAACGGTAAACTGACAAAATCAGCTTCACTCTGTTTCTCGAATATGGCAATTGCCTGACTGATAGCATTGCTGTCTATATTGTCATCGAATTGCCACTGCCAACCGCTTTGTGTTACTCGCCCCGTTCCACTAAAACTGCCATCTAAGCTAACAAACCATGCGCTTGAAGCCCCAAGGTAAAGTTGCTTAACAAGTATCTGGTCGTTTTCATTATTAGCTATGGGCATTTGAACAACAGAAATTCGCTGGTCAAATTCAGCTAATTTCGATAGTCGTGCCAGGTTCCCCTGCAATTGAATGGAAGATTCTGCAGCACTATCCAACTCACCAATATCCTGTTGCCAAGCTTGCTTCACCGGTGGCGGTAAAGTTTCATCTAAGCCATTTAGTTGATTGGTTAACAAACCAATTTGTTGTTCCAATATCCCTTGCTCTTGTTCTAACCTTGTCTGCTCTTCAGCTAATGCCAAGCGCTGCTTTTCAACTTGAGAAGAATCCCCTTTTTTCTCCGATAGCATGGTTAAAAGCTGCTCTTTTTCCAGCTCAAGCAATCGCATTCTCTGGGTTAACAAAGGTTGCTGTTGTTGCCACTCCGATTCCAGAGCATTTATTTGGCGTTCAATTCCTAACCATTGATTCACCATAGTTTCAACTTTACTAATTTCTTGCCCATACAA
This sequence comes from Aliiglaciecola aliphaticivorans, assembly GCF_054782055.1. NCBI lineage: Bacteria > Pseudomonadati > Pseudomonadota > Gammaproteobacteria > Alteromonadales > Alteromonadaceae > Aliiglaciecola > Aliiglaciecola aliphaticivorans. Next base: position 120,278 of record NZ_BAAGTF010000003.1, read on the forward strand.
ATGACTAGACAATAAACAGCCAACTACCACCAGTATTCTATGATCTACCAGCTTATTTAATTTAAATCTCATGATTACCGTCGCTCTTCACTTTTATTTCCTACCGAAGCCCGTGCCTCATCGTGTCGACATCAAAATAAAAGATTGATTTATCACCGATATCCTCATTCTGACAGAAACGAACACAAGTGTAAATAACCATGCGAATGATAATTACTTGCATTTAGATTTATCATAAAATAAGCTTACTCCACCTTGAGTTATCTACTCAACACAAAAAACAAACCACACATAATTAACAATGGAGAACATAAATGACTGCAGTACAACACGCAGCGGTAAAAGATAAATTCGCCCGCAATGCGATTACTTTGGCTTTGAGCGCTTTATTACCAATGGGAGTTGCCCACGCTCAAGAGGTGCAGGAACTAGCGATTTCACAGGCAACGGCACAATCTGAAGAAAATTATAAAGTAGAGAGCTCTACTTCTGTAAAGTACACGCAGCCGCTGTTGGATACAGCTAAGTCAATTACTGTTATTCCTCAGTCTGTCATGAAAGATCGCAACGTTGATAGCTTGCGTTCTGCCTTGCGCAATGTACCGGGCATTTCCATGGCCGCTGGTGAAGGTGGCACACCCACTGGGGATAGCATGTCTATTCGTGGTTTCAACGCGGCAAATAATATTTTAATTGATGGCGTTCGTGATATCGCCGGCTATTCACGGGATATTTATAATATTGAAGCTGTTGAAGTAGCGAAAGGCCCAGGTGCCGCTATTTATGGCCGTGGCGCTGCAGGTGGGGCAATAAACCTGCAAACGAAAACCGCCACTCTTGATGAATTTGCTGATGTTAGTCTCAGATTAGGCACCGAAAATGATTACCGAGCACAAGTTGACGCTAACTTGACCCTTGGTGACACTTCAGCTTTGCGTATCAACGCATTATTAGACGATGGAGATGTAGCAGGTCGAAACTATGTTAACAACAGCAATAATGCCATTGCTATGTCACTTGCTACCGGTTTAGGCACAAATTCTCGTTTCAGCGTGAATGGCGACTATCAAAAACAAGATAACCTTCCCGACTATGGCATGCCTTGGGTATCTAACAGTGCCACATCCGATCCCGTTGCCGAATTAGCTGACTACGAAGGTGGCCCTTCAAACGCCGATTTCGATAATTTCTACGGTAATATTTATCGTGACTTCGAGGACATTAAGGGTCAGTCATTAACCGCTAAATACGAGTATGATGTAGATAGTTCCACGACTTTACGGGCTTTAGTCAGAACCGGCTCTATCGAACGTCAATCTGTTGTGACCGCTCCTAGGTTTATCAGTTTAACCACCAGCACGGATGTGCGCCTGAGTGATGAAAAAACCCGCGACACCAAAGATTCGATGACCGTTTTTCAAGGTGACCTAATCGGCAGTTACCAACTAGGCGATATTAAACATGATATTGCGACTGGCATAGAAATAAGCCAGGAAAAATTTGAGCGTTGGAATTTTGAAGCCATTGTGCCTGATAACCTCAATGATACCCCTGAATTGGTCGATTTATACAACCCAGATGCCGCAGTAGAGTTTACCGGACAATATGCCCGTACCGATAAAAGTAACGAAGCCACTGGCGACACCAAGGCTATTTATGTATTTGATACCATCACCTTAGATCCACAGTGGCAACTAACCCTTGGTCTTCGTTGGGATAGCTTTGAAACTGAGTATTTCTATGACCTAGATGGTGATGACCCAAGTGTTAAATTGAATGCGAAAAATGACGAATTAAGTTGGAACGCTGGCGTCGTTTATAAACCGGATGCAAGCAGTAGTATATATTTAAGCGCAGGCAACTCATTTAGTCCATCCGCTGAAGATTTAACCGCATCCACTAGAAGTAACAGCAATCAGAATGACCTAGATCCAGAAGAAACCCTCAGCTATGAACTAGGCTATAAGTGGGAGATGTATGACGGTAAATTATTTGGTAATGCCGCTATTTTTAGAAGCGAAAAAACCAATGCACTTACCGATGACCCTTTCTTCGAGGGAGATGAAAGTGGCTATGATACTCTAAATGGTAAACAACGAGTTGACGGTATTGAACTGGGGCTGGCAGGCAACCTAACCGACGAATTATCAATTATCGTAGCCTATACATATCAAGATAGTGAAGTGGTTAATGCTGAAGGTGATGATGAATCACAAATCGGCTATGAATTACCCCGCACTCCTCGAAACTCATATAGCCTCTGGGGTCGCTACGATTATTCAGACGCCTTAGCTTTTGGTCTAGGGGCGCAATATATGGGTAAGCGATACAACAGCAGTACACCTGAAAGTCGTGAAGCTGCTGACAGTTACTTGATCTGGGATATGATGGTATCGTACCAAGCTACTGAAAAATTAAGCCTCCAGTTGAATGGTAGTAACCTGACAGATGAAGACTATGTTGATCAATTAGCCGGCGGTCATTACATTCCTGGAGAAGGACGATATTTAAGTGTGACTGCAAACTATCAATTTTAATCGTCTACTTTATAGCGAATTAAAATAACCAAATAGAGTTAAACTAGAACCGACTTGTAAGAGTCGGTTTTGCAATTTTAGGAAAGCCTAGATGTTATTAAAAATACCCGCTGTTTTAAGCAAACAACAGGTTGAAACCGCAAGAAAAGCGCTTCTAGAAGCCCAGTGGTCAGATGGCAATATCACTGCGGGTTACCAAAGTGCGAAAACCAAAAATAACCTACAATTACCGGGTGATTCTCAGGTTGCTCGCGAATTAGGTGATGTTATTTTAGCGGCACTAGCACAAAATAACTTGTTTATGTCAGCGGCATTACCGAATAAAATTTTCCCGCCATTGTTTAACTGTTACCAAGGAGGTCAATCCTTTGGTACTCATGTCGACAACGCAATTCGCCAAGTGCCCGGCACGCCGGTAAAAGTAAGAACCGACCTTTCCATGACCTTATTTTTATCAGAGCCGGATGAATATGAAGGCGGAGAACTGGTTATGGAAGACACTTTTGGCTCCCAGCGAATTAAACTCGCGGCAGGTGATATGGTGCTCTACCCTTCCACCAGCTTACATCGCGTTACTCCGGTAACCAAAGGACGACGTTTAGCCTCATTTTTCTGGCTACAAAGCATGGTCTCCAGCGATGAAAAACGCAGCATTTTGTTCGATATGGACATGGCAATCCAAGCTTTACGCAATAAACTCGATGACAGCCCGGAAATAGTCCAGCTCACAGGGGTTTATCACAACTTGCTTAGGCAGTGGGCCCAAACATAGTAAAAAGCGATTTATTTATGTAAAAAAGATCAGCGACTTTGTAATCGCTGATCTACACATATTAACCATTTCTTACTTTAGAATCGAATAGATCTAGAATCTAGCACTCACACCGAAATCAGCATTGACGCCGTAAACTTCACGGGATGTAAATCGGCTTGAGTCACCTTGATATCCCACTAATGGCTCTTCGCTAACGTTAGATGCCGATACAAAGATCTCAATCCCCTCTTGAATTCGATAGGCCACCTTCGCATCAACCACAGTTCGTCCTTTAGTATAACTATCAAAATCAGCACTGGAACCCACACTGTTTAGATAGTCATCTCGATAGCTAAACGCAATTCGTGCATCAAAAGGCCCTTTTTCATAAAAAAGCGCACCGCTAGCTAACCATTTAGATTGACGGAAAAAGGTAAGGTTATCGTCTTCTCTGCCGGGTACATCGACACTAGAGTCAACATAGGTCAAGTTAGCTGAAATTCCGAAACCATCAAATATAGAAGGTAAAGAAGTAAAACGAGTCATCGCATTTAACTCAATCCCCAATAAATCACCGTCATTTGCATTTTGTGGTTGAGATAAACTCAGCAAATCAACGCCAGCAAATTCAGTATCGTAGACTGTCTGTGTATAAATTGGGTTTTTAATACGCTTGTAGAATGAGGCAACCGCCATGACGGTGTCCGCATCAGGATAAAACTCAGCTGAAAAGTCTAGACCCATAGATGAATAGGGTTCTAATTCTGGATTCCCAGACTCACCATTTCCATCTTCTTCTTCAAACGTCGGGACCACATCGCTGTAGTTGGGACGACCAATGGTGTTCGTCCATGCTGCACGCACCACAACTTCTGGTTTTGGCCGATAATTCAGCGCAAGACTAGGTAACACATCAGTATAGTCTTTATCGAAATTCAAAGCTTGAATATCAGATACGTCAATATCACCGTTACCATCAGTATCTCTAATTGCAAACGCGCTGTACTCGCCAGCTGTGCGCTCAATTCGAACACCGCCTATAACGGTAAAATCACCATACTCAAGGCTTGCCATACCGTAACCTGCGTATATTTTTTCACTAATATCATAGTCAGAAGCCTTATCGTTAAATGCGGTTGTTTCCTCATCTAATTCTAATAGGTCGATATTCTCAACGTAGTAATAATCCATGACGCCACGGTAGTCCATACTCGGGCCAAAGTCATATTGGCCATCATAAAAATTCGCTACGTCACCCAATGCACCGCCAGTATCGGCAAAGGTTGAATCTGTGGTTGGTTCCCACAATTCTTGTGCATTTTCACGTTCTTTTGATCGATCCGTTAACTTCATACCGACTTTAAAGAAGCTATCAGTGCCATCGGTAAAGTTAAATTTCACATCTGTCTTAAATGCATGTAAGTCCTCATCAATAGCCTCTTTACGCAAGCGAATACGACGCAGTGGGAAACTTTCCGGGTCATATAAAGCGCTATCAATATCAGTAAATACTGGCATTGAACTATCAACTAAGATTGTGGATGTATTATTGCTTCCAGTACGAAACTCAATATCGTTGCGCTCAGGGGTGTGCTCTTCAGCATGGGCATACGTATAATTTAGTTTCACTTCAATATTATCAAACTGCCAGTCTATTCCTGGCGAAATATTATAGAGCTTCTGAGTTTGATTATTTTGACGAAACTCGCGGGTAGCTCGACCACTGTCGTAGGTCACTTCATTGGCTGAAGGAAAGCTCACCTCTCCACGATACATGTCGTAGTCAAACTGGTCCCGGCCTTCTTCATCAGTGAACTCATTGTAAATCGTATTTAAATAAATTCGACTTTCGACATTGGGTCGCCATTCTAAATTGACAATCGCACCGATTCGCTCGCGCATAATTGAATAGTCATACATACGCATTCCGGTTGGAGCCCACTTGCCATTATCCAACTCTTCCCAACTCAATGGATTAACCAGTTCCGAATCGATAAAGCGTTTTGAATAGCTTGTACCAACAACGATACCAAACTGTTCATCATCACCAAAAACTTGACCATGCATCGCACTAACTGCAGGCCCAACTTTATCCGCTTCACTACCATACATCCCGCGCACGGAAAGAAACGTAAAAGGGTCATACTGATCATACGCACTAGGAGTTACGATGTTAATTGCACCACCAATCGCATTTGCATCGTAGTCTGCGGTAACTGTTTTCACTACTTCAATTGAACCAACTAAGTCGGAAGGAATAGTATCTAATGCAACGCGACGACCTTCAGCTTCTGGGATACCGACTACGTTACCGTCAATAGTAACCAAGTTAAGGTTTGAATCTACCCCACGAATCATTACATAGCGCGGTTCACCTTGGTCAATCTCTACTGAAATACCAGGTAATCGTTGCACGGCTTCAGCAGTATTATAATCAGGTAACTTACCAATCCCACCTGAGGATACTACATCAGCGACAACTGACATTGCACGCTTTCGCTCTACCGAAAGTAAACGAGATGCACGGGTACCAGTTACAACAACATGTTCGATTTGCTGATCAGATTGCAAAGATAAGCTGGCGTCAGCGATAACTTGACCTTCAACTGGCACATCAGCCGTTATCGTTTCACTGCCATACCCCGGCTGATGAATAGAAATGCTATATTTACCTGCATCCAACCCGTAAAAAACATATCGCCCTGACTCATTGGTTTGTGCTGATACATCCGTTCCCTCTATCGTTACAACCGCACCGCTCAATGGTCGGTTAAGTGCCGCACCAGAAATGGTGCCAGTCACTTCTCCAGCAATAACTGAAATAGGCGCAGCCAAACTGGTTAAAATTGCCATACTGATAAGATTACGACACCTTCTGTTCTGGGTGTTTTTACGACTAATCATACTTTCCTCTTTGGTTTTTATTAGCAATTGAAACCTGTACTGTTGAAAACAAAAGTACCAATGCTAGTGATTTTTAGGCGGCTGAGTGTAGGTTTAACTTATGAATTTTTGATGTGTTTTTTATGACAGAAAAGCGACAAAGGTTTGCAATAAAACTGTAATACCCCTGCGATAATCTTGAGGGAATAAATAGCGCTTTGTTGTTAATGTTAATGACCCACAAACCCCCTTACCCAACGTTCACTCGACGTAGTTTACTGCAGGCTACAGCACTATTATCCGCTGCAGCCATTTTGCCAGGAGAGCTATTTGCCTCTTTAAAAAATGGATTTACCCACTCAGTGGCAAGTGGCGATCCGCTGCAGCAAAGTGTGACTTTATGGACACGGTTTGTGACTCCAAATGGAGAAAGGGATGAACTCAAAGTTCAGATAGCTAAAGATAAAAGCTTTCGAAGTATTGTAAGAACTGAATCTACGATTAGCACTCCGGAAGCAAACTTTTGTGTGCACTCCCGTCCTACTGGTTTAGAACCTGGAGAATGGTATTGGTATCGTTTTATTTCGAGTGATGGGCAAATTTCAGATGTAGGTCGTACATGCACATTGCCCAGTGGTGACATCGATAACTTTCGCATTGGTGTATTTTCTTGTGCTAATGCGACCTCTGGTTGGTTCAATGCTTATGGTCATGCTGCCGCAAGAGATGATCTTAACTTATTAGTCCATTTGGGCGATTACATTTATGAATCCAAACTTACTCGCTCCGATGCACTAAAAGAGCTGGCCGTATCTCGGGGTATTCAACCTCAGCACGAAACAGTTTCCTTAGCAGACTATCGTTTACGTTATCAAAGCTACCGAATGGATCCAGATCTGCAAGCCTTGCATCGTCGTTACCCGATGATTTCTATGTGCGATGACCATGAAACCGTCAATAACAGCTGGCAACACGGAGCTAAAAACCATGGTAAAGACGAAGGTCCATGGCCATTACGAATGCAATCAGCTATGCAAGCCCATGATGAATGGATGCCCATGCGTCGTGAACCCTATACTCGTTATGAGTTGGGTAATTTAGCGACGCTTTTTCGTATTGAAACGCGCACTGTTGGCCGCAGTAAGCAATTAGATATAGCGGCTTGGCTTGCAAATCAGCCTGATAAATTAAAAGCTGCGAAGGAATTTCGTGATGGTCCTTTAGCTGATCCTTCTCGCACACTTATGGGTAGCGCTCAAGAAAAGTGGTTAACTGATGGATTGACCAATTCAACGCTTAACGGCACCAAATGGCAGATACTCGCCCAACAAGTCATTATGGGTACGACTATTATGCCACGTGATTTTATGGCGTGGTTCAAACCAGACGCGCCTCCTACCGAAAGTAAAAAAGCGTCACTAGAATTTGCAAGCCAATTAGGTGAGTTAGGCATTCCAACCAGTATGGATCGCTGGGATGGATATCCCGCAGCGCGAAAGCGTGTTCTGTCAGCTTCACAACAAGCCAATGCTAATTTGGTGGTATTGAGCGGAGATAGTCACAATGCTTGGGCGTATGACCTAGAAAACAATGGAAAAGCCGCAGGAGTAGAATTCGCAGTGCAAGGGGTTTCATCGTTGGGAATGGACAAACGCTATTTTGGCAATCCAGCTGACATTGAGCGTAGCTTTATGGACACCAACAAAAACATAAAGTGGTGCGATACAAGCCGTCGTGGATACATGGTAATAGATATCACCCCAGATAAAGTCACCAATGAATGGATATTTCTACATTCACGACATAAGCGCTCATTGGCCTTATTAGGGACGCACCGACTCACGGTCAGTAGAAATCAAAACAAATTAGCCAGTATTTAAATTTATTGGTGACATAATTCGGTTATTTTGGAATCTCAATTAAATGTACAGACTCAATACAGTGCTACTTTTATTTATTACTTTAACAGTTAATGCCGGTACTTCCTCAGATAGTGAGTGGCCAATTCACGAACCACCAATAATTCAAATGCTTCAATCAAAAGAACTTGTTCGACTTGATGCACCAGAAGCACGTCAAGGTGTGGCTGTAGACGCAAAACACTATTATGCAATTGGAAATTATGAGATTGCTAAGTATTCCCGCAACAAACATCAGCGAGTAGCACGATGGCGTGGGGCTAAAGGCGGCCCCGTGACTCACCTAAACTCATGTTTTGTGGATAAAGATGAATTAGTTTGTGCCCATTCCAATTATCCCAATGTTCCATTTGCGAATTCGGTGGAATGGTATGACCGAGCGACATTACAGCCTAAACGTTCAAAATCCCTAGGCGTCATGGATGAAGGCTCACTTGTATGGTTAGACAAAATATCTGATGGCTGGATTGTTGGCTTAGCCCATTATAATAATGCAAAAGGACTCGGATTTAAGGACAACCGATACGCCACAATAGAACGTTACGATTCACAATGGCGCAGAACAGGCGGTTGGGCATTTCCTGAAGCATTATTGCAGCATATTTCACCCAAAGCAGCCTCTGGCGGTGCATTAGGCCCAGACGGATACTTATATGTTATGGGTCATGACTATAAAGAAATGTATGTTTTGGGAAAACCACTTTTAGGTCCAACTCTTGTGCACTTTGCGACGATTGCAATTGATGCTGAAGGTCAGGCCTTTGACTTCGATGAGGATGCCTCAAGAAATGTATGCGCCATTAGTCGTCCCAATAAACAAATACGTTGTTTTGAGCTTCCCAATGTCGCCGCCAATCCTAAGCAATATTTACCCTTGCGGTAATAAATCGTCTCCGCGGGGCTAAAGCCCCCGCCTACAATTCCCCTGTAGCATGGTCTTTAGGCCATAGGCCATAGACCATAGACACAAAAAGCCACCACCGCGGGGCTGAAGCTCCCGCCTACAACCCCCCTGTAGCATGGCCTTTAGGCCATAGACACTAAAAACCCACCGCCGCGGGGCTAAAGCCCCCGCCTACAATCCACCTGTAGCATGGTCTTTAGGCCATAGACACTAAAAACTCACCGCCGCGGGGCTGAAGCCACCGCCTACAATCCCTCTGTAGCATGGTCTTTAGGCCATGAATTGTTAATGCGTTATTTTTTGCAATTCTTAATCGAATTTTTTCTGAATTGCTAATTTTATGCTCCATTCTATATCAGCTTTTATTTTGACAACGCCATAGCTATTGTGTATAAAATAATCTTATACGTGAGTATTCAAGTAATAAATAACGTATTTTATCTAGTTTTAAAACACACACATTTGTTAACACACCCAGTACTGGGCATTTACCGTTCACACATAAAAACTCTAATAATTAGGAAGGTATTACAACATGAGACACCACAAAATCGCCCTCGCTGTTGCTGCAACTCTAAGTCTAGGAATTACGTCCACCGCCATTGCGCAAGAAAGTGGTGTTTTTGAAAAAATTCAAGTGACGGCAAAGAAAAAATCCCAGGACTTGCAAGACGTCAGTGTCTCTGTCACCGCTTTTTCAGGTGATGCATTACGCGAACTCAATATGACCGACAGCGTTGATATTTCAGCGCAAACCCCGGGATTAAATATAGGTACACCTGTGGGTGAAGGTAATAATCCGTCTATTTCTTTACGCGGTGTGGGACTTAACGATTTCAATGACAACAACGAAGGCCCTATAGCGGTGTACCGTGATGAAGTATACCAATCAGCCATGCCAGGTTTGACCTTTCAATTATTCGACTTAGAACGTGTTGAAGTATTAAGAGGCCCGCAAGGTACATTGTATGGCAGAAATGCCACAGGTGGATTAGTCCACTTTATTTCCAATGCCCCCACTGAAGATACCGAAGTTTTGTTCGATTTAACCGTAGCAGAATACAATCAAATTAAAACTGAAGCAGCTGTTGGTGGCAGTTTAACAGACTCAATACAAGCACGACTTGCCATTGCAACAAACAATCACGACGGTTACGTGGAAAATAGAATTGGAAAAGATGCCAATGAAGCGGATAGTCGAGCTTATCGCTTGCAAGTCAACTTTGATATCACTGATGACTTTTCAGCGCTGTTGAATGTGCATGGCGGTAAATCCAATACCAACGCGCCTCAATACCAACATTTAGCAACGGATGACGGTGCTGGAAATTCTACCTCTGATTTTTATGGTTACGCAGATACAGATGGCGATAAATACGCTGGTGAATATAACCGACAAGGCGTATTAGATATAGATTCCGATGGCCTTTCTTTAAAATTAAACTGGGATAATGCTGATTATACCTTCACCTCAATCACCGCCATTGAAAACGTTGAAAAGCTCCATCAGGAAGATACGGATGTAGGGCCTTACAGTGGATTGATCCCCCAATTTGCTTCAAAAAACGAACAGTTCAGCCAAGAGTTTAGATTAAGTGGTTCAGCCGAGTCATTTGACTGGATAGTAGGGGCGTATCATTTTGAAAATGAAGTTAACGGCGCTTTGAATTTAGATATCAACTACCCTGGCCCTCTTATTGATGCTATTACTGGCGCTCCAGAAGGCACATTTGGCCCAGATTTAGTACCTTTTGTAAGTTACGATATAGACTATGATCAAGACACCGAATCCTACGGTTTATTTGGTCAAATAGAAAAGTCGCTAACTGATAAACTAACCCTTACGGTTGGGTTACGCTATACATCAGAAGAACGCAGCATGGACTATCAAAACCTTGCGACTACGAACCCTGATGCTGTGGTGAACTCTTGTCTCATCCCCGCAGGAGATGTGTGTGGTTTAGTGGGTGACACTAGCTATCCAGGCACCGATTACTATTTCGACTTTACCGAACAAAATCCTGCAGCGGCAGGGCTAACAACCATTGATGACGATAATATTTCAGGCCAAATTGGACTTGATTACAAAGTAAGCAAAGATACTTTGGTATTCTTCAATATAGCCAATGGGTTTAAAAGCGGCGGCTTTAATGGCGGCTTCCTCGACTTCACCGACGGCCTAACAGAGGACGACGTTGCATTTGATTCTGAAGAATTAACCAGTTACGAAGCAGGTATAAAAACCACCTTAGCCAGTGGCGACGTAAGAATAAACAGCAGTGTTTTCTATTACGATTATAAAAACTATCAAGCTCTAACGTTTGCCGGATTAAGCCAATTCATTAATAATTCTGATGCAACCTTACAGGGCTTAGATGCAGAAATAACCTGGGTTCCAGGTGACGATTGGGATATTAAACTCGGCGCTAGTTTACTCGATACTGAAATTGACAGCGTAGTTGTTCGTGGCGTTGGAACAGTGGAAGATAGAGAAATGGTGCTAGCACCCAAATTTACCTTCAATGGTATTGTTCGTTATCAAGCTACAGACGCACTTTCTGCACAAGTAGATTTCAATCACCAAGGTGAACAGTTCTTTGATATCACTAACAGTGAAACATCTAAAGAAGAATCATACACTGTGTTTAATGCACGACTCGGTTATCAGATAAATGACTATTGGAAAGCGTCAGCTTTTGTGAAAAACATCACAGACGAAGAATATCGAGTTTACACTTTTGATTTCACTCAAAGCGCTGGCTTCATCCAAGAGTTTTACGCTAGACCAAGATGGATTGGTGTTAACATTCAATACAACTACTACTAAAACGACACCAAAAGTAGATTTAACACACCTTAGTAACGGATGTTCCTTATTAGCGTTCACGCAAAATGGGTTCATCCGTTAAATTGTAAATAGTCAAACATAGCTGCGGTTAGGATTAAAACGATATGTTTATGAAAATCAAGCCCCCTAAAAAACTACTCACGAGCGTCATAATTTCAGCACTTGTGGCTGGCTGTTCAACAAGCCCTGAGATAACACAAGAAGCGTCAACTCAAGAGGCAAATATAAACCAAGAAAATGCTGTTATTAGCACACAGATAGATCCCAGCTTACCTCCCTTACCAATTGAAAAAACCGGTAATGTAGAAGTTTTACCCGCCCAATATCCCGAAAGCTGGATTTTCGTCGACGAAGCAAGCTTTACCAGTATGTTCGGCGGAAAAGTCATCATTTTAGACATAAATGCGCCAAAACAATCCAAGCAAATAAAAGGGACTGCGGATAAGAATTTGCTCGGTAATTTCGTCGCCGCCAAAACACGCCCTGAGTTTTACATTGTTGAATCATTTCACAGTCGTGGTAGTCGAGGCCCCAAAATAGATGTGCTAGCCATTTACGATAAAGTGACCTTAGCACCTATCAAAGAAATCACCTTAGAACATACTCGCCTGCAATCTCTGCCAAGACGAGATGCTATTACATTGTCCGCCGACGAGAAGTTTCTCTATATCGCTAATTTTAGTCCTGCGGCCTCTTTCACAGTGGTTAATCTAGACACCCATGAAGTGGTTAATACAGTTGGCACACCTGGTTGTGTTCTGCCCTTCCCCACAGGCAAATACAGTGTGACATCACTGTGTAGTAATGGCAGTTTGCTGACCACAGTGCTAGATGAAAATGGCGTCAAAGCTTCGCAACAACGCGTCCCACCATTTTTTGATACTGATAAAACACCGATTTTTGAACGTCCTGCTCATATAGATAACATTGCCTATTTCCCAAGTTTTGAAGGGGATGTACATGCTATCGATTTATCTTCTGAGATAGCAACTTACCAAGGAAAATGGAGCCTTGTTACTGAGCAAGAAAAAGCAGCTGGATGGAGACCTGGCGGATTGGCGCTAATCGACACTGATGAGCAAGGTTTAATGTATGTGGTCATGAACCCAAACGGTTTTGATGGATCGCAAACCCACGGCGGCGAGCAAATATGGGTATTTGACGTTAAAACCCAATCTCGCATTGCCACAATCGACGCTCCAAACTGGGCGGTATCCGTCGCTGTGACTCGCGGTAAAGAACCTATGTTGGTGGTCTCTAACGGTGAAATGAATCTAGACATTATTAACCCAAGAACGGGTAAGCTGATTAAAACTATAAGTGACTTTGGCAACATCACCCCACTTGTCATTCATAAGGCTTACTAATGAACCTGCTAAACTTTCTATCCGATGCTATTGCCTTGTTCTTTATGTGGCTGTTTATACGCGCCGCCATACATAAATTACAAACCGATAATGCCGAGTATTACCAACAGACCTTTGCCGACTATGGTGTTACTCAAACAAAGTTAGCATCTGCATTACGTTACACTCTGGGCTCGTTAGAATTAGTTATTGCAGTGGCTCTAATCTTTGATGGCAGCCGCACTAGTGCCTCAATGGTTGCTGCCTTGCTGTTAAGTGCTTACCTTATTGGCATGACTATTCAGCTAATTCAAGGTAAACGAGATATCAGTTGTGGATGCAGTGGCCCGAATTCTCACATAAAAGTCAGTTGGTCTTTGATAGTAAGAAATGCGCTATTAGTGCCGTTGGTATTAACCTGCACAATGCCCTCTGCCGGTTTTGCATCTTCCCTGTGGTTCGCCGTACTCATGACAGGGACATTTCTGATTTTAACTTATTCTTGCGTTGAGAATTTAATCGCTAACGCACAAAAAATTTCCATACTGAGGACCAACTAATGGACTTTATTACTGTTTCAAATAGCGTGTTGTGGATAATTGTTATTCTACAATCAATCGTAATATTCGCATTAACTCGCCAAGTGGGTGTGCTGTTTGAGCGAGTTGCTCCTGCAGGTGCTTTAGCCATGAATCAGACTTTAACAGTGGGAGATCCTGCTCCTAATTTAAGTCTCCAGACACTAGCCTCTACCTTGGTAGATGTGGGCGGAAAATCGAAAACTAACAAATCGCAATTAGTCTTCTTCGTTTCACCCGATTGTCCTGTGTGTAAGAGCTTATTACCCGCACTGAAATCTGCCGCTAAATCTGAAAGTGCCTGGATTGATTTAATCCTAGCGAGTGACGGAAAAACACAGGATCACGCCGGTTTTGTGAAGCAATATGGACTTTCTGATTACCCTTATATTGTGTCTGAGTTGTTAGGGAAATCCTACGGTGTAGCCAAACTACCCTATGGGGTGGTTATCGATGAATTAGGCAATGTTGCATCTATGGGAATAATCAATTCCAGAGAGCATTTAGATAGCTTGTTTGAAGCTAAAGAGCGAAAAATAGCGTCAATTCAAGATTTCATGCAAGGCCAACAAGCCGAAGAACAGTTCGTGGAGGTTAAATAAAATGAAATTTTTAGACCGAATGTTTGAAAAAAAGGCTCGTGAGTTAGCACAAACTAATGGAAGACGAGGATTGCTTAAAAAGCTTGGCGCTACTTTAGTAGGCGCAAGTGCGATTCCATTGCTTCCCGTTGCCAGAGCAGCCGAACCAAAAGGACTCCCGCAAGAAGTCGGTGATCCAGGAAGTTGTGACTATTGGCGCTACTGTGCAGTAGACGGATTTTTGTGTGAATGTTGTGGTGGCTCAACTAATTCTTGCCCTCCGGGTACTGAAATGTCACCTATTACCTGGATTGGCACTTGTACTAACCCAGTGGATGGCCGTAATTATGTTATTTCTTACAACGATTGCTGTGGCAAAACGCAGTGCAATACCTGCTTATGTCAACGAGACGAAGGCGACCGCCCATTATATCGCTCAGACAAATCTAACGATGTGAACTGGTGTTTAGGTGCTAGCAGTTCTGTGTATCACTGTTCAACCGCAATCGTGGTTGGTATCGCGTTTGATAAGTAATTGTAGATGAAAAAGCATCTTATCCGTCTGCTGTGGTTATGTTGTTTATTTAGCTTTAATTGCAATGCCGAAGAAGCCATTAATGAAGCTAGAGCATTGTTTAACTACCAAATGTTATGCCAGGGCTGCCATGTAGGCGATGGCACTGGCGGCAAGGACGTACCGAATTTAAAGGGTGCAGTCGGTGTGTTTCTAAATAGCACTGCTGGACGTGAATACCTAATTAAAGTGCCCGGTGCGGCTAACAGTGCATTGAATAGCAAAGATCTTGCTGAGTTGATGAACTGGATGATACCCGTCATGGGAAAAGACAGTGTTCCCGATGACTTTGTACCCTACACCGAACAAGAAGTCGAAACATTACGACAAGAACCATTAATGGAAGTGGTTGAACATAGAGCTAAGGTGCTGAACCAGATTTTAACCAACAGCACATCAATAACCACAATAAATTAAACACTTTTTGAGAAAAAATAATGATGAAAATCTCCTTAAAAAACGTGTCTCTTAAAATATTTTTATTAGTCAGTTTTTGTTTGTTAACTGCACAAACTTCTGCCGCCGATAATATCGAAACCTTAACCGCCAACTGTGTTGCTTGTCATGGTGAAAACGGCATTGCTAGTGTCAGCGAATGGCCCAGTTTAGCCGGACAAAAACAAGGCTACCTGTTAGCACAATTAAAAGCGTTTAAAGATGGAAGCCGAGAAAATATGTTAATGACGGGCTTATTAGATAGTATGTCGGAGCAAGACTTGGCCAACATTGCAGAATATTATTCAGACTTGCCCTTCGAAAAAGCAGCGTCTTCATCAATTAATCAAGCCGGCCAAAATGTTCGTGCCAATTGCATTTCATGCCACGGTATGACCGGCCAAACCATAAACGATACCTGGCCTAATTTAGCCGGTCAAAATAAAGCATATCTATTTCAACAATTAAAAGACTTTAGCAGCAACAAAAGGCATTCAATCATCATGAACGTCATTGCTAGCGAGTTAACCGAACAACAAATGAAAGATGTGGCCGAGTATTATGAACAAGTAGGTACGGTGCAATAAATTAAAATCGCGGGGCTAAAGCCCCCACCTACAACGCCCCTGTAGCATGGCCTTTAGGCCATGGACACTAAAAAGTCACCACCGCGGGGCTGAAGCACCCGCCTACAATCCAACCTTAGCGCACGTTATCATAGGCTGAGATCAAGGACGCTTTAAGGCTAGTTGTGGGTCGACCAATCAAAGCCGACAATGTTTTACTGTCGTCTTGCAACCATCCTGAAGCTGCATAATATTCAGTATCAGCTAGCGCAGCGGCGAGGCCTTCTGGTAAACCGGCGTCGACAAGTGCACTTCTAAAAGTGTCCTGATCTAAGTCGACAAAACCAATTTGTGTACCGGTAACAGTACTAATTTCTTCGGCATACTCTTTTAAGGTAAAACCGTCATCGCCCGCCAATTCATAGGTTTTTCCCACTTGAGAATCAGTAGCGATGAGCACAGCGGCAGCGGCTTCTGCATAGTCCTGACGGCTAGCCGTATTGAGTTTACCCTCCTTGGCTGCACCTGCAACTGCTCCCATTTTTAATACTGCGGCTAGGTTGTCAGTGTAGTTTTCTGTATACCACCCATTGCGTAGTAATACATAAGGAGCCCCTTTCGCTTTTAAATAGGCTTCTGTTTGCTTATGTTCTTGATTGAGCAACATTGGTGAAGTATCTGATTTTAGTATACTGGTGTAAGCAATTAACGATACGTTCGCTGACAAGGCTGCATCAATGACCGCTTTGTGCTGTTCGAAACGCTTTCCAAACTCTGTGCCTGAAATAAGTAAGACCTTATCAACACCGGCCAATGCTGGAGTAAGTGTCTCAGCTTGGTTGTAATCAGCCTTCCTCACCTGTACCCCTTTTTCTTTCAATTCAATGGCATTGTTTGGGTTTCGAACCAGCGCGACGATATTCTCTGGTGTTTGCGTTTTAAGTAAAGTATTTATAACTTTTTGGCCTAGTTGGCCGTTGGCACCTGTTACTGCAATCATGGTTAATTCCTCTTCTTGTTTAAACCTTTGGTTAAGTACAAGGAGATTATCTCAGCTTTTATTGTTATGATAAGCGGGTCAATTCAGAATGCACCGTCACGAAAATGAGTACAATAGATTTTTCACACCTCAAAGGTCTCGCCGTTTTTGCCAGCGTGGTAGAAAGTGGTAGTTTCGCAGAAGCAGCAAGGCGACTTCAGTCGAGCCGCTCCCGTGTAAGCGAGCAGGTTGCTGCATTAGAAGCCAGCCTCCAGGTTCGATTACTGCAGCGTACTACTCGTCAGTTAATGTTAACCGACGAAGGTAAACGGGTATTTGAACATGCTAAAAAGTGTCATTATATCTTGGATGACATTGACGAAAGCTTATCTGAAACCATTCCACAAGGGCGAGTTTCTATTACAGTAACCAATGACATTGCACACAAGTTTTTACTTCCTTTACTACCTGCATTTAAAAAGCGATACCCGAAAATTGACCTCAATATTGTCAGTAGTGACGACAAATTAGATTTAATAGCCAATAACATCGACATGGGATTACGCATTGGTTTACCCCGCGACGATTCACTGGTGGGGCGCGTGTTATATCAGGAACGGTTTGCGATTTATGCAAGCCCTAGTTATATTGAACAAAATGGACTCCCTGAATCGATTGACGCTCTGAATAAGCACAGATGGATCTTGCTATCTCAACTAAATATGCACACCATGCAATATTTAATGCTCGATAATAAGCCCGTTGAAATAACACCTAAATACTTTGAGTTGTGTAACTCCCCCCATCTTGTACAAGAAATGGTAAAAACAGGCTTAGGCGTGTCAACTTTGCTGCCATCTACGGTAAAAAGTGAAGTGGAAAACGGAGAGCTAGTGCGTATTTTTCCAAGGTTAAGCAGCGAAGTACTGCTTTTCACCTTGGTATACCCTTCTCGAAAACACGTGCCCAGCCGAACTCGCGCGCTTATCGATTACCTAATTGAAACCTGCCGATTTGGTGATGCACCAGATTAATACCCTTTGCCTAATTAAACGCACTTCGCGTTGAGTTCAAATTAGGTTTTGTATCATCCGATTTCGAAGATGTGCATTCACCTGTAGCATGGTCTTTAGGCCATGGCATTAAACACAATCACGAGGCTGAAGCACCCGCCTACAAATGTGAGCTATTCATTAATGGAGTAAAACCCAAATCGCAGGCACAAAAAAACAACCTGTAGCATGGTCTTTAGGCCATGGCATCAAACGACAAATAAGCAGGTTAAGTTTGGTACCAGAGGGTAAGACTAGTTTCTTTAGCAACGCAGTTGCGCCCAGCCGCACGACACACATGGGTGAAACTGGGGCTCTATGGAGCTCAGCTCCAGCCAGTTGAACGGCCGGACACGGACGTTCGGACTGGGTGAGTTACCAGGGACGGGTTCAACCTACGTTTTGTACATACTAAATACGAAGAACCAGCGACTCTAGCTGGGTGCGTCACCAAGGATGGGTTCAAACCGCGTTTTGTATTATTCATAATCGAAGATATGAAACCAAATATAGTCCGGCGAGTTGATACTTCCTCAAATCGCAGGCACAAAAAAACCAACTCAAAAGTTGGTTTAGATGTTTGGTACCAGAGGCCGGACTTGAACCGGCACACCATTACTGGCGGCGGATTTTGAATCCGCTGCGTCTACCAATTCCGCCACTCTGGCAACGTACGTTTAATCAATTTGACTAAGCGTTTGGTATACTCGCTGTGCTAACGAGTGGCACGCATTATATCTTCGCATTTTCTGCTTGCAAGTATTTTATGCAATGAACCTCATCAAATGTCGATAAATTAGGCATTATCGAGCATCTGATGTGCCCGATACACTAATTTTGACAACTAAGCGTAGGTATCTACAGTTTGCAAACTATCCGAACTAGACGTTTGTCCGGTAATTTCAGACAACGCGCTGAAGAACTGGCTGCCTTTTTCCCCATCGCTTAGGGTACTCGCCTGGGACTTATTGCTATCCAGAAAAGATTTTAGTTCCTCTTGTTGATCTTTAGATAATGAACTCAGCATAGAGGTTACTTGCTCTTGCTGCTCTGATGATAAAGATGCAACCGACGACTCAAGACCGGGAGGAACCGAACCTTGTGGCGGCGGTGGCGGCCTTCTCTGTTGAGTACTATCCAGGTTGATATCAGCCATATTGATTGAACTACTTTGACTATTAATTTGCATTATCAGCTCCTAAGTGAGTTTTAATTTTCTGGTTGGCGCTGTCCATGTCCTTCGGGCACGGCAACAAGTTCATCTTCCATAGTCTGGCAAGTTGCCGTAATGGTATCGCCACGAGGTGTACTAAAGCTGACTTCATCGCCTTCACTTTTTCCTGAACAAGCCTCAATTGCCTCTTGTGGCGGCTTGCCTCCTGGACCTCCACGCTCTGGTTTTGCAAAGGTCACTGGGCAGACCAAAACGGAACTCATAATCAACAATGACATCAATGTTTTTTGCATTTGGCTATTCTCCAAAATTAATAAATTTTAAACGGTTTAATTAACTATTATCACGGTTTTAATACTAACAAAGGAATGTGCAGAAAATGTGCACTTACTGTGGAATAAAGGGCTACTTGGGCTTTTGTCACTAGTGCATGCCCTATTCACTCGATATACTTGCCCCATGAAAATGACATCGAAACTATTTTTAATTTTATTGGGCCTGGTCACCACTATGCTGGTGATTTCTTTGAGCCTTGCCCAATGGAGCTTTAAACAAGGATTTTTGGAATTTGTTTCCGGAATAGAACAGAGCCGTCTTGAAAAAATTAGCGGTGACTTGTTGTCCCAGTATATTGCCTCCGATAACAGTTGGGAGGATGTACAACGTGTTGGGCTAGATGACTTTATTTCAAATAACAAAAGTTTCAACTCGCCACCAAAGCATCCACCTATGCGTAACGGAGGTGCGGGAAAACCACCAAGACGGGTTCCACCTCCTCATCTTCAACAACCTCCCGACAGATTAGGTGTAGAACCTGGGTTAGGTGATCCCTGGCGTGAAAAAGCATCTGGCCCACCGACTGCATTATTTGATGCAAAAGGCTCGCTAATTTCAGGAGAAGACCACTCTGCTAACAGTGAGAACTCCTTTAGCTATCCACTGTTTGTAAACGATATTAAAGTAGGCGAATTGAGAAGTTGGCCGACGATCGAAGGCTCGTCAGAGTCAGCCAGTTTATTCGCCCAAAAACAACTCATTGCTTTTCTAATTATTGGACTTGCCTGTGCGCTTCTAGCTGGGTTACTGTCACTACTGATATCGCGTAAATTGCTGCAACCCATCAAGTTAATTATGCAAGGAGTTTCGCAACTGAGTAGCGGAAATTATAATGTGAATCTCACCTCTGAACGCAAAGATGAACTTGGCGAACTGATGGAGAATGTTTCCTATTTAAGCCAGACATTGAATAAAAATCGTTCCGCTAAAAATCGATTTTTTGCCGATATTTCCCATGAGTTAAGAACACCGTTAACAGTATTAACCGGTGAAATTGATTTACTAAAAGAAGGGATACGACCGTTCAATCTGAAAAACTTACTTTCCCTAGAGCAAGAAACGGAACGGCTGAATCACTTAATTGATGACCTGTACCAATTATCCTTATCCGATGTAGGGGCCCTGAAATACAACATGGTTTCAACAAACTTATCGGAGACCCTAGAGCGAAGTATTCAAAGTGTGCAACAGCAAGCGGAGTTAAAAGGGTTAAAAATCAACTCTAAAATCCCACCGAACTTAACTATGAAAATGGATAGTCGGAGAATTGAGCAACTTTGTTTGAACTTACTCATGAATTCCATTGCCTATACGGATGCGCCTGGTCAGATAGACATAGTGCTGACTGTAGAGCAGGATCATATTAGTTTACGCATAAACGACTCTAAGCCATCGGTGTGTCAAAGTGACTGTGACAAACTTTTCGAGCCGCTGTTTAGAGTAGATTCATCCCGCACCAGCAGAGAGTCGGGTGCAGGTTTAGGTCTAACCATTAGTAAAAATATTGCCGAGGCTCATCTAGGCCAAATCAAAGCATCGCCATCTTCTTTAGGCGGTTTATGTATCGAAGTGATATTTCCACTACCAAGAGGTGAGAAGTGAATCAACAAAAGCATGTTCTTATAGTGGAAGATGAGCCTAAAATTGCTCAAATATTAGTAGAGTTTTTGCAACTAGAGCATTTTCAAGTTACGGTTTTACACGATGGTAAAAACGTCATTGAGTTTGTCAAAAAAAACACCCCAGATTTTATTATCCTAGATGTAATGTTACCATTTAAAGATGGCTACACCCTATGCAAAGAAATTCGCCAATTCTCATCCGTTCCTATATTAATGTTAACTGCCAGAGTTGATGAGATCGACAAAATCATGGGATTAGGCATAGGTGCTGACGATTACGTTTGCAAACCTTTCTCAGCCAGAGAAGTAGTCGCAAGAGTTCAAGCCATTTTGCGACGATCCGAGCAACAATCCCTATCCATGGAGAATGTCGTATCATACAAAAATATTCAACTGGATTTGGCTCGCCACCAAACATCCGTAGACGATATTCATGTTGAATTAACACCAGTAGAATTCCGTCTATTGTTGGCCTTAGTTAAGCGGCCAGGCGTCGTGTTTTCCCGGGAACAACTAATGAATACCTGCTACGAAGATGAACGCATTGTAAGCTCACGTACCATCGATAGTCATATGAAAAACCTAAGAGCCAAGTTGCAAACTGATCAATCAGCAAACTCACTTTTGCACTCAATTTATGGGGTTGGTTATAAAATAGAGTAAGTTCAAAGCAGTGGAGGTATTGCGCGCTTAAAATTAAGTCAAAAACGCACTTTAATTGCACCGTTTCTACACATTTAAGGGTTAACCTTTGCGCAACATAATGTGAATAAAAAAAAACAGAGGCGTGAAAATGCAAAAAAAGCCGTTCTTCGGATTACTATTGGTTTTAACTACCGTACTTTTATACGGATGCAATGGCAGCCAAACCGACGAAGCCTCTGGTGATGAAGATTCCGATACTGACGACAGTGCGGTTACTACTCAATCCACGTTCGACCCAGATGTTTTTCACGATGGTGCACTACTTGACACTCCGACCATAGAAGACTGTACGTTATCTGGTGGCACTTCAACCACTTGTTACAGAGTCACTATTGCAGGCGAGCCTGTGACAACAGATATTGGACCATTCTGCCCCCCTACGATTGATTCAGATGCCAGTGAAGGCGGAATATGGTTTGATGGTTCCGGGGAAGTATATGATATCGACGGCGAATTCATTCTCAATCTTGAAAACCTTTACGGCAGTGACTGGCAACTTTATGATCCTGAAACCGGCATAGTCAAGGTAACCGATACACAAGCTTCCTGCGAAGGGGCTGCTCGTCCAAATGTGGCAGAAGAATACCAAAATCACTGTGTAGAATGTTCCTTAAGCTATTTTGGGGGAGCTGTATCTGAAACTTTTTTAATACCTGTAGAACCTGTGCCATTGAGTAACCCGGACAGTATTAACAATAACAATTTAGGATTGACGGTTAATGGTGTAGTACTGGCTCCACCAGCACCAGTAGATGCTATTCTTGCTGCCAATACCATTGCCGCATTTGATGATTGTGGCGGCCATATTAACCCTTTTGAAGGATACCATTATCACGCTTCAACAGGATGTACCGAATCCGTTTTCCAAAGTGATAACCATGCGAGTTTATTGGGGTATGCCCTCGATGGATATGAAATATATGGCATGTTAAATATGGCTGGAGAGGAAGATTACGACTTAGACGAATGCCGTGGTCATAGTGACGAGACAAGAGGCTATCATTATCATTCAGCGAGTGCTGGCGAAAACATGTTCATCGGTTGTTTCAAAGGTGAACAAGGATCAATAGTCCAAGAATAAACAAGTAAGGAAACAATAATGATAAAATACCTAGGCCTGATGATTACGTTACTTACATTCAACAGTTTCGCCCACCAGGGACATATTGATGATACGGCGTTATTGGCCTGTACCGACAAACAAAAATCGGATCCATGTGGTTATGTTGCATCGAATTTAAAGCTGCACAAAGGCAGTTGCCAGCAATTCAATCAGCATCTCATTTGTGTTCGTAACCAACCACTTGAACCCCTAAGCCATGAGAAACTAGCTAAATTAAGATCTGAAGGTAAGGTAGCCATATCAAGCTGGCTGTCAAAACATCATGCTCCACATGAAGACCATTAATGCGCTGTTCTAAACCGAGTGACAAGGGGCTTAAAATCGCCCCTTGGCTAAGTTCACCAACCATTTGAATTAGCTGATAGGGCTTTTATCGATCACTAAAGTCATACACTTTAGGTAGATAAAGATCTTCGCCAGCTTTGTGTTTTTTCGCCATGACATCAAAAAGCGAACGTACTGAAATTCCGTGTACCTTAACCACATTTAATTTTTTTTGCAGGTCGTCAATGAAATCTTCACTAATATTATGGGCATACTTTATTAGTTCCAGATCTGCTTCATCTCCAATATCAAAATAGCTTTGAATAAAAGTGTGCAATTGCGCGATGCGGAAGAGCACTTTCATGGAGCTAGGACGCCAGCGCTTAAACTCCATATCAGGGTGATTTATTAGCTCTCTATCCACTTCTTGGTTTTTCATCCACGGAATACAGTGAACTTCAAATCCTCTATGGGTAAACACCTTATAGATAGATACTCTTGGGGAACTTACGAAGTCAATTGAGTTGAGTTGTCCGGGCAGACTTTCAAGGGTTTGAGGATTCCAATTAGACTGATCTAGCAAATCATCAAGTGAGTTTTCAAAGCCGTAACGAAACATTCCTTCGGCTAACCCTAAAGATGTTGAGACAGCGTGATAAAACGCGGGAACATTATTGAAGGTGATTTTTTGTTTAAGGCGATTAATGTCTCGCAACACTAAATCTTGGCCATTTTTGATGTTAGAAGTTACCGTCATTTTTCCGATTGCATTTAACCAAATTCAATATAGCGAATAATCTACTGCAATGTGGCTAAATGCAAGGAATGGATAGCGGCTGGTCAAATAAGGTTACGCGGCTTGGTATGCTTTCCAGAAACAGTTAAATTTGTCTTGAGGCATAATTGCGCCTCGATGATTTGTCACTTCTTTAGCCACCGCAGCGGCATGTTCAATTGCGCTTTTTATATTTAATCCCGCAATTCTTGCTCCTAAGTACACACCGGCAAAAGCATCGCCTGCAGAAGTGGAATCAATAACTTCAGAGTTTGGCGTCACTTGTACTTCACACAAAGCCTCATTGGAATACCCAAAAATGCTTTTTGCACCATCTTTAATAACCAATTCATCAAAACCGCAGGTACGTAAAAATTTGATAATTTGCTCCCGCTGTCGCAATTCGAATAGCTCGAAATCCTCAATCCCTGGAAGTAAAATATTCGCCACTTGGAAGCCTTGACCTATTCTATTCTTGGCGATTTTAGGGCTCTCCCACAACGCTGGGCGATAATTGGGGTCAAAGGCAATATTTACCCCTTTATTACGTAAGCGACCGAGCAAATGCAGCAAGCGAGCACGATCTTGCTCATCTAAGATGGCTAAAGTGATGCCTGAAAAAAATATCAGTTGGGAATCTTCTAGAGCCTGCTCTGCATCGGCTGACAAATTTTTCATGAGCTGCTTTGCTGCTGAGTCACTGCGCCAATACAAAAAAGAACGCTCGCCTTGGTCATCTGTTTTTACCATATAGGTGCCCATGATACGTTTTGAATCAACTTCAATAAATCGATTAGATAAACCTTCTTGCTGCAAGGTATCGATTAGCTGTGTGCTGACGGCATCATTACCAATACAACTCATAAAGTTGACATCTAGATGCTCAAAAGCACGTTTCATATAAACACTGCTATTATAGGTATCTCCAGCAAAGCTTTTAGAAAACTTGTCGTGGTCATATTGACTGAGTTCCATCATACACTCCCCTATCATTACAATGGGTTTTGCTGAATGTATGTTTGAGTTAGTACTTTTTTGCATCATTATTTAGCTCACTTGTTAGTAAAACTACACTTGGATCAGGGAGATCTGCTATTTATGTCTAGCTTCTGACGGTTCACATTAAACCACCAACAACAAACTAACCAAAATAGGATTCTAGCATTACCAATTATAATTATTGGTCTTACCACAATATGAATCTAGATAGTGAGCGGACATTTTGACTGGAACATACTGGATTCAAAAACAAGGGGGGAGAATAGGCCACCTAAGTGGCCACCGCAGGGTACGCGGGCACAGCCAAGTTACCTGAACTAGAAAAATTGTCAACCAAAACAAAAATAAGGTATAACCAAAAATATTTCATACTGTTGAATGGACCAATCGATTGTCTAAAAATTAGAATGACTGGCTATTGTGAGTGGGTTAAGCTTGATAATTCACAAGGGTAATTAACAGTAACCACACAATAAGAATCGTAAAAGGAGTAAGGTGTAGACTAGAAAACATTGGTTAGGTATTTATTTAGCCCCCTTTAAAATCAATAGTGATACATCCTTAAACCGGACATTAATCTTGGTTTGCCAATTGCTGATTTAAGTTAATTTTGAGGTTAATAAAATTCACCTATATTTAGGTGCCTTGCATAGAAATTGGTTTTAGTGTTAAGTGCGAGTATAATTGGCGGATTAATTCTCTGGCAGACTTCTTAACTTGTTCTTTGCTGTAAAAAATTTTGATTCAGGAAAATTTAGAAAATGAAAAATCGTCGTATGTTTTGGCAGATTGTAAGTAAAATTGAATCGCAAATTGATGCTGGTCGCTACCCTGTGGGTAGTCGTCTTCCACCAGAAAGAGAATTAGCAGAAAATTTTGAAGTCAGCCGTCCAACCATACGTGAAGCAATCATTGCGTTAGAAGTTAGGGGAAGAGTTGAAGTTAAAGTCAGTTCAGGGGTTTACGTCATCGATTCTGCATCGAAAGGACAGTCAACTCCCAACATCAGTGCATTTGAACTGACCCAAGCCAGAGCATTAGTGGAAGGTGAAGCTGCGGCACTAGCAGCCATATCAATTAATGATAAAGAATTAGAAGCCCTCGAAAAAACCTTACAGGCAATGGAAAAGGGTGATGAACCAGAAATTGCTGACCGAGAATTCCATACAATTATTGCCACAGCAACTCGTAATACTGCTTTGCTGCAATCTATTCAGCATTATTGGACGTTACGCGAATCTCAACCTCAAATTGTTTCTGCTTATAAGAGTGTATGTAGCGGTAGCATTCAAGATCGTCTCGAAGAACATAGACGAATTTATTTAGCATTGAAAAAACATGACTCCCAAGAAGCGAGAGCCGCGATGCACGCTCATTTTCATCGTTTAATTAATTCATTATTCGAAATATCTGAAGCAGAGGCTTTAGAAGAGGTTCGAAAAAAATCCAATGAAACCCGTGACAGATATTCATTAACTCATTTGGTAGGTTAACCCTTACTCTACGGATACAGTGTAAGGCTCAATATTCATTTGATTCGTTAGCATAATAATATCAAGATAAATCTTGGTAAATTATTTTACATCCATTGAAATTCAAGATTTTAGGTTAACATGTCCGAAACGACTCAGCACTTTCCTCGCGCAGGCTTCTTTAAACGATTAGCCGCCATGATCTATGACATATTAGTTGCGGTAGCCATAGGTATGTGTGCAGGGCTGATCTATTCAGTTATTGGCTTAATTTTATTTGAAAAAGGCATTATTGCTAACCAAGGTTTCGAACATTTTATGGATTTTACGGATCACGCCCTGTGGTTTAAAGTCAGTGAGCAAATATGGGTGGGCTTCTGGATTTTAGTATTTTTTCTATGGTTTTGGCGAAATGGCGGGCAGACCATAGGTATGCGAGCCTGGCGACTTCGGTTATTTAGTACCACTGACGAACCCTTAGGATACGGCAGGGCTTTGATGCGTATTATTTTCTCTTTGGGAGGACTAGGTACACTTTTAGTGTTGTTTGATGTCAAAAATAAACAATCTTTGCAAGACAGATTAGCTGGTACCGAAATGCTGGTATTAACTAAAGATGCTAATCACCACCGTGCTTGGAAATCACTTTAAACATTTTTAAAAACGCGATATCCATAAAGTGAAGACAATATTTAACTTGATTTTGTTGAAAATTGAACTTTAAGGTAAAAAACAGCTTCTCTTAGTCCAGATATTTTTCAGCTATCACCGCGTTTTCTGGGCCCTGCAGCGGTAAATAATAATACCTTTAGTCATATTGGGCTCTTGAACGATAACCTGTTCAGTATGGTGCAATGCTTATTTTTTAGGCCTTTTGTGGTGCACTTTTTAGATAATCACTATACCGGAAAATAATTACCCCACCAGAAAATAAAAATATATCATTATTTTTCAAATAGTTAAATGCCCCAAAAAAAAGCTGACCATCCGGTCAACTATCTGGCATCTTTTGTGCTAACTCTTTTGATTAATTGATTGAGAAGTCTAAATCAATTTTCAAATAAGAATTACACACAAGCCAGGAAACACACTATGAAAATCAACAACAAACAAAAGTTTCATCCAGTAGCATTGGGAATTGCTATTGGTCTTGCGACTTTACAGCCTTTGAGTTTATATGCGCAGGAAGCCGAAGAAAGCGTCGAGCGCATCTCAGTTACAGGCTCTTTAGGTAGCTTGCCTGGTCAAGATGTAGAATCGGTATTCGGATTCGGTAAATCCATTTTAGAAACCCCTCGCTCAGCGTCTACTATTAGTGATGAACAATTAGAACGTTTTGCAGTTTCAGATATTGACGAATTAGTCGCGTTTGCGCCAGGAACCTATACTCAATCATTCTTTGGTGTGGCCGGGTCTTTGGATGTACGTGGTACACCTGGTGAGGCTTATTTTCGCGGTGTTAAACGTTTAGATAACCCTGGAAACTACCCAACCCCTATTGGTGCATCAAGCAGTATCGATATAGTAAGAGGTCCTGCATCCCCCATTTATGGTCCCGCAAAAATAGGCGGATATCTTAATTTCAACCCTAAGTCAGCTCGAGCGAGCGGTGGCCAATACTTAGATGAAAATAAAGGCGCTATTTCCTACACACTTGGAAGTTGGGACAAAAGCGTTTTAACTGCAGAAGTAGGTGGCCCTGCCTCAATTGGCGATAAGAAAATGGGCTTTTACCTGTATGGTGAAGTAGAGAATTCAGGGAGTTACTACGATAACTCAGGTACTGACCAAACCGTACTGCAAGCCTCTTTTAATATCGATGTGACTGATAATTTACGCTTTGAGTTTGGCGGAATGCACCACGATTATGATGGCAATCAGGTTGCAGGTTGGAACCGTCTAACTCAAGACTTAATAGACACAGGTACATACATTACTGGTACTGCTAAGAACATTGATACCGATGGTTCGGGAGCAATTTCCCACGAAGAGTATGGCGCAGTTAACTTAGCTGGTGAGAACTTTTTCTATGCATTTGCACCATCGTTCACTGATGCAGACGCCACAGAGTTAATGCAACTAGATAACCCTGGTACTACAACTCTTAGTGGCAATCAAGTTTTAGTAGCCGCTGACGATGTGTTAACTAACACTGTGGATACGTTGTATTTTGATATTATTTATTACACAGATAATGGTTGGGAAATCAAAAACCAAATGTTTTATGAGGCATACGACAACCTCAATGAAAATGCCTATGGTTTCTCACAATTCCATGAAAGCTCAGTATTTGAAAACAAACTGATTTTATCAACTGAATATGAAAGTGATTCACTTCTTGCTCAATTTCAGGTTTCACCATCCGTTCGACGCACGCAATTCCTTCACGGTGATGATTTTACCTATGAGTATTTCAACCGTCGTGATTTAACCATGGAATCAACTGCGTTAGACAGACGTGAATTAGCTACGCGGATAGATGACAATTACGATAACTATGACGAAGGTAATTATATCGACTACGGTATCGCTGCGATGACTGATTTGACATGGGATTTCGGTCTTAATATTGTGTTAGGTCTTCGCTATGACAGTATCGATGTAGAAACCACCAGCCACGGTGATAAGCTACTCGTTAAAGGCGATGTTGTAACGGCTGAAGATACCTTTACCGGTACATCTTGGAACACCAGTATCTCATACAAGACAAATTTTGGTTTGATTCCATATATTACTATTGCTGAACAATCGACCGTCATCGCTGGTCAAGGTGCAGAGATAGGTTATGGTCAATTAATCGATGATAATGGTGATCCATACAACGGTGCATTTGATACCTCTGAACTAAAAGAAATTGGTATTAAAGGCTCATTCCTAGAAGATACCTTGTATTTTGCATTATCCGTATATGAGCAAGAAAGATCTGATTTCAATGCGCAAGCCATTGTCACTAATGCCACGACTGAGAACAAAGGAACAGAGTTTGAATTACGCTGGGTTGTTAATGAGCAACTAGTTGTTACTGCTGGTTATACCAACATGAAAGTCTACAACTTAACTGCATATAACAACGGAGAAGGTGGTTCATTGTTTGGTTTCCTAGGAGCTGAAGACCTGACCAGCTTGTCTGATCCATCACTGGTATTTGGCGGTAATCCAATTGGTTTAACACTAATTGATGTTGGCGCAAGTAAAGAAGATGCCCGTAAACAAGGTATTCCAGAAAACATTTACAGTGCAACAGCAACCTATGATTTCCAAAACGGTTTTGCGATAAATGGTAGCGTGATTCGTGCAGATGAAACCTATTCAAGTTTCTCTAAATCTGTAGAGTTACCGGCTTATACCCTAGTGAATGCGGGTGTATTTTACGATGCTGAAACTTGGACAGCTAGCTTATCAATTAAAAACTTAACTGATGAAAAATACTACAGAGCTAACTTCCCAGACCTATTTGGAGCTCAGATTGTATTGCCAGAGCTACCAAGACACTACCAAGCGAAATTTAGTTATAAATTTTAATGTTATAAATACAAGTAACATCAAAAATAGCTAAAAATCGTTTTATAGGTCCAAGGGTAAATATGCTTTAATTGCATATTTACCCTTTTTATAGGAATTAATAAATGTTTTCTAAAAGTCTTCAAAGGCTGTCCATTAAAGTTAATCTGTGTATCGCCATCTTATTCTTGGTTGCTTGCGATACTAAGGTTACGCCACCTGAACAAACAGATGAAATGGCCTCAAGTCAATCCGACGCCCCCATTGACGTAAAAGTGGTGGTGGTGACTATGTTTGAAATTGGCGAAGACGAAGGAGACAAACCTGGCGAATTTCAACTCTGGAAAGCCGGACAAAAGCTTTCCACTAAATTTGACTTCCCCCACTCCCATCATGATATTTATATGAACACTGAAACGGGAGTAATGGGAATTGTGACTGGAATGGGAACGGCAAAAGCCACTGCCGCCATTATGGCCCTAGGACTGGACCCGCGTTTCAATTTAAGTAAAGCCTATTGGTTAGTTGCTGGCATCGCAGGTTTCGACCCCGCCGATGCCTCCATTGGCTCAGCTGCATGGGCTACATGGCTAGTAGACGGTGATCTCGCCCACCAAATTGATGCTAGAGAAATTCCCGAACAATGGTCTACTGGTTATTTTCCGCTTTTTGCTAATGCTCCCTATTCAGAATCAAAACATGTATCGGATACTCAGCAGATTGCAAATGGAGAAGTATACAAACTGAATCCATCTCTTACGGAATGGGCCTTTCAATTAACTAAAGATATCCCATTAACCGATTATCCAGCAATGGCGGAATTGCGCACTAAATACAGCAGTTTTGAAAATGCCCAGAAGCAACCCTTTGTACTTAAGGGTGATCACCTTGCAGCCTCTACATTTTGGCATGGAAAACAACTGAATAAATGGGCGAATGACTGGACAAGTTTTTGGACTGACGGACAAGGTAACTTTGTCAGTTCAGGCATGGAAGACACGGGTACGATGCAAGCCATTGAGTATTTAGACCGAGTCGGAAAAGCAGATAGAGATAGAGTGATGGTACTGCGTACTGGCAGTAATTATTCCATGCAGCCAGATGGTTTAAGTGCGGCTGAAAACTTAGCGATGGAAAGTGGCGAAGCCGGTTTTGCTGGTATGCGTTCAGCTTTAGAGTCAGCATATACTGTTGGTAGTACTGTAGTAGAGGCTTTACTTGACGATTGGCAAACCTATAGCCAAACTCCACCAAGTCATTGATTTCAAAATAAAAATAAGCTAGCAAAAATCACAAGTAATATAATAACAAGAGACATCACTTAATGAACACACTTTTAGAGCGCTTTTTTAGTCTGGCGGAGCACGGCACAAACTTTAAAACGGAATGCATAGCAGGCCTCACTACATTCGCTGCTATGTCTTATGTGTTAGTCGTCAACCCAAGTATATTATCTGCATCAGGGATGCCCGTAGTAGGCTTAATTACAGTTACTGCGTTAGCGGCCTGTATTGGCACTTTGTTGATGGCTTTCATGACCAACTATCCCATTGCCATGGCTCCTGGTATGGGGCTAAATGCCTTCTTCGCCTTTACCATCTGTATCACCCGCGAAGTACCATGGGAAGCAGCCCTGGGGATTGTATTTTGGAACGGTATTTTATTTGTCTTGTTGTCGTTATTAGGCATCCGCAAAAAAATTGCTGACTCCATCCCGAATGCATTAAAAATAGGCGTGCAGTGCGGTATTGGATTGTTTATCGCATTTATTGGGCTGAAAAATGCGGGCTTGATTGTCGATAATCCAGCAACATTGGTATCTTTAGGAGACCTTTCGCAACCTGTCACTTTACTTGCTTTAGCGGGCATTGTCGGAACCATTGTGTTAGTCGCTAAGAATGTCACAGGAGCAATTTTAATATCGGTGATTGGCCTTGCTATTATTGGTGCTTTCATTCCCTACGGCGAAGGCACATTAACCCCCACCCCAGCAGGAATTGTAGGCCTACCAGAGAGTATCTCATCGACATTTTTTGCCATGGATATTATGTATCCCATCGAAAACTTTGCTCACACCTGGGATCTAATATTCGCACTGCTGTTTGTAAATATGTTCGATACCATCGGCACCCTTATTGGTGTATCACGCAAAGCTAATTTACTGGATAGTAAAGGTGAACTACCTAAAATGGGCAGTGCCATGACCGCGGATGCGACAGCCAGTGTTGTGGGAGCGACTTTAGGAACCTCTCCGGTTACCTCTTATGTTGAATCAGCATCAGGGGTGTCAGCCGGTGGTCGAACGGGTCTTACTGCGGTTGTGGTAGCAGTGTGTTTTGTTTTAGCCTTATTTTTCACGCCATTGATGGTGGTTGTCCCCGTAATGGCAACGACCCCTGCTCTTGTGATGGTGGGCATATTTATGATGGAGTCTATTCGTCAGATAGATTTTGATGACCTGCCTTCTTTGGCAACGGCAACGGTTGCTCTGTTAGCTATGCCCTTAACGTTTAGTATTAGCGAAGGGATCGCACTGGGCTTTATCACCTATGTTGGCGTAAATTTAGGTATGGGGAAATACAAACAAATCTCAATGCTTACTTACGTTATGGCAGCCATCTTTTTATTGCGCTACATATTTAACTTAAAATAAAACATTGGAATTAGTAAAACGTTAGCTATGTTAGCTAACGTTTTAATAAAAAGCCCGCAATAGCAGCAAAAACAATACTCGGCGTAATGGCACCGAGGAATGGTGGAAGTTGAAAAACCAAACTAAAGGTGCCAAAGGTTTCGTTGCTAATAAAAAACGCAAAACCCGCTAATACCCCCATGATAACCCTTGCACCCATTGTCACACTACGCAACGGACCAAACACAAAAGAGAGTGCGAGCAGCAACATCACACCAATAGAGACAGGTTGCAAAATTTTACGCCACAACGCCAAACTATAACGCCCAGAATCCTGACTATTATTTTGTAAATATTGAACGTACCCTCTTAACCCTTGAATCGATAAGGCTTCCGGCTTAACACTTACGACACTTAATTTATCCGGTGTCAGCGTAGACTGCCAACTTCCCTCTTCGACCTTTTGTCCGCGAATTTTTTTATCGCCAATAAAAGTATAATCCACGTTCGTCAATCGCCAGACATCGTTTACAAACTGGGCATTTTCTGCACTGGTAATTTGACGAAGATTCAAATCAGCATCAAACTCATAAACATTAATATCAATGAGGTTATTACTGTCTACTACTTCACCAATACTGACAAAGTTGTCCCCATCTTTAGCCCATACTAGGCTGTCAGATGAATATAAACTGCCTCCATAAATGGCTTCAGTTCGAATTTCTTTAGCCTTAGCCTCGGTAACAGGCGCTACCCACTCACCAATAGCCATAACAAACACGACCATGATGACCGCAGTTTTCATTGCCGAAACGGTAATGTTCCAACGTGAAAGTCCTGCCGACTGCATTATGACTAATTCGGAATTACTGGCTAGAATGCCCAAACCAATCAGACCACCTAGCAAGGTAGCCATGGGAAAAAATTGCTCTAACTCACGGGGAAGACTGAGTAACACATAAATGCCCGCAGCGGTCATATCGTAGCTGCCACGACCAACACTTTTCACTTGCTCTACGAATTTAATTAACGCACTTAACCCTACAAGCACAGATAAGCTTATGGCAGTCGTCCCTAACAAGGTTCTAGCAATATAAATATCGAGAATACGTACCATAACTAGCCTCTTCCCATTGCGGCTCTTAACCGCACTCCGATGGGACGCCCTTTTATCACTAAAGTTACGCCAATCAGCAACACCACAGCATGCACCCACCACAATCCATATGCCGGCGGAATTTTACCATCTTCTAACACTTTTCGACCGGCCATCAACAACATAAAGTAGCCTAGATAGAGTAATAATGCTGGAAACATTTTACCAAAGCGTCCTTGTCTTGGATCAACTGAACTTAAGGGAACTGCAATTAGAATGAGGAACGGAAGTGACAGGGGAATTGCAATCCGCCACTGTAATTCCGCAATGGCCTCGATACTGTCATCATCCAAAAGATCCATGGTTGGAATCGCCGTCATTTTGCGACGTTTTTGTTCGGCCTCACGTTCTGAAATTTCAATTTGATACTGATCGAATTCAACCACACGGTAATCCATCTGCCCTCGATTACCTTCATATTGAACTCCTTGCTGCAAAATTAATTGCTGAGATCCCTCTGCATCCAAACTTACCTGTCCTTTCTGTGAATAGACAATATGAACCCCTTGTTCATCCCGTTTATCATGCTGGGCCAGAAATACCTTGTTCAAGGTTGCATTATCTGAATCAATATTGTGTACAAATATGACCGCTTTGCGATTGGCTGTTTCTTGAAAGCGACCCGCTATTAACGCCGTCAAACCACTTTCAGCGCCCGCTTTTTCTTGCAACTGATATTCGCTTTCAACGGACAATGGCGCTAACCATAAGGTCAAGGTGGCAGTAACCACCATCATAAATACCGACAACACCAGCATCACTCGGGTGATATACCATTCGCTGATACCACAAGCACGCATCACAGACATTTCGCTGTCTACATACATGCGGCCATGGGCTAACATCACCCCTAAAAACAAGCTTAAAGGAAGAATCAAAGACGCTAAATAAGGGGTACTCAGGGCCAAAAAGCCCAGTACTAAACTAGCGGGAATTTCGCCGTCTGAGGCGTCTGCCAACACCTGCACGAAATTACGTGTCAGGAAAATGGCCATAATAACAAGAAACACAGCCAGTTGTGACTTTACGGTTTCTTTAAGTAAATAGCGGAATATCAGCACTTTTTGTCCAAGGTAAAAGTCGCTTTTTTAGTGGCATGATGCGAATTTTTAAGTAAACTTAGTGTTTTGACAAGTTTAATGTATGAATGACTTTAAATAAAGCCACTCTTGGACTTGAATTTCTTCGACTCTGCCAGGTATTAGTAAAAAGGCAGTCAATCTTGAAAATATAATGCTAACTGATAGCCGTTAGCTGTTTGAATAGCGGCGTATCAGTTACTTCTATTATAATGAGGAATTAGGATGGAATTTAGCGTAAAAAGCGGTAGCCCTGAAAAGCAACGCAGCGCTTGTATAGTCGTCGGTGTATTTGAACCTCGACGTTTAACCTCAGTAGCAGAACAATTAGACGAAATTAGTGAAGGTTATATTAGTAACCTGTTACGCCGGGGTGATTTAGAAGGTAAAGCTGGACAAATGCTACTTCTGCATCATGTACCCAATATTCTAAGTGAGCGTGTTTTATTAGTTGGTTGCGGTAAAGAACGTGAATTAGACGAGCGTCAGTATAAGCAAATTATTGATAAAACTATTAAAACATTGAACGAAACCGGTTCTATGGAGGCGGTTTGTTTCTTAAGTGAACTCCATGTAAAAGGGCGCGACGTTTATTGGAAAGTTCGACAAGCAGTCGAAACCACCCAAGACTCTCTTTATACCTTCTTGCAACTAAAAACCAAGAAAGGTGAACCTCGCCGTCCTCTACGTAAAATGGTTTTCAACGTGCCCACTAGGCGCGAATTACCCGTAGGCGAACGTGCAGTTGAGCATGGTTTAGCTATATCGGCAGGTATGAAAACCACCCGAGATGTTGCTAATATGCCGCCGAATATTTGTAACCCTGCTTACCTTTTAGAGCAGGCAAAAATATTAGAAAACGAATTTGACAGCCTAACCATTGAATCGGTTAATGAAGCGCAAATGGCAGAGTTAGAAATGAACTCCTACCTTGCTGTGGGCCGCGGTTCAGTAAACGAATCCATCATGACTATTATTCATCATAATGGTGGACCTAAAGATCAAGCCCCCGTTGTTTTAGTGGGTAAAGGGCTAACTTTTGATTCAGGTGGTATTTCCATTAAGCCAGGCGAAGGCATGGACGAAATGAAATATGACATGGGGGGCGCTGCCGGTGTTTTAGGTACTATGCATGCCATTGCAGCATTGAATATCCCATTGAATGTCATTGGTGTATTGGCAGGCTGTGAAAACATGCCAGATGCCAACGCCTATCGTCCTGGTGATATTCTAACTACCATGTCAGGTCAAACGGTAGAGGTACTTAACACAGACGCAGAAGGTCGTTTAGTGTTATGCGATGCATTAACCTATGTAGAAAGATTTGATCCCGAGTTAGTGGTTGATATGGCTACCTTAACAGGTGCATGTATAGTCGCATTAGGCGCCCATGCATCTGCAGTGTTGAGTAATCACAATCCCCTAGCTCACGAATTAATTAATGCCTCAGAGCAAAGTGGTGACAAAGCATGGCGTTTGCCACTTTGGGATGAGTATCAATCACAGCTAGACAGCCCTTTTGCAGATATGACCAACTTAGGTGGGCGTGCAGCAGGCACCATTACTGCGGCCTGCTTCTTGTCTCGTTTTACCAAGAAATATAATTGGGCACACATGGATATTGCTGGTACGGCTTGGCGCAGCGGCAAAAACAAAGGTGCAACGGGTAGACCTGTCCCTATGATGACCCAATTTCTAATGAACCGCGCAGGATTGGAAACTGAAGAGTAATGACTGATGTTACTTTTTACATGCTAGAAAAAGCTGATGAAGAGCATCCTGCACACTGGTTAACCGCTTGCGAGTTAGCCACTAAAAGCTATCGCAATAAACGCCGCTGCTTAGTTATCTGCGAGGATAAAAAAGCGGCAGAGGCGTTTGACGAGTTGCTTTGGCAACAGCCTCTGGACGCTTTCGTTCCTCATAATTTAAGTGGCGAAGGACCTAATGGCGGCGCGCCTGTGGAAATATGCTGGCAAGTGGATAATACCGTCAACAGGCCTGTGGTAATCAACCTTGGAAACAAAGTGCCAAGCAATACCCAAGGCTGTAAACAAATTTTCGATTTTGTTCCGACAGAAGAAACCGCTAAACAGCAGGCTCGAGAAAGATATAAACAATACCGCGCGGCAGGTTTTAATATGCACAACCTGCCCGCGAGTAGCATTAATGAGAATCAACATGGATAAGACTTTTAGTCCACAAAATATCGAACAAGCCCGTTACCAACTCTGGGAACAAAAAGGCTACTTTAAAGCCAGCGGAAAAGGGGATCCTTACTGCATTTTGTTACCGCCCCCCAATGTCACAGGTAACCTACACATGGGGCATGCTTTTCAACATACAATAATGGATTCATTAATTCGTTATCACCGCATGAAAGGCGACAACACCCTTTGGCAGTGCGGAACTGACCACGCCGGTATTGCAACGCAAATGGTTGTAGAGCGTCAATTAAATGCCCAAGGTAAAACTCGCCACGATTTAGGCCGCGAAGCTTTCGTCGATAAAATCTGGGATTGGAAAGAAGAATCTGGCGGCAACATTACACAACAAATGCGTCGTTTAGGCACTTCTCCTGATTGGGAAAGAGAAGCCTTTACCATGAACCCAGACCTATCTGAAGCCGTGCAAGAGGTATTCGTTAAATTGCATGAAGAAGGTCTTATTTATCGTGGCAAACGTTTAGTTAACTGGGATCCGGTATTGCACACTGCCGTATCTGATCTTGAGGTGCTAAACGAAGAAGAAGATGGCTTTATGTGGCATATGCGTTACCCACTTACAGATGGTAGTGGCGAACTCATAGTGGCAACAACCCGGCCTGAAACTATGCTTGGTGACACTGCCGTTGCAGTCCACCCAGATGACGAACGTTATCAAAGCTTTATTGGTAAAAGTATCACATTACCCTTAACTGGACGCGAAATTCCTGTCATCAGTGACGATTACGTAGATCCTGAGTTTGGTACTGGATGTGTCAAAATTACTCCAGCCCACGATTTCAACGATTATGAAATGGGTAAACGTCATGATCTTGAAATGATAAACATTTTCACTGCTGACGCAAAAGTCAATGAATTAGCGCCTGAGCAATATCAAGGCTTGGATCGTTTTGAAGCGCGCAAACAAATTGTTGCCGACTTAGAAGCCTCAGCTCAATTAGTTAAAGTAGAAAATCACAAACTTAAAGTACCCAGAGGCGATCGTACCGGTGCGGTAATTGAACCTTACTTAACCGACCAATGGTACGTTGCCGTTGAATCCCTTGCTAAACCCGCCATTGAAGCGGTGGAAAGTGGCGAAATTAAATTTGTTCCAGAGAATTGGAACAAAACCTATTACCAATGGATGTATAACATCCAAGATTGGTGTATCTCACGCCAGCTTTGGTGGGGACATAGAATTCCAGCATGGTATGACGACAAAGGCGGAATTTACGTAGGTCGTAACGAAGCTGAAGTTCGAGAAAAACATAACATCGGTTCTGATGTTAACTTACGTCAAGACGAAGACGTATTGGATACTTGGTTTTCATCTGCCCTTTGGCCATTTGCCACTATGGGTTGGCCAAAAGAAACACCAGAATTAGAAACCTTTGTGCCAAGTTCAGTATTGGTAACCGGGTTCGACATTATATTCTTCTGGGTTGCCAGAATGATTATGATGACGAAAAAATTCACAGGTAAAATTCCCTTTAAAGAAATCTATATCACCGGGCTTATTCGCGATGAGCAAGGGGATAAAATGTCTAAATCCAAAGGCAACGTACTTGACCCAATCGATTTGATTGATGGGATTACTTTGGATGCATTGTTAGAAAAACGCACTGCAGGCATGATGCAGCCGCAAAAAGCCAAAGCCATAACTAAGCGCACCACTAAACAGTTCCCCGAGGGGATCAATGCCTATGGTACGGATGCATTACGTTTCACTTTTGCAGCGATGGCGTCCACCAGCAGAGATATTAACTTTGATATGGGCAGGGTCGAAGGATACCGCAACTTCTGCAACAAGTTGTGGAACGCTTCTCGTTTTGTGTTGATGAACACCGAAGAGCAAGATACCGGTATCAATGGCGGCGAACTGGAATTAAGTCTTGCCGACAAATGGATTTGGGCTCGCTTCCAGCAAACCCTGAGTGAGTTTGAATCTGCGATTAAAGATTATCGATTTGATATTGCCGCTCAGGCTGTGTACGAGTTCACCTGGAATCAATTTTGTGATTGGTACTTGGAGCTGTCTAAACCCGTTCTTAATGCTGAAACCAGCACCGATGCGCAAAAACGTGGTACCCGACATACCCTAATCAATGTGCTCGAAAGTCTATTGCGTTTAATGCACCCTATTATGCCATTTATAACAGATGAAATTTGGTTAAGAGTCGCGCCATTGTGCGGCCTTGAAGGCGATAGCATTATGGAAAGACCATTTCCAGAATTAGATGAGACTCGTCAAAATGAAGCTGTACTGGCTGATATAGAGTGGGTGAAAAGCTTTATTGTGGGTATCCGTAACATCCGTGGTGAAATGGATATCTCTCCCAATAAGCCGTTGAACGTGCTGTTAAAAAATGTCAGTGATAACGATCAATCTCGCTTAGACTTGAGTCAAAGTTTCTTAGCTAAAATGGCCAAACTTGACAGCATTACACAGTTAGAAGAGGGTGACAAAGGTCCAGCTTCTGCGACCGCCCTTGTGGGTGAAATGGAAATTCTTATTCCCATGGCAGGTCTCATCGATAAAGACGCCGAGCTATCACGAATAGCAAAAGCTTTAGATAAAATCGAAAAAGACTTTGCGCGCACCCAAGGCAAGCTTAATAATGAAAAATTTGTGAGTAATGCCCCTGAAGCGGTAATTAATAAAGAAAAGGCGAAATTGGAAGACTTCCAGATGCAAATCAATAAACTCAACGAACAGCGAGAAACTATTCAAGCACTTTGAGTTTAGTCTTTTTCTAAATAAAAACTCTATCTGTAGTCTAATGCCAGACAGTTAATAACTGACTGGCATTTTCTTTTTAGGGATATATAGTGTCTGTTAGTTAGCGGGCTAGCTATCAATATATAAGATGAAACTGGTTTGGATCAACCTATAGTGAGTAGTCACCATTTACATTATCTGACTCCCTAAACAAACATGGCCGCGAATAAACCAATTAAACCACCAAATACGCCTCCCCATACCACTAACCAGGCAAGATGCTGTTTAATCATTTGTTGCACCAATACTTTTACCATCGTTGGCGTAAGTTCATTTAAACGCTGCTCAACAATTTTATTAATATTTTTTATCAGGTCGTCATTGGAATTGGATGCAGAGAGTTGTTCTTCAAGAGCAGCCATAAATGCGGGATCTTGAACAATGCCTTCAAGTGACATTTCCATTTTAGTAACAAAAGGTTGTTTAAGAGGTGCTAAGGCTTCTTCACCTCCAAACATGCCAAGCATCTGACCAAATGACGATTCTTTAATCACCGCAACCAAAGAATCAAACGTGGGGTTTAAATCGACTTTTTTAAGCAGCGCCCCCACATGTATAGCTAAAGAAGGTTTATTGTCCGTCAAGAATCGTTGAATATTTTCGCTATTGAAAAACTGCTCCATAATCAAATTTCGAATACCTAACTTAAAATCTTCGAAGTGTTCAGGAATAACGCCAGAACCATATAACCCTGGCACCTTTTCAAATAACATATGAACGGCAAGCCAGTTGGTTAGCGCCCCTGACAAAGCAAACAATCCCACAGTTTTCACTATGCTATTGTCTAAACCGAAACCAACCAACACTAACAAGGCGGCCAAACCATTTGTGGCAATACTTTTATTCAAACTTAATCTCCGCTAAATACACTAGGATGAGTTAATACAACATTAAAAACGATGGCGAGCATGCTAGCCTAAGTCAGCCTAAATTGGCATATCAAGGAAGATATTGTTTGATTTGAAAACTTCAAGATCCTAATTTAAATTTCTTTGCCCAATTTATACACATAAAAAAGGGAAGCTAAGCTTCCCTCGAAAATCTTACCTCACCAAACCTAACGTCTTATGAAAAATACTCTTCCCACTAGGATTGGTAGTAACAACAAGGTAAGAAATCCAAAACTTCCGCCATGTTCATTCACAATAATGACTCGCGGCTCTTCGTAACTGCGACTTTCTAACGTCA
Organism: Aliiglaciecola aliphaticivorans; assembly: GCF_054782055.1. NCBI lineage: Bacteria > Pseudomonadati > Pseudomonadota > Gammaproteobacteria > Alteromonadales > Alteromonadaceae > Aliiglaciecola > Aliiglaciecola aliphaticivorans. The sequence continues at coordinate 161,246 of NZ_BAAGTF010000003.1, forward strand.
GTAAACTTAAGTCAGCATCACTGTACCCGTCCGAGATCGCGACTAAACGGTTATCATAACTATCATAAAGCTCAATTAGTAGCTCATAATCACCAGGAGGGAAACCCGTTTGCAGATCACTTTCTATCACGTAACTATCACCACTTGAATCACCATTAATATAAAATAGTGAGGTGGTGTGATACTCTTCAAATACATCACCCCTTGCCAAATATAATCGAGCATAAACCTCCGCTTCGGTATAAATAGTGTCAGCATCGAACTCAAGGGTGAATCCAGAATAATAGCCGTCTGAGTCTTCATCTATATCTAACCAAACAGTTGCATCATATATCCAGAAGTCAGGATCATCCTCGACTATGCGCAGATCTCTATCCAACGGCCTAGTTAAAGGTGAAGCGGCTTGCCGTAATTTGTGCGCTTCTGACTTATCTACAGAGACAGACTCCATAGATTGTTTTTTCACACTCCCTGGTATACCTGTTTTGGTTACCTCTCCAAGTACCGAGCCATATTGAGACTCGGTAGAGGTCACACTAATGGCTTCCACTTCTTCCCCCTGCTCACTCAACGCAGAAAAAGAAGCAAATGAAAAAGCGAGTGAACAAAAACTAGTGATTACAAATCGGCGCATAATGACTCCAAAAAACCTTCCTGTTAATTTGAGCACCATTGTGACGTCATTAAGATGAATAAAAGCTGAAGGAATACTTAACTATAGATGGTTAACGGCAATAATTTCCGGTCCCAATTGTATTAACCCCATTTTAGTTAGCCTCATTCTTAATATAGGTAAGTGAAATGAAAAAAGGAGGATTTTGCAATGGTAGGGAAGTCCAATACCAAATAACGAGTAGAAGACCCCCATTCTGAGCCACTTTTTAAAGCCAATGCCCCCCTAAAAACCTGACTTTTATGTAAAAAAACGCGCATTCTTTTAACAAGTCCCTATAAAACGGGGGGTACAGAGGAACGTGTAATTTAATTACAATGCAACTTTCATATAAAAACACTAAAACATATATTGTAAAGATATATGCAAAAAACATTTTAGCCAATAAAAACAATAACCTAATGGCAAATGTGACTATTTTGGGAAGCGTGTAACACAATTTTAAATAAACCTATACAGTATAAAAACAACATTAAACTGAAATTTAATTACAATTAGTATCACTGGTTAGGTAATCAGTGATTCGAAATTTGGTGTTTAATTATTTAAAAGGTGTCCATTATGAAAAAGTTAGTATTAGCAACTTTGGTTGCATTATCTGTTCCGTTCACTGCTTCTGCTTCAGGTACTTCTACTGAAAGCGTTAAATTTGTTGGTGATTTGGAATATGCATCATTTTGTAAAGCGGTAGTGAATAACGACGTTGAGTTGTTTAAAGTATCTTTAAACCGTTTTGTTGGCGAGCTAGGTTCTTCTAGAAAGCGTGTTCTTAAGCGTATTTTAGCAGACAACAACGTTACTTGTTCTGGCCAATCTTTGATTGAATTTTCTGCAAAGCGCAATGCAACGCAAGTAGGTTCATTCATTACTGCACAGGCTGAATAGTGTCGGTAAGTAGGCAAGCTGGAAATCAATAATCCAGCTTGCTAAATCTTCTCCATGATGTTCATAAGATCTTACCCTTTTGTCAGTAACGCTGACATCCCGCGATTAAAGTGCCCAAGCCAAGTTTTACAATATTGACCTTCTGCGGCTCTATTAATTTCGACCACAGCTCTTTTCTTAGGCTGCTGATTGTGACCTGTATAAGCACGACTATGAGTTATCGCATCAAAACTATCTAAAATCGCTAACAACCTTGCTCCATCACAGATATCTTGATCTTTTATACCCAACGGGTACCCACTCCCATCAATTCGCTCATGATGTTGCATTACCATTTTTCGAGCACTATTCCATTGATCTAGGTGTTCCAAAAGCCTGGAACTTTTATAAACATGAGAGCGCACCAGATTAAACTCGTTATCCGTCAACTTACCTTCTTTGTGTAAAATACTCAGTGGCATAAAAGCCATGCCAAAATCGTGTACATAACACGCGACAGCAAGTTGATCTTCCTCAATTGGGTTACCGGCAATATTGTTGATATAAAAAGCAAGTTTGGCTATTCGATCACCACGACCTTGCCAATACATGGAACGCCTTTCTATGGGTTTCATTAATTCTCTAAAAAACAAAATATCCATTTGCTTTTCATTACTTAACCCCTTGGGAATACCGGTATTGGCAAGAGTGACAGAACGTGATGGCGTCGTTTCTCCTGCGGCCTCCTGAATGACCTCAGTAACGCTATGATCTAATTCTGGATTGAGTAACAATACCGCTTCTGAAAGAAGTTGCTCATGGGAAGACGTATTGTGAGGGGTGATTTTAGCCACATGGTTAACTAACAAGCGGTACAATTCTGGATCATATTCAGCAAAGCCGTTTTCGAAACAACTTTCCACAAATATTTTCACGCGGTCCATCGTCAGAAGCACCAAATCACTCATAGTACTGGTATATCTAATCTGATTTTTACGCAAGTAATCGAGTAAGTCTTCGACATGTTGCAATAAGGGCAACATAGGCTTAAAACTCACTAAACCTAAGTCTCCTTTGATTGTATGCACAGAACGAAATAGCGATCGCTGAAGTTCGTTATCTTCCGGACGAAGTTCTAATTCAATTAATGTTTGCTCACTGGCTTCATAGAGTTCATTAATTTCATCAAGTAGGTCATTTAAGATATCATTGTCGAGCTCTTCAGGCGTAAAGGTTTGCATCAATTTGATTTCCCTCAGGTAAAATCACAATTTTAATGATAACTGTTAGTTATCGACCATCCGTATCCTATCTGAACACGATATCACTACTTTTTGGATTTAGCACTGGGTAAAAAGTGTTAATTTTGAGAGTACGGCAGCCCTGAATTAGCTTTAAATTGGGTATTTTTCAGAAACACTGTATACTCTTCGCCCATTTTTTATTTGAGAGTACACGTGTTAGCTATTGGACGAGTAATATTCATTTTGTGCTATTTTGTTGTTGCCAGTTTGGCAATGATTTTGATGTGTATAGTACGTCCATTCCACCGTAATAATGTACATATTATTGGTAAGCTGTATGGTGCTATCGCAACGATGATAGGTGTAAAGGTAAAAGTTAATGTACCTGATAGCGTTAAAAACGGTGGCCCATTCGTTTTTGTAGCAAACCACCAAAATAGCTATGATCTTATAACGGTCTGTCTTTCAGCTCAAAAAGGCGTGGTCTGCGTGGGTAAAAAGAGCCTGGTTTTTATTCCTGTATTTGGTTGGCTGTTTTGGTTATCGGGTAATATTCTCATTGACCGTAAAAATACCGGGCGTGCAAAAGACACCTTGCAACAAACAATAGATAAAATTAATCAACGAAAGCTATCTGTCTTCTTTTTTCCGGAAGGTACACGCAGCAGAGGGCGTGGTCTACTCAGTTTTAAAACTGGAGCATTTAGAATTTCCCAAGCAGTTAACGAACCCATCGTTATGGTATGTACCAGTAATTTGCATCAAAAAATAAAGTTAAATCGGTGGAATAATGGCACTTTGCTAATTGACTTAAGTGAACCAGTAAACTTGGATAAACAGCATGATGCCAAGATATGGGCTACTGAAATCCATAACAGGATGAAAATCAAAATTGCTGAACTTGACAATCAAGTTGCACAAATCGACGAAGTTAAATAGATTACCTTATTAGAACACACATAAAGGATAGCCAATGAGCAATGCAGAACAGAAAGAAGAATGGTACGAATTTAATCAAGAAACCGTAGAAGCATTGATTGAAGACGGAAGTAATGCCGAGGCACCGCATACAATTGAATATCATTTTGCTCATTCTGATTTTGACATCCTTGAAAAAGCCGCCGTAGATGCGTTTAAAGCAGGCTTTGAAGTAGGAGATGCTGAAGAGTTGATGTTAGACGATGGTGGCACCGTATTCTGTTTTGATGCCGTTGTAGAAAGAATGCTAGATATTGATTTAATCAATAAAGATACGGATACACTGTTAAAAATTGCCGACAAACACAACATTCATTATGACGGTTGGGGCACTTACTTTATCGAATAGTTTTGTGGGTTACTTGCCGCAACGCTAACAACATAGCAGGCGGTGATGGTAGATAAATTGTTACTCGCTATTCAGTATAGGTAACCCTAATCCGGTTTGGGCTTAGCCCCTAAGATATCTAAGGTTGCTAGAGCCTAAAGCCATATGGTTTAGAATTCTGTTAACAATGTCGTAGCAGAACTATTAGTAATAAGGAAATACACGATGTCTAAAGTTAAATTAGTTGTTCTATATCCTCAACCTACCGATGCAGCTCAATTCGATACCGATTATTTAGCACACTTATCGATGCTCCATGAGAAAATGAATATACCATTGGAGCATAAGCCTTACACTGTCACCAAATTTGTGTCTCCACCAGACATCCCAGCACCATACTATCAAATGTTTTCCATGCCATTTCCTTCCGCAGAGGAGTTGCAGCAAACGATGGGAAGTGTCGAGATGCAAGAGGTAGCAGGTGACGCTGTGCGCATTTCAAGCGGCGGCGCACCGGTTATTTTGGTTGGAAACGACGCAATATAATTGCCCCTTATCGTCCATCCGAGGTTGTCATACCGACCTCCGTGTAGCATGGTCTTTAGGCCATGGATATTCAAAGGCTTCTCGCGGGGCTGAAGCGCCCGCCTACAAGTTTGTAGCATGGTCTTTAGGCCATGGGATTTTTCGCCATGGATATTCAAAGGCTTCTCGCGGGGCTAAAGCACCCGCCTACAAGATTCCCCCCCCCCCTGTAGCATGGTCTTTAGGCCATGGGGTGTTGGGCCATGGGCATTCAAAGGCTTCTCGCGGGGCTAAAGCCACCGCCTACAAGATTCCCCCCTGTAGCATGGTCTTTAGGCCATGGGATACGCAGCATAAATTAAGACAATAATGTGTGGCTGATAAGCCGGGAAAGAATTTAATTGATCAGTGGGGCGATAGCCCCACTGTATTGGTACCTGTAAAACCTAAACTCTCAGTGATTTTTCACCACGAGCTAAGCCACAGACACCGGTTCTAGACGACTCGATGACTTCCGTCTGGGCCCACATTGCTTGGGCAAATGCATCCAACTTATCACTGGTTCCTGTCACTTGAATAGTGTAATTCTTTGCATCAGTATCGACTATTTGCGCTCTAAAAATATCAACCGTTCGATTGACTTCAGAACGCACCAAATCGGTTTTCGCAGCCACTTTAATTAACATTAACTCACGTTCAACATGAGTACCATCTGTTAAGTCCGTCACTTTCAGTACGTCTATTAATTTATTGACTTGTTTCGTAATTTGTTCAATGACTTTGTCATCACCATGGGTAACTATGGTTAGTCGCGAAAGACTTGAATCAGTGGTGGGTGCTACACACAGTGAATCAACGTTATATCCTCGCTGTGAAAACACACCAACAATGCGTGACAATGAACCTGGTTCGTTTTCCATCAATACAGAGATAATTCTTCTCATCAGGTACGCTCCGTTTTACTTAATCTCATTTCATCCATTGCACCGTATTTAATTTGCATGGGATAGACATGTTCATTTTGATCAATGGCAATATCCATAAACACTAAGCGGTCTTTAAGGGCGAAACACTTAGCCATAGCGTCATCCAATTCAGACGGATGATTCACTTTAATGCCGACGTGACCATAGGCTTCCGCTAATTTTACAAAATCAGGCATAGAATCCATATAAGAGTGAGAATGACGACCTTTATAGATCATATCTTGCCATTGTCTAACCATACCTAACGCACGGTTATTCAAAGAGATAATTTTTACTGGCAAGTTGTACTGCAAGCAGGTAGATAACTCTTGAATGTTCATTTGAATACTACCATCACCAGTGACCACTACTGATACGGCGTCTGGGTTGGCCATTTGCACGCCCATTGCTGCAGGTAATCCAAAGCCCATAGTGCCTAGGCCACCAGAGTTAATCCATCTTCTAGGTTTAGCAAAGGGATAGTAAAGAGCGGCAAACATTTGGTGTTGACCCACATCTGAACTCACATATGCATCGCCATTTGTATGCTTATATAGAGCTTCGATAACTTGCTGAGGTTTAATCACATCAGCACTCTTTTCATAACTTAAGCACTTGCGGTCGCGCCATGAGTTAATTTGGCTCCACCAATCTGCAAGTTTTTGTTTTTGCTCCGTTAAGTCCTTTTTATTCAATTGACTTAAAACCTGTTCAACCACTTTATCCACTGAACCAACAACGGGTATATGTACGGCCACTGTTTTCGAGATAGATGCCGGATCAATATCAACATGAATAATGGTTGCATGGGGACAGAATTTTTCCACGTTATTGGTCACACGATCATCAAACCTTGCCCCTAAGGCAAAGATACAATCGGCGTTGTGCATGGTTTTATTCGCTTCAAGGGTGCCATGCATACCTAACATGCCAACGAACTGCTCATGAACGCTTGAGAACGCTCCTATGCCCATCAAAGTAGAGGTAACAGGTGCATTGAGCTTTTCTGCCAATTCGGTGATCAACTCTGATGCTTCAGAGGTAATTGCACCGCCCCCCACATAAAGTACCGGTCTTTTCGCATTAACTAGGGTATCAACAGTTTTTCTAATCTGCTTACTATGGCCTTTCAACGTAGGATTGTAAGAGCGCATAGTCACATCTGATGGATACTCATAGGGATGAGATTCAAGTACATTCACCAAATCTTTTGGTAAATCAACGACTACAGGGCCGGGTCGCCCCGTGTTAGCAATATAGTATGCCTTAGCAATAGCCTTAGGAATATCAATTGCGCGTTTAACTAAAAAGCTATGCTTAACGATTGGGCGAGAACAGCCCACCATGTCTGTCTCTTGGAATGCGTCTTCCCCGATGTGCATTGACGGCACCTGACCTGACAACACAACCATTGGAATTGAATCCATATAAGCAGTCGCAATACCTGTAATGGTATTGGTTGCTCCGGGACCAGAAGTTACTAAGACTGTACCTGTTTTGCCTGTAGAGCGAGCATAACCGTCAGCCATATGAGCAGCAGCTTGTTCGTGGCGGACGAGTACATGTTTGACATCATCTTGTGCATATAAAGCATCATAAATGTCGAGAACGGCACCACCAGGGTAACCGAAAACATGGGTAACTCCAGAATCTTTAAGGGCGCGAACTACCATAGCCGCACCTGACATCATTTCCACCAGACATCCTCCTGTGTAATTAATAAGTGACTGTTAGATTTATACGGACTATACGTGACAGATTAGGAAGATAAAACAGCAAAACGGCATAAAGTGAGATATATATCCCAATATACCGCATTTTTAGGATAAACATCCTATTAATGAGCATATTTCGTTCAAAAATAGGATGGTTTTACATTTATTTTACACACTTCTACGAATCGAGATCCACTTCAAGCTCTTCATCATCACTAATTGTGGCATCTTCGTCATCATCGTTAAGGTGAGACGGCTTATTGCCGTAGATGCTTCCCAATTTAGGTCGATTGATTCGTTTTTGATATTTTAACCAAGCACGCTCAGATACAGTTTCAGGTTCCACCTTGCCAAATGCCGATTCAACAAAGTGTTGATCTTCATGTGTTTCGGGTGAAATAACACCATCAACTAGCGCTGCGTATAAAGCACCATATTGACTCAACGCTTTGCTCTCATTAATCGAAAAGTCTCCAGAACGTGAAAAACCATAAGGGTAATTTTTCACATCAGTGAATACGCGCTTTACTAAAGAATCTCTTGTAATATTTGCCATAATGGACATCCCAAAAAAACAAAAATAATTAACTTAAAAAAGCTGATTCCAATTGAGTGCTTGTGTTGATGTAAAACCCCAATTGAGTACGTCTATACAGGGGGATAAATAAAACCAAAACGCAGTGGTGTCAACAAATATTTTATGACAATTTGATGATCCGGAGAAATTGTTGCTAATCCACGACATTATTGACTTAAAGCGTCAATTTCGCGGGGAAATAATTAGCATAAATCAGGCCAAACTGCCTAATTTTTGCGGATTTTATGATGTTGGAGATGAGTGCAATAACGAGTGCAATTATTTGTTGAGGCTGGGCCTCAATTGAACACTATATTTAATTCAAAACAGTTCACGACTTTAATAAATAGTTGCGCTAAACGAGATATTTCAATCGAAGTTTTGCGGTGCATCTTCCGTTACACCAATCAGGCCATTGAACAACCTAAATAAGAAAGCATAGTTCGCGAACTTCCCTTTACCCAGTTTTGAATCATCGAAGTATCACCAAAGACCAAGCAAAATCGCGATGTGACTATAGACAGCTAATTCTGAAAATTGACTGCTAAGGAATTAACCGTGGCATTGAGTGGGGGACATATGGCTTCGCTCTTTAGTTGAAGCTTCCCAAGACATCATCGACAATTAAGTAACGTTTTTCGTATTGCTTAGATAATGTCAGGGACAACAAAGCCTCGTAAACTCTTCTATCGTTTTTCGCTGACCCATATAGTTATCGTACCTTCAACAACAACTTTACCTTGTTGGTCGTAAGCCTTTACTATTACAGGCAAATCTCCGGGTTTCCAGGCACCTTTTGGAACCTCTGCTACACACTTGATGTCGGTGTCAGCCTTGGCGGGGTACTTAACCTCCATACCCTTTGGTATCCAGCGTAGATTTTTTGGAATAGATGCTTCACTCATGAACCCCATCGCCATTTCAAGTCCGTTGCAAATCGCTATAACGTGGACTGTGCCAATGTGATTTTGTGTTATTTTTCGCTTCTTGATAAGCACTTCACAACGGTCAGGTCTAAGTTCTGTAACTAGCGGCGATATTGTTGAAAAGTAAGGCGCACGTCGCGCTGAATACCAGCTAAAAAGCTTCCTACCAAAAGGAAACTTCAAAAACTTTTTATATATTTTCAGTAGATAATTATCGGCCATATTCGGTCTCAGGTCTTTTTTAAAATTCTGTAAGGCAACAGAAAGCTAACAACTTTCTGTTGTGTCATTTTAATCTTCGTAAATCCAAGCTATTTGAGCTTAACCTAACCATCTGAAAGTCATATCAACATTTAATTTATTGATATATGGGCTTTGACCTTCTCTATCTTGTTAACAAGTAAAGAATCTATCGTTTTTAAAATTAATCTGACGTGAACCACAAAATTAACCCCCATACAACGCTACCAACATAATTCTCAAATTTGCTTCTGTTTAATTTCACAAACGTCTTTGACTTATCATCAGTATGCAAAATTTCAACTTTGGATATACCGGATAGTTTCACTTTATCAACGAACCAACGTAACGGGTTTTTAGCCGTCACTCTTGACATGTTCGACTGGTTAGACCAGATAAGTGTGATGCATTTTTAGGTCAGTATCAAGTTTTTAAGCAGTAACGCACGTTTTTGCCCAATATAAGTTTGTGAAACTCAATACAGTAAAGCGATTAAAATAACGGCTTAAAAATTACAATGGATTAGTCCATGAGAAATCATCAGGTACTATCAAGTATTATTAGAGTGTAGAATTTGGAGCGGGAAACGAGACTCGAACTCGCGACCCCGACCTTGGCAAGGTCGTGCTCTACCAACTGAGCTATTCCCGCATTTTGGTGGTGGTTGGCATATCCTTTATTGCCGTTTTGCTTTCGGTTCATCCTAAACCGGGAGCGCATTGTACAAAAATAATCTAACGAATCAAGTGTTATTTTAAATAAATTTAGTTAAATTGAATTTTTTAGCGAAAATATAAACATAGCGCTTATATATTGAGCACATGTTTGCGGTAGTAAACCAATTCTTCAATAGACTCTCGAATATCGTCTAGAGCTTGATGGGTACCTTTTTTTTGCAATCCATCTAAAACTTCAGGTTTCCAGCGTTTTATCAGCTCTTTGAGAGTACTCACATCAATACTACGGTAGTGAAAATAATTTTCCAAGTCCGGCATATATTTCACCAAAAACCGACGATCTTGACCAATCGTATTTCCGCATAGAGGTGAAACACCACTGGGCACATATTGTTGCAAAAAGGCAATGGTCTGTTTCACAGCTTCATTTTCATCTATTGAGCTTGCTTTGCAGCGGTCCGTTAACCCTGATTTACCGTGCACATCAACACACCAAGCACTCATATTATCGAGAATTTCATCGGATTGATGTATAGCCAGAACCGGCCCTTCTGCCAACACATTGAGGTTTTTATCCGTCACAATAGTGGCGATTTCTAAAATGACATCGGTTTCTGGTTCTAGACCGGTCATTTCTAAATCTATCCAAACCAAATTTTCGTTATTTACTGGCATAATACAAACCTTATGTATGGGTTTACTCATTCTCTTTTTCGACTACTGGTGGCCTGTAAATTGTTAATCTCGCATACTTTAAGTGAAGGAAATTAGCTGATGAATAACACAAGCCAAATAAAATATTATCAAAATTTACGCGCTGACGTTACCATGTATGAGTCTAACGAGCCAAATTAAGTAAAGTAAACGTGGCAAAAAAACCAAAATTAACCAAAAAGCAAAAACGTCAAGTCTCTACCAATCGCCAAAAGAGACTTTCGACCAAAGAATCATTTCACAGTGATGAACAATTAGCTGATAGCCGTCAAGGGACAGTTATTGGACGTTTTGGAAAACATGCTGATGTGCAAGATGAGTCTGGGGAAGTGACTAAGTGCCACATGCGTCGCACCGCTGGTAGCGTAGTATGCGGTGATAAAGTTGAATTCCGCCCCGGTAAAGAAGCAAGTGAAGGGGTGAACGGTATTATCGAGTTAGTCCACGATCGAACCTCTGTTCTTACTCGCCCTGACTTTTATGATGGGGTGAAACCAATTGCTGCTAACATTGACCAAATCATCATTGTGAGTTCAGTTTTACCTGCCTTGTCTTTAAATATAATTGATCGTTATTTAGTTGCCTCTGAAGATGTTCAAATTCAGCCAATTTTGCTCTTGAATAAAATTGAGATGCTAGACGCAGACGCCCGTGAAAGGGTTGATAAAGAGCTGCAAATATATAGAGATATTGGCTATCAAGTACTGCTCACCAGTTGCAAAACCGGCGAAGGTATCGACCAACTTAAAGATATTTTAGCAGATAAAATTAGTGTGTTCGTTGGACAATCGGGTGTAGGAAAGTCAAGTATTGTCAATCAATTACTACCGGGTGCAGATGAGGCCATTGGTGACATTTCAGATAACTCAGGCTTGGGTCAACACACTACGACTGCGGCTAAAATGTTACATTTCCCCGGCGGCGGTGACTTAATTGATTCACCTGGGGTACGGGAGTTTGCCCTTTGGCACCTTCCCGTAGAAAAAGTCACATCTGGATTTATTGAATTTAGGGATTACATTGGCGGCTGCAAATTTCGAGACTGTAAGCATCTAGATGATCCTGGTTGCATTATAAAGCAAGCGGCATTAAATGGTGAGATATCAATGCAACGTTATGAAAGCTATCATAAAATTTTGTCTTCAATGGAAGAGAATCGTCCAAACCGCGCAATCCCTAATTAGCTGTAATTATTTGTTTCCACAATTGCCTTCCAAGCCCTAAAAATGGGGCTGTTTTCTACTCCCCATCAAAATGGCATGACTTAGACCGACTCATTATCAGACTAAAATAGCAATATACGATACAATTATTTTGTCGAAATTATGGAGGCTCCGGTCTTGATCAGTTGGTTCAAAATAAAGTTACAGTACATCTTACCTAAACATTTGCTTTCCAGACTTGTAGGTAAGTTAGCAGCGGCTGAAGCAGGTGGATTAACGACTGCTTTGATTAAGTTATTTATCAAACAGTTTAACGTTGATATGTCCGAGGCTAAATTTCCAGAGCCAGACCACTACCGCACTTTTAATGAATTCTTCACCCGGGAATTAAAAGAAGGTCTACGACCAATTTGTGATGATCCAAAACAGTTAGCCATGTCCGTTGACGGTACCGTCAGTCAACTGGGCGACATTGATTTTGATACTATTTTTCAAGCAAAAGGCCATAACTACAGTTTGACCGCGCTATTGGGCGGTAATCCTGATATTTCAGCCCCTTTTCAAGGCGGCAAGTTTGCAACCATTTACTTATCGCCAAAAGATTATCATCGAATCCATATGCCCTTGGACGGTGTATTGACCGACATGATTTACGTACCGGGCGAGCTGTTTTCAGTTAACCCACTTACCACTCAAAACGTGCCCGGGTTGTTCGCTCGTAATGAACGTGTGGTTTGTGTATTTGAGTCTAAGCAAGGTAAGTTTGCAATTGTGCTTGTGGGTGCCACTATTGTCGCGAGCATCGAGACGGTTTGGGCGGGCACAGTTACCCCCCCACCAGGGCAAAATGTTCAACATTGGCGATACCCCAAAGATAGTGAAAACACCATTACCTTAGCCAAAGGTGAAGAGCTGGGGCTATTCAAATTGGGCTCTACCATTGTGGCCTGTTTTGAACCTGACATGATCGACTTCAACGGTCAATCTAGCGGAGATACAACACGCCTAGGTGAAGTTTTCGCCACTTTGAAAGACTAAGATTTATGCATCCAGTAAAACGAAGCCTATGGTCTTTGCACCTAACCGTGATTTTGTTAGGTGCCACGGCGCTAATGTCTAAAATAATTCCGTTGTCTGCCACTGATATCACATTTGGGCGCTCGGTGGTTGCATGTATTGTACTAGGGTTATTAGTCAAACTCTCTGGTAGCAGTTTACGGCTGAATAATGCTAAAGATTATTGGGTAGCATTAGCACTGGGAATATTAATGTCGGCGCATTGGGTAACCTATTTCGCGGCAATGCAATACTCGTCGGTGTCAGTGGGCATGATAGCTCTTTTTACCTTCCCCGTTATCGCCGTTTTATTAGAGCCATTCTTTGAGGGAATTCGATTAGTTTGGCAGGATGTTGTCAGCGCAATCGTAGTATTTATAGGTATTTTCCTGATCGTTCCTGAAATTTCATTAAAAAATGACATCACCCTAGGAATATTGATCGGCATGCTTTCAGCTGTGCTTTACGCACTTAGAAACCTTTGTCATCGGAAGTATTTTTCCCATTACTCTGGCTCCCATGCTATGGCATATCAAACATTGGTGATTTTAGTTAGCTTGCTATTTTTTGTTTCCGATGATTTTTTCACCGCCAGCAATGAAACCTATATGTGGTTAGTGGTGTTGGGTATCTTTTTAACTGCCCTACCCCATGCGCTGATTGCAACCAGCTTAAAACATTTGCGCGTAAAAACCTTTGCGCTTGTGGCCTGTATGCAACCATTTTATGGGGTAATACTTGCCATTATTGTGCTCGATGAAAAACCTAATTGGCAAACTTTTCTCGGTGGTGCACTGGTAATTTCAGCCGCGATATACGAGACTGTCAACGCCCAAAAACTGCATCGCAAATAGTCCAATTCTGTTAGGCTAGCGATTAATGGATTGATTGTGTTTATATATGCTCATCGTGGTGCCAGTGCATTAGCACCAGAAAACACTTTATTAGCCCTTAAAACCGCAATCGCTCAGCAAGCAGATGGGATTGAATTTGATGTGTTTCAGCATCAAAATGAGTTTATATTAATCCATGATCGCTGGTTACATCGCACTACCAATGGCATTGGTAGTATTGATTCTTTACTCCTCGAACAAATTAGAAAACTCGATGCAGGGGAAGGAGAAACCGTTCCTACTCTTCTGGAAGCGCTACAGTGTATTGGTTTATCATGTCAAATAAACATTGAATTAAAGGGTGTTAGGGATGTTCCACTGCTTTTGAAATACGTTCATGATGCCTGCGACAGTTTATCCATTCCCAGTTCAAATATTTTATATTCTTCATTTGATCACCATTTGCTCAAGACCATCAAAACCATTGCTCCAAGCGCCAGAATTGGTGCGTTAACAGCCAATAAGCCAATAGATTATGCCGGTTTTGCTGAGGTTTTGGGTGCAGAATTTGTGAATGCCGACGTGACCTTTGTAGACAAAAATTTTGTTTACGATGCAAAGCGAAGAGGCCTGAAAATGGGAGTTTACACCGTAGATCAACCGGAAGATTTAGTACGTTTACAAGAATGGGGAGTAGACGCTGTATTTTGCAACAATCCACTCAATGCTAGATTAGCTCTTGCTGATTCAGCTAGTGACTAGTCTCACAATCATGACAAGAGTGGCAACTTTTACATAGACGAATATTAGCGACATGGGCAGCGACAATAAGCAGTGCCCCTAAACCAATAGTAAATGGTTCGTACGCCTCGCCAAACATATCTTTATTCCAATATATCAATCCGCCTAACAGTAAGCTGTATATTGGATACAATTGTCTATGGTAACGATAAAATCCAAAAAGTAGCGCCCAGAAACCGATAATCATCGATAAGGTAAGTATGGTTTTCTCAAACCAATCTTGCGCAAAAAAACTCGCGCCAATAAAAGGCACTAGAGGTATTAGAATAGGCAACAGCAGGCAATGCAAAGCACAGATACTGGACGTCCAGATCCCCACTCTATCCATTACTGATTTATTTTCAGATGCCGCCATGTCGCTGATTAATCCTCTGTGTTTATGGAAATTCAATTCAGGTTTGTTTTTAAATTAAGTATAAAGATCGCAAATTTATCTTCGTACTTTTCAAACCGGGGCGTTATAGTATAACATTTCTTTGGAAATGCAACCGTTATTAGTTTTTTTTATGGTTATTGAAATTCATTCTAGCCCTGTAGCATGGCCTTTAGGCCATGGGGTTTCCATGGGATTTTCCATGGGTTATTGGTATCCCTTTCTCGGGGCTAAAGCCGCCGACTACAGGTTTGGGATTTGCCTCGATATTGGATATTCATTCCAGACCTGTAGCATGGTCTTTAGGCCATGGGGTTTTCATGGGATTTTCCATGGGTTATTGTTACCCTCTCTCGGGGCTAAAGCCGCCGACTACAGGTTTGGGATTTGCCTCGGCATTGGATATTCATTCTAGACCTGTAGCATGGTCTTTAGGCCATGGGGTTTTGGTTATTGTTACCCTTTCTCGGGGCTAAAGCCACCGACTACAGGTTTGGGATTTGCCTCGGTATTAAATATTCATTCCAGACCTGTAGCATGGTCTTTAGGCCATGGGGTTTTGGTTATTGTTACCCTCTCTCAGGGCTAAAGCCACCGACTACAGGTTTGGGATTTGCCTCTCTCAGGGCTAAAGCCGCCGACTACGGGTTTGGGATTTAGGATTGAAAATGCACTATTCGCCTAACATATCGCGTAATTTTTGTTCGGCAATTTGCGCTGGCGTTAATGCTTTATCTTCATTATTGGCCGCTGATTTGGGGACGTTGTCTACTGCTGGCTCGTCACCAAACAGAACTGCCAATTGTGCTTTAGCTTGCTGTGCTTTGTCGTCATGAGTGGCTGTAAAGACGTTTCCAGATGGCGAAAAATAATCGCAAAAATTAGCCTTTTCAGTATCACTTACCTGTTCCGCCCTAGGTTCATTACAACCGCTTCGAACATCGTAATCTTTACACATTTTACACACGTGTTGATCTGCTCCGCAGTTGGCACATTCTTCTCGTCGAGACATGGGAAATATAACATCGTCTAGACGGTTTCCACACTTCCAGCAAGTTAACTGACAAGCACTCATTGGTGCTGATCGAACATGATGACATTGCCATCTGGGTCTTTGACAATACAGTGCGCTGGCCCAGAATTACCTTGAGTTTCAGAATCAATTTGATAGCCAATTTTACGTATATGGGCTTCTATTGCGCGCGCATCTGTTGGGTTAAAAGTCAGAATATTGTCTTCGAACATTCCTTCGAATAACCCTATAACAGTTGTGTCTTTTTGCAAAATTAACCATTTGTCTTCGATGCTGCCACATTCTTCATGTGTTTTAAAACCGAGCATTTCGTAAAAAGCCTGTGATTTGGCGATATCTTTGACTGTTAAGCTAACCGAAAATTGTCCTAATTCCATACTAGATCACCTTATTTTTATCATGGGAGCATTCATTTTCGTAGATACACTAATAATCAATATAGTCTCAATCAACATAAATGATAAGAAAGTTAACAATCCGTTTTACGATTTATTGCGTCGCTTTTCACGTCTATTTAGGATGACTTTTTAATTTTAGTCACTAAGGTTACAATCAGCATTACCACAGCGCCGGCCATGACTCCGGTTAACCCTTCAAGTAAAATTGGAGCGACGCTTTGGCTAATACTCCCTAACAAAGTTTCAAGCCAGGCTACAATGTCGTGAACAACATGATGGATAGTCGGAATACTATGAACTAAAATCCCTCCCCCCACTAGAAACATCGCGGCGGTGCCTACAATGGCCAGTGTTTTCATTAGCATCGGGGCAAACATCAATAGCCATCTTCCCAGGGTGCGTTGAATACCATCGAAACGACCGCTCAACGACTTTCTGAGCAAATACAAACCTAAGTCATCCAGTTTTACAATACCTGCCACTAGGCCATAAACACCCACCGTAATAAGCAGTGCTAACCCAGACACAACAGCAAATTGTGTCATGAATATTTCATCTTTAACGGTACCCAAAACAATCACAATTATCTCCGCAGAAAGAATAAAGTCGGTGCGAATTGCGCCTTTAATTTTATCCTTTTCTAAAGCAACGAGATCGACGTTAGGATCTGCTAAAGCTTTTATCTTTTCAGCATGTTCAGCGTCTAACTCTTCTTTCGAGTGAAAGAATTTATGGAATACCTTTTCAAATCCTTCAAAACTTAAATATAAACCACCGATAACCATTAGCACGGTTATGAGCACGGGTAAAAAAGCACTAATAGCTAACGCAGCAGGCACTAAAATAAGTTTGTTGAGAAATGATCCTTTTGCCACCGCCCAAACCACAGGTAACTCTCGTTCAGCTTTTACTCCAGAAACTTGCTCGGCATTTAACGCAAGATCATCTCCTAGAACACCAGCGGTTTTCTTCGCTGCCACTTTAGAAAGCACTGCAACATCATCAAGAATAGTGGCAATGTCATCAATTAAAGCAAGTAGATTAGAAGCAGCCATAATGATTCCTTTTTTCTGCTAAAAGTTTATTCAAGTTCAGATAAAACTCGATCAGGTTTAATATCTAAATGGTGATTTACGGCCAACTGCTGGGTATGCAAAAGGTCGCTGATGGCAACAAGTTGCACGTCTAGTTTCACCAATGTTGGTAGATTTTTTTGCAAATAAGCGATGGTTTGTGGATACGGATGCGCTATGCCAACAGCATATCCGTCTTTTTGGGATAGTTGAATTAATCGCTTAAACTGAACATCAATTTCTGCAGGGTGATTATCGTTATCTAAAAACACATTTCGTCGCGCACTCAACACGCCATTTTGCTGGGCTATTTTAAGCGCTTTACTGTATCGCGTTGTTCTACTGTCTACAAAAAACAAATGCTGCTGAGCTAAAAATTCCATGGTGACATTCATCGGTAAACTTAATTGAGTAAGCTTACTGCCCATATGGTTATTGACACCAATTGCATCAGGGACGGTGGCCAGTGCCTGTATAAGAGTAAGGCGAATCGATTCAGCTGACATATTGGCAGTGAGAGCGCCTGGCCCTAAGGGTTTTCCAGCCAAGGACTCCATCGGAATATGTAGCATCACATCTCTTTTTTGCACTGCCGCTTTATGGGAATACTCTTCAGATAGGTGAGTGAGCGGCAGTATTGAAAATGCCACTTCTTTGGGTAAAAGAAATGCCGCTTCATCGCGTTTAGTATTCCCCATGTCATCGATAATCAGGGCTATTTCCGCTGCAAATAGGGGCGAAATGGCCAGACTTAACAGCATTAATGTAATCAATTTGCTCAGGGATTTAGGAATATAATGCACAATTATTCTAATTCTTAATTTTTGTTGTCAAGGCGGTTATTTTTTAAGCCACTGACTTGGGTTAATGGGGGTACCCTTATGACGGATCTCAAAGTATAAGTTAGGGCTACTTTGACCACCGCTTTGACCGACCAACGCAATCGTCTCTCCACTTTGTACAGTGTCACCCACTTTTTTCAATAACGCTTGATTGTGGCCATACAAGCTCATGTAACCATCCCCATGGTTTAGCACTGTCACTAAGCCAAAACCTCTGAGCCAATCAGCATATAATACTCTCCCCGCGTGAACTGCTCTGACGGGTGCACCAGTATTGCCATTAAATAGAACGCCTTTCCAACGTATTTGCCCCTGTCTAATTCGACCGAACATATTTCGCATTTTACCTTGAGTGGGCAAGTTCAACTTACCTTTAAGGCTGGCTAACCCAGTTAACTCAATGGGACCTTGTTTGGCATTTCGCTCAGCTTCTTCAATGGCTTTCAACAACGCTTGCTCGTTAATTTGCAATTGTTCTATTTTTGCCGCTTCAGAATCAATTTTCTTTTCAATTTTAGCTAACGTAATTTGCCGCAAGTCTTGCTGTTGCTCAAGTTGAGTTTGTTGTTGAGTTTGTTCTTTTTCTAATTCTTCTAGTTGATGTTGTTTGTTTAATAGTTGCTGTGATATTTCACGCAATTCAATAACTAAATTACGAAAATCATCGATTTGCTTTTTTCTAGCGTCAGTGAGATATCGATAATAACTCAAGGATCGCTCCATTTTTGCTGCATCTTCGAGATTAAATAACATCTTAGCGAAATCATTTTCGCCAACCATGTACATACTTTTCAATTGATTTGTTAAGGCGTGTTGCTGTTGCTTCACTTGAGTTTTTAATGACGTTTGTTGAGCGGCCAACTCTTTACGCTGATGCTGGGTGCTGTCTATCGACTCGCGGGTAGCCTCGATACTTTTAACTGTTTGAGCAATATTTAACTCGGCAGCTTTTAACTGTTGTTGTAATTGTTTTGCTTCGGCAAGTTGCTTTTCGATTTGTTGCTGTTTCTGCTTTATTTGTGCCTGAATATCTTTTAACTTTTCAGATTGCTGGGCAGCAACAGGCACGCAAACTGCGACAACCAAAGAAACACCAACCATTGCTGCCCACAATGGTTGGCGTAAACATCGTAACAGGATCATCTTAAACTGAGCACATTATTAAATGAATCATCAATTTTTAAGAGTCATAATAGGTTTACCTGTCATTTCTTTAGGCTGCTCCATTCCCATTAAATGCAACATGGTAGGTGCAACATCACTCAAGGTACCGCCAGTGCGAACATCCGCATCTCGCCCAACATAAATAAAAGGTACTAACTCACTAGTATGAGCGGTATGGGCCTGGCCAGTTTTGGCATTAACCATTTGTTCAGCGTTTCCATGGTCAGCGGTGATCAAACACTCGCCTCCTACCTTTTTAAGGGCTTCTGTCACGCGACCGATACAGGCATCAACGGCTTCAACCGCTTTTATAGCAGCCTCATAAACCCCCGTGTGGCCAACCATATCACCGTTAGGGTAATTGCAAATAATTGCATCGTATTTGCCAGATTCAATGGCTTCAACTAACTTGTCTGTTAGTAGCTTTGAATTCATTTCTGGCTGCAAATCGTACGTTGCCACTTTCGGCGAAGGAATCAAAATACGGTCTTCACCCTCATACTCAGCTTCGCGACCACCACTGTAAAAGAAGGTAACATGAGCGTATTTTTCGGTTTCAGATATACGCAACTGCGTTTTATGATGGTCAGCTAACCATTCCCCCATCACATTCACTAATGGTTCTGGCGGATAAGCCGCTGGCGCATCAATGGAATCTGCATACTGAGTTAACATGACGAAATTTAAATCTTTCGGACGATATTCTCGCTCGAAACCGTTAAATTCTGGGTCAACGAATGCACGGGTAATTTCCCTTGCTCTATCTGCCCTAAAATTCATAAAGATAAGAGAATCGCCGTCTTCCACTTTAACTGGCTCACCAATACTTGTGGGTTTAACAAATTCATCTTTTTCATCGCGCTCATAGGACGCTTCAAGTGCTTCAATTGCTGAAGCGTACTGGTATTCGCTTTTTCCCTGAGAAATTAAATCATAGGCCCCTTGAACCCGTTCCCAACGCTCATCTCTGTCCATGGCGTAATAACGACCAATTAAGCTTGCAGTTTTGCCAACGCCTAACGTTTTAAATAATTCATCTGCTTTTTCTAAAGATTCTTTTGCACTTTTCGGTGCCGTATCACGGCCATCAAGAAAACAATGCAAATACACTTTTTGCGCGCCTTTGTGTACGGCCATTTTCACCATCGCAAACAAATGATCTTCATGACTATGCACACCACCTGGCGACAGTAGCCCCATCACATGTACCGCTTTGTCATTTTTTACCGCATTCTCAACCGAAGAAGCCAAAACCGAATTATTTTCAAATTCATTGTCTTCAATGGCTTTACTAATACGGGTAAACTCTTGATATACCACGCGGCCCGCACCTAAGTTAACGTGCCCGACTTCGGAGTTTCCCATCTGCCCAGGGGGCAAACCAACGTCTAGGCCAGATCCAGAAATAAATGTGTTGGGATACTCCTGCACCAACTTATCTAAAACCGGCGTATTGGCGTTAGCAATGGCGTTTTTATCGGTATCTTCGCGATGTCCCCATCCATCCAATATAAGCAGTGCTAGCGTCTTTTTCGCGTTGGGCATAAGTTGCTCCTGTGTAATTTTTGACAAAATAAATAGTAAGAATGACGTTATCTATCGCGTTTTCATGGATTTTGAAAATACTGATAGCGATAGATTAGCAACAGTTTATCCTGTGAACATCATCACTTAAAGTGTATTTATGAGTTAAGTTATAGCTGAATTGCAGATTCCACTAAGCAGGGACTGGTTTCTGTAAAGATTTTCTATATACTTTGCACTCTTTTTTCTACGCCAAGGGGCCGAAGTAGTAATGGATCAAATTATTGAGTTTGTTGGGAACCATCCTTTTTTGTCTGCTGGGTGGGTAGCACTAGTAGTGTTAATTATTTATAGCTATGTGGCAGGAGTCATTTCTCCAGTCAAAGAACTTAGCACCCACGAAGCAACGATTCTAATGAATCGACAGGATGCTATAGTGTTAGATACTCGCCCTGCTGCCGAGTTCAATAAAGGTCATATTTTAGGGGCCAAACAACTTAAATCAGAGCAACTTAACAAGGCTGACTTCAGTGCCCTTGAAAAATATAAAGACAAACCCATTATTGTAGTATGTGCCATGGGTATGACCGCTAAAAAGACAGCATCAGCAATGTTGAAAGCTGGCTTTAGTCAAACCTCTGTGCTCAAAGGTGGAATGAATTCTTGGCAAAGCGCCAATCTGCCAGTTGCGAAATAAACTGATTTAAGGCGAACAATGAGCAAAGTTGAACTATATACCAAAGGTTATTGCCCTTACTGCCATCGAGCAAAGGCATTATTGGAAGAAAAAGGCGTTGCATTCGATGAGTATCGAATTGATCAAAATCCAGATCTTCGTGACACTATGATTACCCGCGCGAACGGCGGTTATACCGTTCCACAAATTTTTATCAATGACCAGCATATAGGTGGTTGTGACGACATGTATGCACTTGAGTCACAAAATAAACTAGACAATCTACTTAGCGTGTAACGCAGTAAACTAAGGAAAACTTAACATGGCAGATGATATTCAAGCTAACCAAGCCGGTGAGCAAACCCCACAACAAAATGCACAATTTGCAATTCAACGTGTTTTCACTAAAGACATTTCTTTTGAAACACCAAATTCTCCAGCTATCTTTAAGAAAGAGTGGAAACCTGAAATTAAACTGGATTTAGATACTAAAACAGTTGAATTAGAAGCAAATCTTTATGAAGTTGTTTTATCCGTTACGGTTACTGCCACTTTAGGAGAAGAAACGGCTTTCCTTTGTGAAGTACAGCAAGCAGGTATTTTCATGGTTGGCGAAATGCCTGAAGCAAATAAAGCCCATACGTTAGGTTCATTCTGCCCGAACACCTTGTTCCCTTATGCAAGAGAAACCATTTCTAATTTGGTTAATAGAGGTACTTTCCCTCCATTGAACCTTGCTCCGGTTAATTTTGATGCAATCTTTGCAGCCTATATGCAAAAGCGTGCCCAAGAACAGCAAGGTCAAGCTCAAAAACTTGATGCTTAATCATCAATGACCATGCTAAATAAGCAAAGCGTAACAGTATTAGGAGCGGGGTCGTACGGCACCGCTCTTGCTTTTTGTCTTGCTCGAAATAGTATAAAAACCTATTTATGGGGTCGTGACACAGCGCAAATGCAAGAAATGCAACAATCTAGATGCAACCAACGGTATTTGCCCGACGCGATATTTCCTGATGCCTTAGAGATCGCCCTAGAACTTGACTCGGCTATCTCCAAAAGCCAGGATATTTTAGTTGTAGTTCCTAGCCATGCGTTTGCGCAAACACTCAAGGCAATCAAACCTTTTTTGACAGAGCAACATCGTTTGGTTTGGGCAACAAAAGGATTAGAACCCAAAACCGGTCGTCTCCTTCAAGAAGTAGCCGAAGAGGTACTAGGCAATGAGATTCCATTGGCCGTGCTCTCAGGGCCAACATTCGCCAAAGAAATGGTGGCAGGGTTACCCACAGCGATTTCATTGTCCTCTACAGATGAAGTATTGGCTGAAGAATTTAGTGCAAAACTCCATTGTTCAAAAAGCTTTAGGGTATACAAAAACCCCGATTTTATTGGTGTGCAATTAGGTGGCGCAGTTAAAAATGTTATCGCTATTGGCGCAGGTTTATCTGATGGCCTAGGGTTTGGCGCAAATGCACGAACCGCACTCATAACTCGTGGACTAGCAGAACTAACACGGTTAGGGCTGAAAATGGGAGCCAAACCTGAAACCTTTATGGGCATGGCAGGATTAGGCGACCTTGTACTCACCTGCACCGATGATCAATCGCGAAATAGACGTTTCGGATTGGCCTTAGGCACGGGGAAATCGGTACAAGATGCGATAGATAGTATCGGTCAAGTTGTAGAAGGTTATCGAAACGCAGAAGAAGTCAAAATCTTAGCAGATAAATTAGCGGTGGAAATGCCAATTACTGAGCAAATTTATCAAGTACTGTATCAAGGTAAACCAGCTAAACATGCTGCCCTTACTTTGCTCGGTCGAGAACCAACAGTAGAAGGTTAGGACCCTCTAACCTCTACTCAAACCGCCCCTTCAAAGCCTAATTGCCGCCAAGATTCATACACAAATACCGAAACAGCGTTCGATAGATTCATACTTCGACTTTTAGCTAACATCGGGATTCGTAGACGTTGTTCAGCAGGCAAGCCCTGTATCACCTCATCGGGTAAACCTCGGGTCTCTGGGCCAAACAACAAAGCATCGCCTTTTTTAAATTCAGCTTCTGCAAAGTTTTTCGTCCCTTTTGTTGTGCAAGCGAACACTCTTTTAGGGCTTTCTGTCTGTATATAGGTTTCAAGATCCTGATGACGTTTGACCTGAGCGAATTCATGATAATCTAATCCAGCTCGACGCACTTTTTTATCATCCCAATCAAACCCCAAAGGTTCTATCAAATGCAGATCATAACCAGTGTTAGCACATAAACGAATAATATTCCCTGTGTTGGGTGGGATTTCAGGTTGATAAAGAACAATACTGAGCATAGGTTATCTAAGGTCGGAAAAAGAATGTTGCAAGTGTAACAAATAATATCTGTTCACGAACCCGCAACGTAATTATTTTATAGGGTAGAGTGATACATGTGTCTATGCAAGAAACCTTAAAATGGCACGCAGGGACTGATCACGAATCTCTTCACTTTCCAAAAATATTTCATGTTTAGCATTTTCTATATGCAGCACTTTACAGTTCAACATTTTCCACGCTACTTGAGTCTGTTTAGTATTATTTACGACGCTATCTTGGCCAGCCTGTATTAATAGAATAGGAGTGGTAATTTTAGCTGCATTTTTTTGGATATATGTCATCGCTTTATCGGCTTGTTTGAGCCAAGTGGTAGTTACCCCACCTAGCTTGCATTGGGGATTAGCTTCGTAAATATCTCGAAAAATTTTGTATCTTTGCCGGCAATGCGTTAATTCGTTCACCTCAAATGCCTTAGGCTTATATTTAGTTTGACCAATAAAATACCAAGGTGATTTGCCAAAAAACCGATTGAGGGCCAAATAGCCTTCGATTAGCAAACAACTAAACCACTTAGGTAAGGCGGGTCGAACACCAAACATAGGTGCTGACATAATGCATTTTGCGAAGTCATCTGGGTGGGTCAAAAGGTACAAACTCGCAATTGCAGCACCCATAGAATGACTGAGCAAAATTGGTTTTTGTTTACTCTTAGGAGCGATTACCTGATCATAAAAAAGTTTAAAATCGGCAACATAATCAGCAAAGTCATCCACATACCCCTTTTCAGGATCTTCTAACATTCGTCCTGACAACCCTTGACCACGATGGTCATGAATAAACACGCTAAACCCAGCATGATAGAGGTTGAACACCAGTTCTTTATATTTTAGTAAGCTTTCTATTCGGCCCGAAGAAATAGCGATACTGCCAACTGGTTCTGGGTTAATAACATAGGCATAAGCAATTCGTACTTGTTGCTTGCCAAAAATGTTATCGCTGGTTACCTGCTTTTGCCAAAACGGTTCAATAAATTGTGCGTTCCGCTTTTCTATCAAAGATTCAAATTCTGCGACTTGAAAATCTTCACCCATGTTTTGTGCTAACAATTCAATCACTCACCAAGATGCTAGATACCGCATTATTCCAAGTAATAACCTTGGAGTATAATTCACTCTCAATCTTGCCTTATATGTCTTTTATTATTCTTTAATAGGAATTGTGATAGTAACCATCAATCCACCTTCAGGAGAATTAACAGCAATAACTTGGCCGCCGTGCACTTTTACAGCTTGTTTAACAATAGCTAACCCTAATCCTATTCCACCAGTATCTCTATTTCGAGATGCAGACAGTCGATAAAACGGTTTAAACATATCTTCCAAATCCGACTCTGGCACTCCTTGCCCATCATCTTTTACTGTCACTTGCAGTGTAGTAGTGAGATTGGAAACTGACACTTCAACTTTAGTAGAAGAATATTTTATACCATTGCTAATCACGTTACCCACGGCACTTTTCAACAGGTTTGGGTAGCAATTCAAGGTGAGTTCAGGGATGTCACCTAAAATTAACTGCTTGCCACTATTTTGCGCCTCAAAGGCAGCATCATTAAAAAGCTCGGTTAAACAATTTTCCAAACTAACCAATTGTCTATCTTCAACCGCCACATCGGCTTCTAGCCTAGACAGACGTAGTACTTGACCAATCATTGAGTCTATTTGCTGGGCTTCTTTTTCAATTCTCAAAAGCTGTTTTTCAATGGACTCTGGAAGTGGTTCTTGTTGATTTTGGGCAATGCCAATGGCGAGTTGCAATCTGGCCAATGGCGATCTCAATTCATGTGATATATCGGCCACCAGCCTCTTTTGACTACCAATTAATTGGGAAAGGCGCTTAGTCATAGAATTAAAGTCTTTACCCAACTCGCCTATTTCATCCCCTCTTTTAGATGCAAATGCTAAATGCTGAGTTAAATCACCATTTGCCACTTGCCTTGCACTTTTCTGTAACTGACGAATAGGCCTCAGTAGCGACCATACAAACAACGCGCAGAGACTACCACTGACAAAAAGCACACTAAGGGTTAGTGCTACAGGATTGGTTCGAATCAATTGCCTAATAAGATTAGGGGGACGAGGCTTACCCGCGAACAATACATAATTTAGTTCGTTTATTCTGACCTTAAATGGGCCGTAAAAATTTCCCGAAGTGGTGCGGATCATATAAGGTTGTGACTCATTCATCAATTCCAAAAACGGCTCTTTTAAGGGCATCATCTCCTTTGGAAAACCGTAAACAAAGCTTTTACTTTGTTGCTCCACTAAAAGCAGCGCGTCTTTGTTTCTTTGCCCCGTTCGATTCAACAACCTAATTAAATCAGCATTAGGAAATCGTGCGGCACCAAGTTCGATGCGTGTAACTAATTTTTCAATACGATGAATATTATTGTCATTCAGCGGTCTAATGGAATAATCGGAGTGGGTCTGTTTGGCCAACCAAGCACCTACAACACCCAACATAATTGCGGCCAACCAAAACCATAAAAATGTTTTTCCAAAAAGGCTATTAATAGGATTTAGTTTGCGTAAAAACCTCATTGTTCTACCACAAATAAATAACCAGTCCCTCTGACCGTCTTAATCTTTTCTTCGTCAATGTACTGCATTAACTTGCGTCTAATGTTACTCACATGCATATCAATGCTGCGGTCAAAAGCCATTAACTTTCTGCCCAACACTTTTTCACTAATATCGTTCTTACTGACAATTTGCCCAGCATTTATCATCAGTAGCTGTAAAATTAAAAATTCGGTAGCAGTAAACTCCAAGCTATTCCCTGCGCACTCAACGCTTTGAGTATTCGGATTCAAGATAACGCTACCGATTTGCAGGCGCTGTTGGGAGCCTGAAGAAGGTAGGTAGTCCATGCGCCGCACAATGGCCTTAATACGTGCTGACAATTCTCGATGATTAAATGGTTTAGGTAAATAATCATCAGCTCCCAACTCCAACCCAAAAATCTTGTCAAAATCATCGCCTTTGGCAGTTAACATAAGTACCGGGGTTAAATGACTCGTCCTTAATCGCTTGAGCACTTCAAAACCATCGATTTTAGGCAGCATAACGTCCAACAAAATTAAATCGTAGTGTTTTGGACCTATGGCTTTTTGTAAGCCTGTCTCACCATCGTTGGCTTGATCTATTTCATAACCTTGGGGCGACAAATATTCTATCAACAAGTCGCATAATTCTTTATCATCATCAATAACAAGTAGTGATTTAGTTTGCATGTTACCTCAATATTCTTGCAGTCATTGGCACATTATGGAATGGATTGTAAGCTTCCAGCTATTCAAGTGACAGCCAAGAAGAACATTATTTACACAAGCTTTACAATGCCCAGACACATCTTTGCGTTGACGTTACTATAATGTTTATCAAGTTAACGACAAAGTTAAAGTCGTTATTTCGATAAGCTAATAACCAAAAGGTGATACACATGAAAAGGAAATTATTTTTATCTAAAGCGCTAATCGCGATGGCGGCCACAGCAGCCATTTCTTCAATAGCGGTTCAAGCTCATGAGCGTCCAGAATCTCCTATGCGAGCAGTGTTCAAAAAATTAGATCTAACGGATCAACAAAAGCTTGATGTACGCACCATCATGAAACAAAGCAAAGAAGATGGCAAAATATATAAGCAAGATCTGAAAGATATCAAAGAGCAGCTTAAGAGTTTAATTCGATCAACAGATTGGGATCAAGAAGCCGTGGTCAGTCTTTTAGAAACTGAGCAGGAAATTAAAGCACAACTGGCTCTTGGTGCAGCGACTAAACGCAATGCAATCTGGAATACCCTCACCGCCGAGCAACAACAAAAGTTAAGTGCCATGGACGAAAAGGGTAAAAATCGCAAAGGCAAAAAGGCGAAAGGAGATAAGCGCCGCTCGCCAATGAAGATGTTTAAGAGACTGGATTTAACTGAAGAGCAAAGCAGCGAAATTAAAGCCTTATTTAAAGCCCAAAAAACGACGATGGACACACAGCGTGAAACGGCTAAAGGTTATCGCCAGCAGGCTCAAGAAATCGTTAGAAGTGAGTCATTCGATCAAGATGCATGGTTAGCGGTTAGCCAAAAGCTGCAAGCAGTGCAATTGGAAATGTCCACAGAAATGTCTAGTGTTCGCCATCAAATCTGGAATATTCTTAATCAAGAACAACAGGCAAAAATGGCGAAAATGGAAGAAAAAAGAGAGCACCGCAAAGGTGGTGACAGAGGTGATAAGAAAAGACGTCATCAAGACGACGAAGCATAACTATCACCTCAGCTAGTAACAGATTATTGAGTGGGAATAGCCCGCTCAATAATCAGGTACCTTTCTCATATATTCGTCGCTGTCAAACAGCGGCGAACTAATGATTAAATCCGCAGTACAACGATTACAGGCCACCGGTAAATTCCACACAGAACATAATCGAAGCAATGCTTTCACATCCGGATCATGTGGTGCTGGGTTTAACGGATCCCAAAAAAAGATTAAGCAATCCAATTTACGTTCTGCGATTAACGCGCCAATTTGCTGATCTCCACCTAATGGGCCACTCTTAAAGCGATGAACCGGTAAATTCAAACTGTCAGTTATCAAACCACCTGTCGTGCCCGTGGCGACTAAATTGAAATGTTTTAATTGTTCAATATGAGAACGGCTCCAATCCACCAATTCTGCTTTCATGTGATCGTGCGCAACTAAAGCAATGGTTTTTTTAGCTAACTTAGTCATAGTTTACATTTCCTAGTTTTATGTTGCCTATTCGCTAAAGCAGACGTGTTTTATCATATTCTTTATCAATGTGACGGTGGGATCCACATATTCTAACGAAATAAATTCATCCGGTTGATGGGCTTGATTGATACTCCCCGGGCCCAACACCAGCGTATCGCAGCCCAGTTGATTAATAAAAGGGGCTTCGGTTGCATAATTGGCATTGGTTACCTTAAAGTCCGTTAACCGTTCCGCCAAAGCGATAATATCGTGCTCGTTTTTACACGAAAACGCCGGAGCAGTCGGATACATCAACTGCATGTCCACGCGATCAGGATAAGCTTGCTTTACGGGCAACAGTGCTTCATCAATTAAGGCAATCGCTTCTTCATCGCTGAGGCCAGGCACACAGCGGACATCAAAATTCAGTTTACAATGACCACAAATTCTATTTTCGCCGTCACCGCCATGAATATGACCTAAATTCAATGTTGCCTGAGGAACACTAAAACTTTCATCACGATAATTTTTCGCTAATTTATCACGCAGTGTCAGTAGCTGCTGTATTGCCATTTGCATGATTTCAATTGCATTGACCCCTTTATCTGGGTCACTTGAATGACCCGCTTTTCCGGTAATATTTAGGCTTTGCGCCATATGCCCCTTATGTTTACCTATGGGTTTGAGCTCGGTGGGTTCGCCAATAATTGCCATATCCGGTTTGATTAACTGTTGCTGTGCGAAAAATCTAGCACCAGCCATAGAGGTTTCTTCGTCGGCAGTCGCCAAAATATATAGGGGTTTTTGCAGTTTATTCAGGGGGATATCTTTTAACGCTTCTAAAATAAACGCAAAAAAACCTTTCATATCGCACGTACCTAAACCATATAAGAGGTTGTCTTTTTGCTTCAGAGTAAAGGGGTCACTGTTCCATCGCCCTTCATCAAAAGGCACCGTGTCCGAGTGCCCTGCCAATAATAAGCCGCCCTCGCCCGTGCCGAGTTTAGCAAGCAAGTTAAATTTATTTCGTGCTTCTGGTACTTGTTGAATAGAAATGCTGAAACCTAAACCAGAAAAAAGATTCCCTAAGTAATCAATTAACTGACGATTGCTCATGTCCAGTTTTTCGTCTATTGCGCTTATTGTAGGGATGGAAATGATTTTTTCATAAACTTCTAAGAAAGTTAAATTTGGCATAAAAACCTTTAAATATAATTATTCACTTTTATTGCATATTTATAACATTGATGGCATGCTACGTCCATGTTACAAAGAACCAGTTTTAAACTGATTATTAAACCTTAGCGGTCAATTACAGTGCATATTGCCTGAAAATTGATGAATAGAGAATAAATGAGCACCATGACAACAAATAACTCCCTGCCTAGCTACGCGTTTACGTCTATTCGACGAGTCTAAATTTTTGTTGCGTAGCACGCTCCTCTCCTTTGATATAGAAGAAGTTTTTGAAGGATTGGGGCGCTTTTTTTATTATTCTAAGTTAACATTTTTAAAAATTATCGGTAATCATCATTATGTTGAAAGCATGTGTAATCGGAGCGAGTGGATATACTGGAGCAGAAGTGGCCAGAATATTGACGTTGCACCCTAAATTTGAACTAGCAGGATTGTTTGTTTCCCAAAACAGTCAAGATGCAAATAAACCTTTGAGTCAGCTTCACCCATCATTAACCGGGTTAGTAGACAAAAAAGTGGTACCAATTAATGATCAGCTATTAAGTGAATTGGCTGGTTCAGTAGATGCAATATTTTTAGCCACGCCTCACGAAGCTAGCCACGATTGGATGCCCACTCTAGTAGCAGGAAAAGCCAAGGTATTTGATTTATCGGGGGCCTTTAGAATTAAAGATGTGGATGTATTTTCAGACTTTTACGGTTTTGAACATCAACATAGTGACTTACTGGAACAAGCGGTTTATGGTTTGGCCGAGTGGAATGCAGATGCTATTGCTGATGCATCTTTAGTTGCCGTGCCTGGTTGCTATCCTACGGCTTCATTAACGGCATTAAAACCATTGTTTAATCAAAATCTATTAGATAAAGATCACCGCCCCATTATTAATGCGGTATCCGGTGTCAGTGGGGCTGGAAGAAAAGCAGCACTGGGTAATAGCTATTGTGAGGTGAGCTTGCAGGCATATGGTGTGCTTGGCCATCGCCACCAGCCAGAAATTAGCCAATCTCTGGGTACCGAGGTAATTTTCACCCCCCACTTGGGTAACTTTAAACGCGGTATTCTTGCCACTGTTACAGTAAAAACTGTTGCAGGTACTAGCGCCGCACAAGTTTCTGAAGCATTTCATCGAGCGTATAACAATCAATCCATTGTCCGATTGTTAGCGCACTTCCCCAAATTGGACGATGTGGTAAACACAGCGCACTGTGATCTGCATTGGAAGCTGGATGAAACGTCAGGATATTTAGTGATTGGTAGTGCCATCGACAATTTATTGAAAGGAGCAGCCTCTCAAGCAATTCAATGTGCAAACTTGAGCTTCGGTTATGCATCTTCAACTGGATTAATTGCAGAGGTGGGACAATGAAAGTTAAAGTTGTCAAAGTAGGTGGGGCATTTTTAGATGATCCCAGTATTTCCAATGACTTTTTTAGCGCACTATTTGCAGCTCAAGAACAGCAACCTGTAGTACTTGTCCATGGTGGCGGGAGCAGTGTTGAAAAGTTGCTTAAAGGTTTATCCCTCACAAGTCAGAAAGTAAATGGTCTGAGAGTCACCCCTAAATCTCAAATTGATTATGTGGTAGGCGCATTGGCTGGTACTGCAAACAAAAATTTGTGCGCTTTAGCGAAAAAAAGTGGACTTAACCCTGTAGGATTAAGTTTATTGGATGGTAACATTACGCATTGCCATCAGATTAGTGAAGAGTTAGGAAATGTAGGCTCAGCTGAGCCCGTTGACCAAACACTACTAACCACGTTGTTGGCCGCCGGTTTTTTGCCCATTGTTAGTTCTATCGGGGCGGATGACCAAGGTGAATTACTAAATATCAACGCCGATCAAGCAGCGACCGCCATTGCCAAACTGCTTAATGCACAACTGGTTTTATTATCAGATGTAGCTGGTGTGCTGGATCACAATAAATCACTTATTAACAAACTCACGTCTAGCGATATTGAAACCTTAATATCAGATGGCGTTATTCGCGAAGGTATGACAGTGAAAGTAGAAGCAGCTTTAGATGCAGCGAACCAAATAGGGCAATCTGTGACTATAGCAAGTTGGAAAAACCTTGAAATATTAACCCAAGGTACTGAAGTTGAAGACAATGCTTCTGCAGGTACAACCATTTTCCCATCGTTAAAGGAAAACAAATGAAACAGGACCTACTAACGTTTAAAGATTGGAGCTCAGAGGCATTAACCAATTTGTTAACCCTTGCGTCTGAAATCAAAGCTGCACCTGAAAAATACAATCAAGTTTTGGCGGGTAAATCTATTGCCGCCTTATTTGAGAAACCTTCTCTGCGCACCCGAGTAAGTTTTGATATTGGTATCAATAAACTCGGTGGTCACATGGTTTATCTTGATTCCCAAGCGGGTAAGTTAGCTGGACGAGAGGACGCCAAAGACACGGCAGCAAATTTAGCCTGTTGGGCCGACGCCATTGTTGCCAGAGTTTATAGTCACGAGACCTTAGTACAATTTAGCCAGGCGGCTAAAGTACCAGTCATCAACGCATTATGTGACCTGTACCACCCCTGCCAAGCGGTAGCTGACTTTCTAACCTTAAAAGAAACCTACGGGTCGTTAGAAAATTTGACCTTAGCCTATGTGGGTGATGGTAATAATGTTACTCATTCACTTTTAATTGTTGGCGCAATACTTGGGGTCAATATTGTGAGTGTAACGCCTGAAGGTTACGAAGTTGACCAAAGGATATTTGAAATTAGCCAGAAGATTGCCCAAAAAACCGGAGCGAAAATCACCCAAAGTGATGACATCTCCGCTGCTAAAGGGGCAAATGTCCTGTATGCAGATACGTGGTTATCAATGGGTGACGAAACGCCTTTAGAAGATATTAAACGTATTTTTGACCCTTATAAAGTAGATGAGGCTATGATGGCGTTAACCGGTGCTGAGTATGTAATGCATTGCCAACCAGCCCATCGTGATTTAGAAATTAGCGGTGCGCTAATTGATGGCGATAAATCATTATTAATGCAGCAAGCTGAAAATAGAATGCATGGTCAAAATGCAATTCTAGTAACCTTGTTGGCTTAACAGCATAAATGGCACGCTTTAATCGTGCATAAAAAGAATTGTTTGAAATTTAGTTAATAAATTAATCCATTTAAGCTGATTTGCTCAAATTACCAATCAGCGCAAGTTTATTTAGGAAATAGTTATGTCAAAACCCGACGTTAAAAAAGTTGTACTTGCCTATTCAGGCGGCTTAGATACCTCTGCCATTATTCCATGGTTGAAAGAAAATTATGATTGTGAAGTAGTGGCCTTTGCTGCCGATGTAGGTCAAGGTGATGAAGAATTAGAAGGCCTCCATGAAAAAGCCATCAAAACCGGTGCCAGCGAATGTTATATCGTTGATTTGAAAGAAGAGTTTGTTGCAGATTATATTTATCCAACGATTAAAACTGGCGCAGTATACGAAGGTGAGTACTTACTAGGTACGTCTATGGCGCGTCCAGTAATTGCTAAAGCTCAAGTAGAAATTGCCCGCAAAGTAGGGGCAGATGCGCTTTGTCACGGTTGTACGGGTAAAGGTAACGACCAAGTGCGTTTCGAAAGTACATTTGCTGCACTAGCACCTGATTTACAAGTCATTGCTCCATGGCGTGAGTGGGATATGGTTTCACGTGAAGATTTACTAGATTATCTAGCAGAACGGGATATTAAAACCAGTGCTTCTGCCACGAAGATTTACAGCCGTGATGCAAACGCATGGCACATCTCCCATGAAGGCGGTGAACTAGAGGATCCTTGGTGTGAACCAACCAAAGGCATTTGGACCATGACAGTGGATCCAGAGGATGCCCCAGACAAGCCAGAAAGTGTTGCCTTGAGTTTTGATAAAGGACAACTCACCACAGTAAACGGTGTTGCCTTATCGCCATATCAAGCACTCGTTGAATTAAACAACATTGCAGCTAAACATGGCGTTGGCCGCATTGATATTGTTGAAAACCGGTTAGTGGGAATGAAGTCTCGCGGATGTTATGAAACACCTGGGGGCACCGTAATGATGGCAGCATACAAAGCGCTAGAGTGTATGGTTTTAGATAAAGCGGCATTAAAACATCGTGAATACCTAGGCTTAGAATTCTCCCACGTAATGTATGACGGCCGTTGGTTTACAGCCCTATCTGATTCTTTGTTAGCAGGTGCCGAAGTGTTTGCACAGCAAGTTACCGGTGACATTGTGATCAAGCTATATAAAGGACGTGCCACTGTGACCCAACGTCGCTCGCCAAATAGCTTGTATTCAGAAGACTTTGCGACTTTTGGTGAAGACGATGTTTATGACCAAAAACATGCCGAAGGATTCATTCGTTTGTTTAGCTTGTCGAGCCGCATCGCAACCTTGAATAAAAAAGCGCAAGACGCTAAAAAAGGAAACTAGTCATGGGTTTATGGGGAGGCCGCTTCCAAGAGGGCAGCAGTAACATGTTCAAACAGGTCAATGACTCTTTGCCCTTTGACCGAATATTAGCGAGCCAAGATATTCGTGGCTCGATTGTTTGGTCTCGTGCCATAGCGAAAGCTGGCGTGTTAACCACTGAAGAACAGCAACAACTTGAATCTGCATTAAATGAATTGCTGAGTAAAGCCGATGCCGATGAACTGGATTTTGATGCCAGTGGTGAAGAAGATATTCATAGCTTCATCGAGTCAGCGTTAATTGAAAAGCTAGGTGACTTAGGCCGAAAACTGCATACAGGACGCAGTCGAAACGACCAAGTGGCGACGGATTTTAGACTCTGGTGTAAAGAGCATTTAGAAAGTCTTAAAGATGATCTAATCGCAATTAAAAATGCCCTTGTACTGTCAGCCGATCGCAATAGAAAAGTTATCTTGCCAGGTTATACCCATTTGCAACGCGCTCAACCCGTGCGTTATCCGCATTGGTGTTTGGCGTATGTTGAAATGCTCAAACGCGACATTAGTCGTTTACAAGATTTGCTGGCAAGAATGAACCAATGTCCATTAGGCAGTGGTGCTTTAGCAGGCACTGTGTACGCTATTGATCGTCAGGAGATTGCAGAGCAACTTAGCTTTGCCTCTCCTTGTGTGAATAGTTTAGATGCAGTATCTGATCGAGACTATGTTCTAGAGCTTTTATTCTGCGCAAGTACATCCATGATGCATTTATCACGCATGGCAGAAGATCTTATCTTCTTTAATTCTGGTGAAGCTGGGTTTATCACCTTAGGTGATGCTGTCACTTCTGGCTCATCATTGATGCCACAAAAGAAAAACCCTGATGCATTGGAATTAATGCGCGGCAAATGCGGCAGAGTATTTGGTAGCTTGCAGGCATTATTAGTCACTATGAAAGGCCTTCCGCTTGCGTACAACAAAGACATGCAAGAAGACAAAGAAGGTGCCTTTGATGCGGTTAATCAATGGCATATTTGTTTGTGCATAGCTGCCGAAGTAGTAGACACCATTGAATTAGATGCAGAGCGCACAGCGCAAGCAGCTAAGCAAGGTTATGCCAATGCGACCGAAATGGCCGATTATCTTGTTGCCAAAGGTATTCCATTTAGAACTGCACATGACATTTCTGGACAAATCGTACTCGCTGCTATCGAACAAAACAAAGCCATTGAAAATTTAACGCTAGAGGAATTACAAAACTTCAGTTCTGAAATTGAAGACGATGTGTATGCCGTACTAGAGCTAGAGTACTTGGTTGATAAGCGCAATATACTTGGTGGCACAGGTGCACAGCCAGTATTTGCAGCCCTTGATGCTGAACTGAAAAGTATAAAGAGCTGAGGAACGAAATAATGGTGATGTCAGACATTGATAGCGTTAGGTTGTTTCGCAACTCTGCCCCTTATATTAATTCTCATAGGGGCAAAACGTTTGTTTTAATGTTTGGTGGCGAGGCCGTTGAAGACATTAACTTCCCCAATATTATCAATGACATAGCCTTACTTAATAGTTTGGGTGTGAAACTTGTTTTGGTACACGGTGCGCGCCCGCAAATCGACCAACGTATTGCCTTACGGGGTGTTGAAAAACGCTTTAGTAATAATGTTCGCTTAACCGACAAAGACACCTTGGAATCGGTAAAAGACGCTGCAGGCTCAGTACGTTCGCAAATTGAGGCTCTGTTAACCATGGGGCTGGCAAACTCGCCAATGCACGGCGCGCATATTCGTGTGTGCTCTGGTAATTTGGTTGTCGCCATGCCTATGGGCGTTAGAGACGGTGTTGATTTTGAGCACACGGGCGTGGTGAGACGTATTGATGTAGTTGGCATAAACGATCACCTTCAAGATGGCTCCATCGTCTTGTTATCACCTATGGGATACTCATCCACAGGAGAAGTGTTTAACTTATCTCATGAAGATGTTGCCACTCAAGCGGCGATAAGCTTAAACGCCGACAAGTTGATTGTTTTTTCTGAGCATCAAGGCATTTTAGATGAAAGCGGAAAACTGCGCCGCAACATAGACTCATCAAAGTTGGCTGATTTGCTGGAAGAAGGTGCCAGAGAAGATCAACGAGGCATCTTAGACGCAATCAATCAAACCATTGCTGCGGATATTCCCCGCTGCCATTGCGTTAGCTTCAAAAAAGATGGGGCTTTACTGCAAGAGTTATTCACACGAGACGGTTCTGGTTCTCTTGTTTCAAAACGCCATTACGAGCAACTTCGCAAAGCGAAAATTGAAGATGTGGGAGGGATCCTACAGTTGATCAATCCCCTCGAAGAGAAAGGGATTTTGGTTAAACGTTCTCGAGAGCTTTTAGAAGCGGAGATTGAACAGTTTACTGTTATCGAGCGCGACGGCATGATTATCGCCTGTGCTGCTTTTTACCCTTACCCCCAAGATGGTACGGGAGAGCTTGCTTGTGTTGCTACCCATGGTGACTATCGTGGTAAAAGTCGAGCTGAACGCTTACTTGAAGCCATAAAGCAAGACGCTGAAGAACAAGGATTAGAGAGTATTTTTGTGCTGACAACTGTGACCGCTCATTGGTTTCAAGAGCAAGGTTTTGTGATGTCCAGCATTGATGCCCTGCCTGAATCGAAAAAGTTGTTATACAACTTTCAGAGGAACTCGAAGGTATTTGTTATGCCCCTAGATAAATAGACTTCTGGAACTAACCAGTATCGAGCTATTTCTGAATAAAAAAACGGCCAACTATTTTTGCGAATCGTTGGCCGTTTTTTTTTGGCATTGTATTAAGTTACAACGAGTTTAGATACTCACTCGTTTGTATTGACGGTATTTAGGTTTCCAGAAATTAGCTTCAATACTTGCTCGTAGCGCATCGTCGCTGGTTTCTAGTGCCAAACCTTGTTGTTGAGCAACCTTTCCTACTGCAAATGCAATCTTTTTACTTAAACTTGCAATATCAGTTAAAGGCGGTAATAACGACCCCTCACCTTCGCTAGCTAAAGGAGAAGCCAGCGCTAAGGCTTCACTAGTGGCCATCAGCATCTCCTCACTGACCAATCGAGCTTTAGTAGCCAACACACCCAAACCAATTCCTGGGAAAATATAGCTGTTATTACATTGGGCAATGGGGAATATACTGCCGTTATATTCAACTGGGTCAAAAGGACTTCCCGTAGCAATAATTACCTGCCCGTTAGTCCATTCAATAACTTGTTCAGGTCTGGCTTCAACCTGACGAGAGGGATTGCTTAATGGGAAGATAATGGGTAAATCACAATTCGCTTTCATACCGCGAATGACGTCTTCGGTAAATAAACCAGCCTGACCGGATACCCCAATCAAAATATCTGGTTTTGCATGGTTCACCACATCTAATAAGCTTGCCCACTCATTTTCGGTGTTCCAGCCTTTAATCACTTCAGGGTTTTGAACTAATTTCTGTTGGAAATCTCGCAACCCTTGCATACCATCGGTTAATAACCCAAAACGGTCAATCATGAATACTTGCTGCCTGGCTTGAGCATCGCTGATACCCTCATGGCACATACGGCTGATAATCATCTCTGCGATCCCACATCCAGCCGATCCTGACCCCACAAACACCACTTTTTGATCTTTTAACTTAACTCCTTTGCTCAAGCATGCTGCCAAAATAGAACCAAGAGTGACAGCTGCTGTACCTTGAATATCATCATTGAAACAACATACCTGCTCACGATAGCGCTCTAACAATGGCATAGCATTAGGCTGTGCAAAATCTTCAAACTGAATTAACACTTCAGGCCAGCGTTTATGGGCTGCTTGAATAAACATATCCACAAAGTCATTATACTCTTCGCCAGTTATCCGTTTGTGACGGGCGCCCATGTACATTGGATCATCAAGTAATTTTTCATTGTTGGTACCCACATCCAGCATTACAGGTAAGGTATAAGCTGGGCTAATTCCACCGCAAGCGGTATATAATGAAAGCTTACCAATGGGTATTCCCATGCCGCCAATACCTTGGTCACCCAACCCTAAAATCCGCTCACCATCGGTTACCACTATGACTTTCACTTTGCGCTTGGTTGCGTTGCGCAAGATATCGTCAATTTGCGTCCGCTCAGAATAGGAAATAAATAAGCCACGTGAACTACGATAAATATCAGAAAATTGTTCACAAGCATCCCCTACCGTTGGGGTATAAATAATTGGCATCATTTCATCGATGTGAGACTGCACTAAACGATAAAATAAGGTTTCATTATTGTCCTGTATCGCTCGTAGATAAATATGCTTGTTAATAGGAGAAGAAAAACTGGAATATTGCATATAGGCGCGCTCTACCTGTTCTTCAATGCTCTCATAGCGTGGTGGTAATAGACCGGTTAAATTAAAATTTTCACGCTCCTTTGCAGTAAATGCACTGCCCTTATTTAATAATGGCGTTTCTAATAATGATGGGCCTGAGTGGGGAATGTACAAGTATTTAGATGTATTACTCATTAGAGGTTATCTTTTTCCGTTTTTCTCTTATTTCTAAAGAGGATTTTATGGGTTAACTGTTTAGTGAGCGTAAGTCTAACCAATACTGAGGTAAACTCAGTATCAATTTGTCTGGTCAGATGAGCCCGTCAATATAGTGCTAAATGTTTAACGAAAGTTCACGTCCATCAAAGTAGCTCACAGGCTCCAAAATTAGCGATTAAGTTACCCGGCTAATCTTGGAGCTCATTTTATTTATAGTTAATATAGGTGGATAGCACTTTAGCTCGTTAAAAAATATCTTCAGGTTCGACACTGTCCTGTTGACTCGTTTCAAAGGGATCCACAATACTATCTGATTGAACTGAAGTTGTTGGTTCTGTTCCCTGGATAAAGTATTCAAACATTGAAGTGTAATCGGTTCGCGTTGTGAGCTTGCCTGTTTCCCGATCAATTCTTACGGTGATAATATCTTCAGGCATAGGTTTAGTTTGTTGTGGTACGCCGTCCAGGGCTTTTTCCATAAATCGGATCCACGCTGGTTGAGCTGCTTTAGCACCATCTTCGGCACCTATCATAGCGTTACCAATCCAATTAAACTTCTCAGGGTTTTCGTTGATCAAATTCTGATTTCGGGAAGTGCGCCCCAACATTCGACTCATATCATCAAAGCCAACCCAAGAGGTAGCAACGAGTCCAGGCGCAAAGCCACTGAACCAAGTATCACGAGAGTCATTGGTAGTACCGGTTTTACCCGCCAAATCAGTGCGGCCGAGAATATTTCTAGCTCGCCAACCTGTGCCCAGCCAATAGGTATTGCGCTTAGGATCGTTGCTCCAACGACCATTGCCACGCACAGCGGTGCGCATCATTTCTCGGACTAAAAATGTGTTTTGGGCCGACACCACTCGTTCAGCAATATTTATCTCGGGCTCTTCCTCAGCCCCGGCTTCTGGTTCCGACAAACCATTTAATTCAGCTGCCAACAAAGCTTCAATCTGCTGCTCTGTCAGCTCTTCTGGATTGAGTTCTGACGAGCTTTCCTCTTGGGTTTGCTCGGCATTAAGGCTTTCACATTCTTCACAAACCTGTGGTGGATTAGCTTGCCATAGAATTTTGCCATATTCATCCTCGATACGCTGGATGAAATGAGGGCGCACATAATAGCCACCGTTAGCGATTACTGACATGGCAGTGGCAACCTCTAAAGGTGTTTGCGAGCCTGAGCCCAAAGATAAGGTTTCATCTTTAGGGATTTCACTGCGGTCAAAACCAAATTTACTAAGATGGTCCACTGCTGCGTTGATACCAATTGCACGTAACAAACGAACAGATACAACGTTTTTCGATTTTCCTAAAGCAACACGCATGCGAATGGGTCCATCATAAACTGCCGGTGAGTTTTGTGGCCGCCATGCAGTACCTGTGCTTGCATCCCATTGATTAATGGGGGCGTCATTAATGATACTCGCTAAGGTATAGCCTTGTTCGATTGCGGCAGAATATATGAAAGGTTTAATATTTGAGCCCACTTGCCTTTTTGCTTGGGTCGCGCGATTAAATTGACTCTGGTAAAAACTATAACCGCCTACAACTGCCTGAACCGCACCATTATTAGGGTCAAGAGCCACAAATGCGCCACTCACCGTAGGCAATTGCGATAACTTCCAGATACCTTCTTCGTTTTGTCTAATCCATATTAATTGACCTTCGGCAACAATATCACTCGCAGTTTTAGGATCCTTACCTTGGCGATTATCATCTATATAAGGCCTTGCCCAATGCATACCTTGCCATTCGATGGTTTGATATTCCCCTTGGCCATTAAAAACTTCAAAACTGGTTTCATCAACTTTAGTGACCACTGCCGGATTAAGAACTCCAATTTTCGGATACGCAGTCAAAACCTCTAACATCTGAGTTTCGTCCCATGGGGCTGAGTCGAGTTCTACCAGTTCAATCAGTTCAGAATTTTCATCTGCACTGTTATTCTGTTGGTTATTTTCTTCTTGCTCTCCCCATAACACTCGAATGGGACCACGATATCCATGGCGTTCGTCATAATCATGCAAATTACGTATCACTGCAGTTTGTGCGGCAAACTGTAAATCCGATGGCGCAGTAGCAAATACTTGATAACCGCCGGTTTCAGCTTCTTCTTTGCCATACAGCTCAACCATTTCATTGTAGATAAGATCGGCTAAGTAAGGCGCATCTAACTGAATTTCCGCGCCATGACGTTTAGAAATCACCGGTTCGTTATTAGCCTGATCAAACTCCTCACGAGTTATATACTCCTCATCAAGCATTCTTAACAATACAACTCTGCGGCGCGCTTTAGCCCTTTCTGGACTGGAAATTGGATTCAATGTAGAAGGAGCTTTAGGCAGCCCAGCAATGGTCGCCACTTCAGCTAGACTCAGCTCATTCACCGCCTTGCCATAATAAACTTGGGCGGCTGCACCAAACCCGAAAGCGCGATGCCCCAATTCAATTTTATTTAAATACAGCGCCAATATTTCATCTTTGCTAAGCAAACCTTCCATATGCCATGCAATAAAGATCTCTTTTATTTTTCGAATGTAGGTTTTATCACGGGTTAAGAAAAAGCCTCTCGCTAGCTGCATTGTAAGGGTACTACCACCTTGCCCACGCTCGCCAGTCAAGACTAAATTCACAAAAGCTCGCCCTAAGCCGATAGGATCTATACCAGGGTGTTCGTAGAATCGACTATCCTCTATTGCAAGTACGGCATTAATGAGTGATTGCGGGACTTCGTCTAACTCTAATGGTATGCGACGCTTGACACCAAACTGAGAAATCAGTTTACCGTCTTGTGTATAAATCTTCATGGGTGTTTGTAAGCGAACGTCTTTTAACACTTCAACACTTGGAAGATCGGGTTTGATATAAAAGTACATACCTACAATCGCTATCGTACCAAGCAGAAATGCGGCTATACTCATTATTAATAACAGTTTGATGTACTTCACAAAAATTAAACTACCAGAGCAAAATTAACTAAATGACTTATATTTTATACCTATGTACCGTTATTAGAACCATTAAAAACAAAAAAATGAGTAATAATGGTAAAACTAAAGCAATTAATATGGTTCGGAACTAACTGTGTTGAAAGAACTTTTCAAGAAAAAAGCCTCTCAAATGATAGGTCTCGATATCGGTACCAGGTACGTTAAGGCCGTTTTGTTCGAACAAGATGGCAAGCAAACTAAGGTACAGAGTTTCGCATGTGAGCAAATAAACGGCAATGCCTTTGCTGACAGAGAAATAAAAGATTTTGACGCTATTAGTAACGTGCTCAAAAAAGTGAAACTGTCTCTGAAAAGCAAAAACAAAAATGTTGTGGTGGCTATATCAGGCAGTTCAGTGTTAAGTAAAATCGTTTATATGGATCCCGACCAACAAGATTTCGAACTGGAAACACAAATCGAAATCGAATCTGACAGCCTTATTCCCTATCCATTAGAAGAAGTCTATTTAGATTTTGAAGAGCTAGGTGAGAGCAAGACACATATAGGTAAAGTGGATGTATTGTTAAGTGCTGCCCACAAAGATGTCGTCGATAGCCGTATTACCCTGTTAAGGGAGCTCGAGTTTATACCTAAAATTGTTGATATCGAAAATTATGCGCTGGGCAATGCAATAATTGAATTTGCCGATTATCCTGCAGACAAACCCGTGCTATGTTTCAATATTGGCGCGTCTCAATTACAACTTTGCGTGGTCGAAAATGACAGAGTTGTTTATAGCAAAGAGCATAGTTTTGGGATGGATAGTCTTATTCAAGATTTGAGTATTATTCACACCCTGGATAAATCAGAAACCGAGCAACAATTGGTTAAAGGTGAGTTACCTGCTACCTGGCGTGAAGATACATTCCCGATATTTTTAGCTAACCTAAATCAACATATCAGTCGCGCGGTTCAGATGTATATTAGTTCAACTGGTGCGGAACGACCTGAATCCATGATGGTCTGTGGTGGTGGCGCAAATATACAACAAATAGCCGCTGATTTAGAATCAGAATTAGCAGTGGAAGTGACTGTTTTCAATCCATTTAAAGCAATGCAAATTTCTGAAAAAGCGGAACAGCAAGGTTTCCAAGACGTAGCTCCACAATTAGCGATTGCAGCCGGTTTAGCATCTAGGAGTTTCAAGCCATGTCACATGTAAATTTATTACCATGGCGAGAGGAACTGCGCAAAAGACAGAAGAAGGATTTTTTAACGCTGCTGTTTGCCGTCGCCCTTTTTGTGATGATTATTGTTTACCTAATAGGCATGCTAATCGATAGCAAGATCGCTGGCCAAAATCAGCGAAATGCATTTTTAGAAGGTCAAATAGCCGTTTTAGATGCCGAGATTGCCAAGATAAAAGATATTAAAGAAAGTAAAAAAGCCATTGAACAAAGAATGGCCTTGATTGAACAATTGCAGACCAGCCGTAATGTTGCTCCAATCATATTCGATGAACTTGCACGCTTAGTTCCACCTGGTGTTTCTTTCCGCTCATTCTCGAGACAAGGGAATATCATAGAATTATCAGGGGTCAGCGAATCTAACAACCGTTTATCTTCATTTATGCGCAAAATAGAAGACTCTAAAATATTTGGTCAAGGTGAATTATCATCTATTGTCGCCGATACCTCCGCGCCAGATGCTGTAAGTGAATTTAAGTTAACCTTTACCATAAACTCCTCAGTGGCACCGGATTTCTCTGCAACACCAACAGAGGAACAGCAATGAAATTTGATGTAAACAAACTCAAAGAAATGAACGAGCTGGATTTCGAACAGGTCGCCAACTGGCCGTTCGAAGTGAAAACAGTAGTCGCGTTATTTGTCGCTATATTGGTATCAGTGGGTGGATACTATGGATTGATATCCTCTAAATTGCCCGTTTTAGGACGTGTTCAAGGCAACGAAGTGGAGTTAAAACAAACTTTTGCTGCTAAATATAGAATTGCCGTTAATTTAAAAGCTTATGAGGAACAGCTCGCTCGCATAGAAGCAGATTTCTCCTCAATGTTAAAATCACTGCCAACCAGTAATGAAACGCCAGGTCTGATAGATGATATTACTTTTGTGGGTACAAC
This sequence comes from Aliiglaciecola aliphaticivorans, assembly GCF_054782055.1. NCBI lineage: Bacteria > Pseudomonadati > Pseudomonadota > Gammaproteobacteria > Alteromonadales > Alteromonadaceae > Aliiglaciecola > Aliiglaciecola aliphaticivorans. The sequence continues at coordinate 204,898 of NZ_BAAGTF010000003.1, forward strand.
CGCAGGTTTAAACTTTAAACTGATAAACTGGCAACAAGAAATTCCAAAAGAATTTTATACTGAGCTACCTATTCAAATGGAAGTCACTGGCAACTATCATGAATTTGGACAATTTGTATCTAATATCGCTGCCTTGCCGCGCATTGTAACTTTGCATAATTTTGATATAACTCAACAAGGTTCTGAATTACGTTTACAGCTTCAAGCAAAAACATATCGCACAGCAGTTTCGGAGCAAGGTCAATGAAAATAGTATTTTTTATGATGGCCGTTATTACGTTAGCGGGCTGTGAAGCGAAAACCGACGATTTAGTCACCTACGTAGTTGAAGTTAAACAAAGTACTTCCATAAGTATTGAGCCCTATCCTGAGTTCAAAACCCAACCCGCTTTTGAATATAAAGCTGGCGGACTACGTAGCCCTTTTAAACGACCTCGAAGCACAGCGGTTCAAACGGTAGAAGTAAAACGTGAAAATTGTTTGCAACCAGACTTCAATAGAAGCAAAGGTCCATTGGAGGCGTTTGGATTAGACGCACTAACCATTTCTGGAACGTTCACCAGTCAAGGACGAAAATGGGCACTAATTACCGCCAATGATGGTTCGTTACATAAGGTCACCACAGGAGACTACATAGGTTTGTTTTTCGGAAAAATTACGTCTATCAACAATGGTGATATTTCAATTGAAGAAATGCTGCCTGATGGTGCCGGATGCTGGCAAAAAAATAAAGCAACATTAAGCATGTCTTCACAGGCAGGAGAAAATAACAATGTCTGAGCGTTATATCTTTAATCACAAACTAAACAAAGCCAATCACACTTGGATTTGGCTAGCGTTAGTGCTTGCCGGAATATCTTCTGTTTCGTTCAATTCCAAAGCCCAACAAGTTCAAGCAGAATTAGTTAATCCCGAACAGGCAGTGGCGAGTGCTTTTCGCTCACAATTGACAGATTTGAACTTTAACCGCACTTCAACAGGAGGCAGTCGTATTTCGTTAGATTTCGATAATAGCGACTTCCAAATGCAGCTATCGCAAAAAAACAGCAAAATAACCCTTACCTTGCCAGCTGTAAAACTCGCTGAAGATCAACTTTTCACCCTTGATGTTGCAGACTTTGCCAGCCAAGTATCGAGCATAGAAACCTTTCAAGAAACCAAAGGTAGTAAAGTCGAGTTCAATTTAGTTAACAAATCAATTTTTAGTCATAAAAAGAACGGTAAACAATTAGTCATCGAAATTGAGCAAGATGATACCCCCGAAGCAAATAAAGCAGTTTCAGCATATACTGGTGAGCCCATCTCGTTAGACTTTCAAGATGTTCCTGTTCGTCAAGTGCTACAGATTATTGCCCAGGTCAATGGTTTCAATTTAGTTACTACAGATACTGTTAGTGGTAACGTAACTATTAGTTTGTCTGGCGTTCCTTGGGACCAAGCCCTTGAAATGATATTAAAAATTAAGGGCTTAGATAAACGACTTGAAGGGAATATTCTGCTTATAGCGCCTTCTGAAGAATTGACTGCTCGAGAAACACAACAATTGCAGTCTAAGCAACAAGTGGCCGATTTAGCGCCCCTAAATGCAGTCAATATTCCAATTAACTACGCTAAAGCCCAAGAGATGGCAGCAATTTTAAAATCTGCCGACGCGAGTATTCTTAGTCCAAGGGGTTCTGTCACCATTGATGAGCGCACCAATACAGTGTTGTTGCGAGATACTCAGGAGTCAGTAGAAGAAGCTCGCGCTCTGATAAAAGCCTTGGATATTCCCATTAAGCAAGTTTTAATTGAATCCAGAATGGTAACCGTTCGCGACAATGTTGATGAGCAACTTGGAGTCAGATGGGGCATAAGTGACAGCACTTCCGATGGCGGCATTTCAGGATCACTGGAAGGCGCTAATGACATTGCCTCAGGGGTATTCCCAGATTTAGCAGATAGATTGAATGTTAATCTTCCAGTAACGAACCCAGCGGGAAGTATCGGTATTCAAATCGCGAGATTGGTAGATGGCACTATTATCGATTTAGAACTCAGCGCACTTGAAACAGAAAACAAAGGTGAAATCATCGCGAGCCCGCGCATCACAGTAGCCAACCAACAAGAAGCCTACATCGAGCAAGGGACGGAAATTCCGTATGTACAAGCTACCTCTAGTGGTGCGACGTCCGTAGAGTTTAAGAAAGCGGTATTGAGTTTAAAAGTGACTCCCCATATTACCCCTGACAATCGGGTTATATTAGATCTTGTTGTGACCCAAGACACTCGCGGTGAAACTGTGTCCACCTCGACAGGTCCTGCAGTCGCTATCGATACACAGGAAATCAGCACACAAGTATTAGTGGAAAATGGCGAAACCATTGTACTAGGCGGGATATTCCAACAAACATCCACTGATGATGTGTCTAAAATTCCTCTTTTAGGCGACTTGCCGGTCGTGGGTACGCTTTTTAGAAACACTCAAAAGGTAAATGAAAAACGTGAACTGCTGATTTTTGTTACCCCTAAAATACTAGTGGATACACTCTAATAACCTAGACGCATTTTTGAATAACCACTCCAGGGCAATTTTATTGCCTTTTTTTATGAAATAGAACCTTTGTTTACACACTCTTGATCTGCTGTGTCTTTTAGCTACAATGTAACTCTTCGCAATTGTGTCCATAACAATTAAGTAACTCAACAATTTTATGGTACATTTGCTAGCGCTTTTGTTGAGACGAATACTCCTTTTAATGTAACTAAACACATCGTTAATGGGGTACCAAAAACATATCTTTACACCTCTATATTTGATGATGGTGCAAATTAAAAGCAACAAAACTTGCAAATTTCAGCATATAACTGAGATAATCGCGCTCTCGAAATTTTGACGAGGTCATGTTCAGACCAATTACCTAGACGAATCGAGTCGACTAGATTTAACTATCTAGCTGATTTAATGGGACTTTTACGTAGTTGGAATAATTCAAATTGGGCTGCAAATCCCCAGTTAACTAAAGTTGTGATAAAAGCAAAAATGGCAGAAAAGCGTAATATTTTTCTTGTTGGTCCTATGGGGGCTGGCAAAAGCACGATAGGAAGGCATCTTGCCGACGAACTTCATCTAGAGTTTTTTGATTCCGATCAGGAAATCGAGCGTCGTACTGGCGCGGATATCGCGTGGATATTTGATTTAGAAGGTGAAGATGGTTTTAGGCTTAGAGAAGAAACCGTAATTAACGACCTAACTGATAAACAAGGTATCGTTTTAGCAACCGGTGGCGGCTCTATTGTCAGTAAGAATGTTCGTAATCGTTTGTCCGCTCGAGGCATTGTGGTTTATTTGCAAACTACCATAGACAAGCAAGTGGCTCGTACTCAACGAGACAAACGTCGTCCTTTATTGCAAAAAGATGATCCGGAAATGGTTCTGCGTGAACTTGCAGACTCTCGTAACCCTCTTTATGAGGAAGTAGCTGACTATATCGTAGATACTGACGATCAGAGCGCACGGGCTGTTGCAAGTCAAATCATAAACAAAATCGGACTTTAACCAGGTCGTTCCGCACAAGAGGTACACGCTCATGTCAACAATTAGAGTAGAGTTGGGTGAGCGTAGTTACCCAATCAATATAGATTCAGATTTACTCACTTCCAAAAGTTCGTTCGAAGAACATGTTAAAAGCAATAAAGTGATAGTCGTTACCAACGACGTCGTAAAGCCCCTTTACCTGAATTCACTATTGAGTGCGTTGGAAGGATTGGATGTGAGCGTTGTGTGCTTACCTGATGGCGAACAACATAAAAACCTAACCCAATTTGATGCAGTGACGACACAACTGCTAGAACAACATGCTGCACGAGATACCACACTAATAGCCCTAGGCGGAGGTGTCATTGGTGATTTAACCGGCTTTGTTGCTGCGTGTTTCCAAAGGGGTATCCCTTTTATTCAAGTTCCGACCACCTTGCTTTCTCAAGTTGATTCATCAGTAGGCGGTAAAACAGCCGTTAACCATCCTCTTGGAAAAAATATGATCGGCGCTTTTTATCAGCCCCAATGCGTTGTAATTGATATTGATACCTTAAAAACCTTACCAGCCCGAGAATTTGCTGCAGGTATGGCTGAAGTGATCAAATACGGTATCATTTATGATGCTGAGTTTTTCCAATGGTTAGAAGAAAACGCTCAAGGGTTGAAAGACCTTTCCCCAGAACATTTGAAATTTGTCGTCAAACGCTGTTGCGAAATCAAAGCTGAAATTGTATCTAAGGATGAAAAAGAGCACGGAATTAGGGCCCTACTAAACCTTGGACACACCTTTGGTCACGCTATAGAAGCCGAACAAGGTTATGGCAATTGGTTACATGGTGAAGCTGTTGGCTGTGGCATGGTATTAGCCGCCAAAGCGGCCTTTAAGAAAAATTGGATTTCAAAATCTGATTTGGATCGCATGATAGCCCTTATAAAGCTATTCGAATTACCTGTGGAAGCGCCTGAACACATGAATTACGATATTTTCATGCAGCATATGCAACATGACAAGAAAGTGTTATCTGGCGCCATTAGGTTCATTATTCCGACTGCCATTGGTGAAGCTGTTGTGACTAAAGAGGTAGAACAGGATATATTGCAAGATATATTGAATCGCTAAGAGAATGGATTGTGGCCATAAACGAGTTGCATAGCCGACTGGAATATTTAGTTTCATACTCGTCGCAGCTCATATTTATAAGCTGTGAAAGTTTGTCGCAACAACAATCCTCATTGCAGCAGTTTATAGCCAAGCAGCATGAAAATACCGAAGTGGCGTTTATCAATGGCCAAAGTACCCTTCGAGATTCGGATTACAGAAACGAAATATATCGCCAGTTAGTGAGTCACCCGCTATCTCCTAATGTTCCCCTGGACAAACAACTTATCCAACAGCTTGCTAAAGAAACTGGACCGATTCTATTGTGTATTTGTGCTGCCCAGCATATTTCAAAAAATTTACTCAATGAGCTCTGGAGCTTAGTATTAAAAAACAAAGATTTAGAAAAGGGCCATCACCTCAATGTACTCTTGTTCGGAAGCCCAGAATGGACCGAATCGGCTAAATCAAACTTAGCGAAAGATAATCAACACTTGCCCATTTTACTAAGCTCGGAAGTTATCAGCAAAAATCAATTTACCCAAAGCTACAGTGAAAGTATCAATCAAAAACGCGCGGAAATAGCCCAACGGTTTAAAAACAATGGTGACGGAGAAACTGACTCAACAATAAATAAACCGCTGTTCAAAATTTTAGCTGGAATCGCTTTTTTAGGCATTTTTTCTATGCTGGTATTCTGGCAGTATCCTGATGAGATAAAACAATTTGTCAATGCTGATTACACCAATATGGATGAGACTGGCAGGGAAATTGAAGAACTAGAAAAAGCAGCTCTGACTGAGTCCACGAAAGTTTCTCCAATACAAGAAGAAGACTTAGCAGAACAGAATAATCTGACTGAAGAACACCTGGAAAAAGCAAACCAATTAATAGAATCCACAGCAACGGAAGAAGAAGCCAATATTTTGTCTGCAGACGAATCACAAGAACTGGTAACCACTTGGCAACAGGAAATTGAAAAACAAGAATTGCAAACCCAGAAAGAACTTCAGGAAAAGCCGCTAGATAAACCTAATCAACCAGACTCAGTATCCGTTAACGAAGACCTTAATTCTGATGATAAACAGGTTGATCACCCAATAGCAGAGTTAAATGACCAGCTATTTGTTTTACAATTGGCGTCAATGAGTGACTTAGATGTGGCAACTCGATTTGTGCAAGAGCATGATTTACAAGATACAAGTTGGCTATACACGACTCAACGCTTCGGGGGTGATTGGCATGTGGTAATTTTCAAAAAAACCTTTGCCAATGTACAACAAGCGCGGCAGTATACGGCTTCCTTACCCGATAGCATTGATAAAACAGTTCCATTTGCTAAATCAGTTAAACAAATTAAGGTAGAATTGGCAGTACCTCAGCAATAACCTCGTTGTAGTTACACCAAAAAGCGGACATGAATAAAAACAAAAATCGGGCATTTCTGAAATGGGCAGGTGGAAAATATGGGCTGATCGATGAAATTCGCCAACGCTTGCCTCAAGGTAACAAATTAATCGAACCTTTTGTCGGTGCCGGATCGGTTTTTTTAAACACCGAATACCCCCAATATATTTTGAATGATATTAATCCAGACCTCATTAATCTTTACTCGGTTGTCAAAACCCAGGCTGATTATTTCATTCAAGAAGCAGAAAAGCTTTTTAGTCCATTGAATAATCAGGAACAAAGGTTTTACGAACTGCGTAAAGAGTTTAACCAGTCCGATGATCTGTTTTTTAAATCAATTTTATTCTTGTATTTGAATAGACATGGTTATAACGGGCTCTGTCGATATAATCTGTCAGGTGGATTTAATGTGCCATTTGGTCGATACAAAGCACCCTACTTCCCCAAAAAAGAGCTATTCTATTTTGCTGAAAAATCTCAAAAAGCAATCTTCACCTGTGAACCCTTTCAGCAGAGTTTTGCCCGTGCTAGAGCGGGAAATGTTATCTATAGTGATCCCCCCTACGCACCGATTAGTTTAACCGCTAACTTCACTCAATATTCCAAAAATGGATTCTCATTAGATGAACAACTGATGTTGGCTAAATTAGCAAAACATAATGCCTCGAAGAAGTCCGTTAGTGTTTTGATTAGTAACCACGATACTCCCTTTACCCGTGATATATATTCACAAGCCGATATCACCAGCTTAATGGTAAGCCGCACTATCAGTCAAAAAGGCGATAAACGTGTAAAGGTGGGCGAATTGTTAGCCCTGTACGCATAAGTTCAAGTAGCTAGCGTTAGATTGCAAAACTAACTTAATGCAATGTTCACCACAGCGACCAAACCAAGTATTAAGGCGATAACAAAGACAATACCAACCAATAGAAACGGAACAAATGACTTCTGTTGAAAATCATGCTCATAATTTTGGTGAGATTGCACTCCAAATACGCTTGCTGCGACGCTTTTAAACACGCCCCACAAACTATTATTTGATTTGGATTCTGACAACTACTGAGCGTCCGAAGATACAGGAGAGTTAGTATCTGCCGCCCGAAACAGCAGCTCTAACAAATCTAGATAGTGAAACTTGTAGCCAGAACGTCCAGAAAACCAATTCTTCCAGCTAACATTATTGTGATTGACTGAAGCACATCGATTAATCGGATGTGTAATGGGCAAGTTTGGATTAAATTCAAGGGTATCAATGTTTTGACAGAAGTCATCAGCACCAGAAAGTTGTGTTTGCAGGACAAAAACCATGCTGAACATAACTGCACCAAGTGAAGAAAATACTTTCAACTTTCTGTTCATTTGACCACCTCAGAATAAATCCATTGGGGCTATTATACGTGTGTTGATAAAATGAACAACTATCTTTTATCTTATTAGCCTGTCATTTGTCGTAGTTGGGATGGGTTTATGCGATCAAATAGGCGATCAAACACCACTATATTTCTGCTTAACAAGCAAAAAAGCCAACTTTTCAGTTGGCTTTTCAGGCGTTTCAAATAACTATTTACTTAGAACGATGTACCCCAGCTAACAACGAATTTAGTATCGTCATCACCTGATTCATCATCTGCTTTAGAAAGGCTCAAAGTAAAATCACCTTTCGATAAATCTATTTGAAAATGACCAAAGTCAACGTCGCCGTATAATTCATCATCGCTATCGAAATCGTAGTAGCCATAGGTTAGACCAAGGCCAAATTCATTTGGAAGGTCAACACCATAGCCGACACTATAATACAGATCACCAGTACCATAAGGTGCATCATCGTCATATTGACTGTTTACCGTATAAGCAACACCAAATGAAAATGCTTTATATGAACCATTGAAATAGACTTCACCAAAATCTGAATCTTCAAAGCCTGTTGCTGGATACATGTAATAAATATAACCAACATCGTATCCAAAGTCCCCTGATTCACCGCCATAACCTAGATAGAAGTCGTTTTCAGTACCGTCACCGTTACCCCAGTCAATTGAGCCAACCCAAGTTCCCGCGTAAAAGCCGCTTTCGTTCGAATAATCGATGCCACCAGAGACTGATACATCATTAGAACTTTGGCTCATACCACGCCAAATATAGTTGCTTGTTGCACCAAAATTAGCTGATACTTCAGCTTGAACTAAGGAACTAAAACTGGTTGCAGAAAGTACAGCTACAGCCAATGCTGCCAATTTCAAGGTTTTCATATGTGTTCTCCGAAATTTATATTATTTTCAATGTTTTAAGTTTTATTTTTATTATTATTATTATTTTTTTGTTTTGTTGCTGGCACAGATAACGCAATTCTAATGCCGCTTATTTACATAATCACAACAATAACGTAACCCTTTGTTTCTTATAAATAAATCTTAATATTGAATAAACAATGCTTATACTAAAATCCTCTATTCAGGGCTTTTGAAGCACCGTTTTGGTTCTAAAGCACCAATATGGTGCTTGGGTTTGAAGTGACTAACGCTTTTTTCATTAGTCATTTTTCTTTACACTATCGGCAAATTTATCTGGAGAAATTCATGAGTCCTTTTTTAATCGCGCCATCTATTCTGTCTGCCAACTTTGCTTGTTTGGGAAGTGAAGTAGAGCAAGTAATAGAGGCAGGTGCAGATTTAGTTCATTTTGACGTGATGGATAACCATTACGTACCTAATTTGACGGTAGGCCCGTTGGTGTGTGAATCCTTAGTAAAGTACGGGATTAAAAAGCCTATCGACGTACATTTGATGGTTGATCCTGTTGACCAAATGATTGAGGATTTTGCTACAGCAGGGGCACACAGAATCAGTTTCCATCCAGAAGCAACTAAACATTTAGATCGTAGTGTGCAATTAGTAGTCGATAATGGCTGCGAAGTTGGCCTAGTGCTAAACCCTGCAACACCGTTAAATTGTCTCGACCACATCATCGACAAGCTTGATTTTATTCTTATGATGTCTGTTAACCCTGGATTTGGCGGACAAAAATTTATCCCCCAAACCCTTGAAAAAATCAGAGCTGTTAAGCAGAGGGTACAAGCATCGGGCAAACAAATTAGAATTCAAATTGACGGTGGCGTAAAAGTCGATAATATTCGCAGCATTGCTGAAGCAGGAGCCGATACTTTTGTAGCTGGCTCAGCTATCTTTAATCAGCCAGATTACAAACAGGTTATAGACCAAATGCGTCTAGAATTAAGCAAAGTAAATATGGCTTAAGCCTTTTTCTCACTTTTAAGAAGATTATTTTATACTATGAGTAAACCAATTGTATTAAGCGGTTGTCAGCCTTCTGGACAACTAACTATAGGTAATTATATGGGCGCATTGCGCCAATGGGTGGGGATGCAGCAGGATAATGATTGCCTGTATATGATTGTAGACATGCATGCCATTACCGTTCGTCAAGATCCTGAAGCCCTCTACAATGCTTGTTTAGATGGTTTATCGTTGTATTTAGCCTGTGGAATTGATCCCAACCAAAGCACGATCTTTATGCAATCCCATGTGCCAGAGCACGCTCAGTTGGCTTGGGTGCTAAATTGCTATACGCAAATGGGTGAATTGAACAGAATGACTCAATTCAAAGATAAATCAGCCAAAAATGTCGCTAATGTTAATGCAGGTCTTTTGACTTACCCTTCCCTTATGGCTGCCGACATACTGTTGTATCAACCTAATAAAGTCCCCGTAGGCGACGATCAAAAGCAGCATCTAGAATTAACCCGAGATGTCGCCACCCGCTTTAATAACTTATATGGCGATATTTTTACTATTCCCGATCCTTTTATCCCAGAATATGGCGCGCGCATAATGAGTCTTCAGGATCCGAGTAGTAAGATGTCAAAATCTGATGCGAATCCAAACAACTTTGTTGGCCTGCTAGAAGACACGAAAAAAATCAGTAAAAAGATTAAACGTGCAGTGACTGACTCCGATGAGCAAGCTCGTATCTATTTCGACAAACAGGAGAAGCCAGGGGTTTCGAATCTATTATCCTTACTATCCTGTGCGACCGGCAAGAGTATCGACAGTCTAGTGCCTGAATACGAAGACAAAATGTATGGTCATTTAAAAGGTGACGTGGCAGATGCCGTGGTTGCTTTGTTAGAACCTATTCAAACTAGATTCCACGAAATACGTTCAGACCAAACCTATTTGAATAGCGTCATGAAAGATGGGGCTGAAAAAGCCAGTGCTCGCGCTTCGGTCATGATTGAAAAAGTGTTTAAATCCGTTGGGTTTATTCCAAAGCCATAGGCACAAAACGTTTCAGAAATTCATTTGTTGAAAGTAATGTTGTTGTGATAGCTGTTTATTAGGAAAGTAAATTGTCATGCTATTGTTGATCGATAATTATGACTCATTTACTCACAACCTTGCACGTTACTTTCGAGAATTGAATGTAGAAGTTCAGGTAGTGAGAAATGACCAAATAACCTGTGCGCAAATTGCACAATTAGCGCCAAAGTATTTGGTTTTCTCGCCCGGGCCTTGTACCCCCAATGAAGCGGGGGTGACCTTAGAAGCGATTCAAAACTTCGCTGGCAAGATCCCTATTTTAGGAGTCTGTTTAGGGCATCAAGCCATCGGACAAGTGTTTGGTGCAAAAGTAGAAGTAGCTGAACACATTATGCATGGCAAGACCTCAAGTATCCGCCATAAAGGAACCTCATTGTTTGACAATATAGAGGATCCGTTTGTTGCTACCCGTTATCATTCGTTAATCCTGAATACGCCTTCATTACCAAACGCATTTCGTGTAACGGCTTGGTGCGAAGAATTCAATAACGTTGAGCCCATGGCAATTGAACACATAAGTTGGCCGCTAATGGGGGTGCAATTTCACCCAGAATCACTTTTAACCTTAGAAGGGCATAAATTGCTATCTAATTTTGTTAACATTGCCGATAAATGGTGGATAGATAAAAGCCAAGGTGCTTTTTAGCTCAGTTTGAGCAACTAATTTAATAAGAACACTCTCTTTAAATATTATTCAAAGGCACTAAGAAAAATCCATGAGCGAACTTTTGGCACTGAAGAACGAAATCAATTTACGCTTTGATTACTTAACGATAAGTCTAAAGTTAGCTCAGCAGCATATGGGAGTAGGAAGCGAACCCAGCGCCGTTGAATCAGACGTGAGTAAAGATACGCAACGCACCTTACTAGAAGTCGAAAAACAAGCTAGGTATGATAAAGAGCTCAACAGGCTCTCTTATTCAAACTATGTTCAAAGTCTTCAAAACAAGATACACAATGAAATTAATAAACGTATAAAGCTACAACTTGAAGATAAACAACAACTAGTTCACAACGTTTTAGGCTTCGACCAAAACCTTCCAGATTTACTCGATGCTTTGGCAACGAAAGCAACTTCAATTAGTAAAATTGAACCTATAGCTGCGGGTATGCCTTGGCTATATGATGAATTAATCAGACTGATCAATACACCTAAGTATCGTAGGGTCGATTCTAATGGCAAAGTTGTAGTGGTCGAAAGCTTAAAAACAGCGTTAAGTTATTTAGGGGTGGAGAATATCAAAATGTTGATTCCATCCATTGCATTTAGACGCTGTTTGCCACAAATTACCGACCCTTTCCCTAAAATTAAAGTGCAAATGATGGATGCGTCCATTGGCACCGCGATGTCCTGTAAAAAACTAGCCCAAGTAAATAAGTTAGATAGTTATAATGCTTTTTTGTTAGGCTTATTCCATGATTTTGGAAAAATTGTGATCATTCGTTTATTTTTCAAGTTCTTTGACGAAGTACACAGGGAAGCATTGTTAGAAGCACAGAATCAACGTAAACCTGATGAACATTTTGCATTAGGTGAAGTGACACCTTCCGAAACCTTTTTGTTACAAGCACTAAACAAATATGGTTTTGCTCTAAGCACTGAATTGCTCTCGCACATGCCATTTAAACGACTCGCTTTTGTTGAAGCAATGGGCGATTTTGCGAGCGACAAAGAAATCGCAGATTTATCCCCTCTAGGGAAAGTATTGGTTCAAGGAGAAGGTTACAATCGATACCGTACCCTTAAAGCAAATAAATTGATTACATTAGAAGAAGCGAAAGTATATCTGCGACAATTTAGTTTTCCCAAAGGGGCATTAGCAGAATTGAAGCTAACAAACTTGCGTGATTTCGACATCATTTTGGATGAAAAGTAGCCAACCTCGTTTCTTAGAAGAAAACCTATATAAATTTGTTAAATTTTTTTTTACATATTCATGCAAACCACTTTAATCTTGTAATAATCTTCCTCTGTGGCAAATCTAAAGGGAGATATGCCCATGTTATTTCATAGTTAGCGTATTTTAATCAAATTGCCCAGCCTCAAATGCCCCCACTCACAGATTTTTTAGACATCTACACGCTACTCGGACGTAGCACAAATTTATTCAGCCATGGAGGTTTCCTTAGTATTAATAGTTATTCACTATTCCTGCAAAATTAGCCGCATCCCTTTAAATTTAAGGGTTTTCGGCATTTCTGCTAGAGACAGATTGATTTAAATCTGACACAATGCGCAGTCCAAATTGGTCGTTGGGCAGCATATTATTGCTGCCAACAGAGTATTAATCAGAAGTGAAAATACACGTCCAGAATTTTAAGTGAGGTAAAGAATGCAAGTAACACGCGCAACGTTTGACGAAGTTATGGTTCCTAATTATAACCCAGCTGCCATAGTTCCTGTAAAAGGCCAGGGATCGCGAGTATGGGATCAGGAAGGGAAAGAATACATAGACTTTGCCGGTGGTATCGCTGTGAACGTATTAGGTCATTGCCACCCTGATTTAGTTGCGACATTGAAAGAGCAAGGCGAAAAGCTTTGGCATCTTAGTAATGTTTTTACAAATGAACCGGCGCTTCGTTTAGGTAAAAAGTTAACTCACGCCACTTTCGCGGATAAAGCTTACTTTTGTAACTCAGGCGCAGAAGCAAATGAAGCCGCACTGAAATTAGCTAGACGTTATGCATTAGAACATTTTGGCGAAGATAAAAATCAAATCATCGCCTTTAACCAAGGTTTTCACGGACGTACATTTTTCACCGTCACTGTGGGCGGCCAATCAGCTTATTCAGATGGTTTTGGTCCAAAACCTGGCGCTGTTGAGCATGTCGACTTCAACAACCTTGATGCACTGAAAGACATTATTTCAGACAAAACCTGTGCGGTCATCATGGAACCTTTGCAAGGCGAAGGCGGTGTCATTAGCTCCACCCAGGAATTTGTGGAAGGCGTCCGTGCGTTATGTTCTGAACACAATGCATTACTTATATTTGATGAAGTCCAATCAGGTGTAGGCCGTACAGGCAACCTATATGCTTATATGGGTCTTAATGTAATTCCTGATATTTTGACGACTGCAAAATCCTTAGGTGGCGGTTTTCCCATTGGTGCCATGTTAACGACTACAGAAATTGCTGCTAGTTTGAAAGTGGGTACTCACGGAAGTACATATGGCGGTAATCCATTAGCTTGTGCTGTGGCTGAAAAAGTGCTGGATATTGTGAATACACCAGCGGTTCTGCAGGACGTTAAGCGTAAAGAGCAATTATTCCGTGATGGCCTTGAAAAAATTAACCAGAAATTTCATGTATTCAGTGAAATTCGTGGTGAAGGCCTATTGATAGGTTGTGCCTTAGCTGAACAATATCAAGGGAAAGCAAGAGACTTCTTAGTGGCCTCGGCCGCTAATAATATGATGTGTTTGGTTGCAGGCGCAAACGTGGTGCGGTTTGCTCCTTCATTGGTCATTCCTGATGAAGATATTGCCGAAGGACTAGCTCGGTTTGAACGTGCTATTGAGCATGTTGTAAATAGCTAAGTTAACACGCGAACAGTAAAGTGAGCACCCTACTATGAAAGTGATCCGTCCTATTGCGTTAAGCGATTATGATGAGTTGTACAATATTGCGGTTGAATCAGGCATTGGTTTTACATCATTGCCTGTTAACGAAGGTCTATTGCGACGCAAAATAGAACAATCTGAAATTGCATTTCGAGAGCAGGTCGATAAGCCTGCAAACCAAAGCTATTTATTTGTAATGGAAGATACCGATAGCCATGAGGTTGTCGGTACTAGCGGTATTGCTGCAACTGTCGGTTTAGAAGACTCTTTTTACCACTACCATTGTGGCAAAGTGGTTCACGCTTCTCGCGAACTTAAAATTCACAATACTGTCGACATTCTTACCCTATGTAACGACTACACAGGTGTATCTGAAATTTGTACATTGTTTCTTAAAGAAAGTGCCCGACAAGGCAGTAATGGTCGCCTGCTTTCTAAGTTTAGATTTTTGTTTATGCTAGAGCATCAAACACGATTTTCAGAAACAGTAATTGCTGAAATGCGCGGAGTAAGTGACGAAAACGGAAGATCTCCTTTTTGGCAGTGGCTTGAAGAACATTTCTTTTCAATGGACTTCCCTACTGCGGATTACTTAACCGGCATTGGTGATAAAGTGTTCATTGCCGAGCTAATGCCTAAATACCCTATTTATGTGAGTTTACTCAGCAAAGCGGCGCAAGCTGTTATTGGTCAGGTTCACGAAAAAACCCGTCCCGCTTTGCAGCTTTTGCAGCAAGAAGGGTTTATTAGCCGTGGTTATGTCGATATTTTCGACGGCGGTCCAACCGTAGAAGCCAATATCCAACATATTAGAACCGCTCAAGCTAGTCGCAAGCTACCCATCAAAATTGACCAGCAAAAAGCGGCTGAAGGCACCTTGTGTTACGTAATTAACACCAAGGTAAAAGACTTCAGAGCAATTTCTACAGAAGTTTATGTGGATGCTGACAACAACTTTGCGTATCTCTCTCCCCAAAGCGCTGCAGCGTTAATGGTCGCTGAAAATGACCAAATACGTTATGCACCAACCAAAATAATTTAATAACCCAGCCATAGGAATTATGTATGACGACACAAGCCCACTATATTGCAGGTGAGTGGCACCTAGGTGAAGGTCACGATATTCAATCAATTGATCCCGCGAAAAACACTATTATTTGGCAAGCCAAGTCGGCTTCGCCTAAACAGATAGATTCAGCCATTAAAGCGGCTCGAAATGCGTTTATCAGCTGGAGTGATTTCGCCCTTGAAAAGCGCTTGGAAATCGTTAAGCGCTATGCAGAGCTGCTTACTGAAAACAAACAAGACTTGGCATTAACCATTGCTCAAGAAACAGGAAAACCGTTATGGGAAACCGCCACTGAAGTCGGTGCTATGGTCGGTAAAATAGCCATATCAGAACGTGCCTATCAAGATCGCACAGGCACAGTTGAAAACCCAATGCCTGTTGGCAAAGCCTTTATTCGCCACAAGCCTCATGGTGTAGTTGCTGTATTTGGTCCTTATAACTTTCCAGGACACCTGCCGAATGGACACATAGTTCCGGCCCTTATCGCCGGTAACTGCATAGTATTTAAACCTAGCGACCTAACACCTTTAGTGGCTCAGAAAATGGTAAAACTCTGGCAACAAGCTGGTTTACCAGCTGGAGTTTTGAATTTAGTGCAAGGTGAAGTAGAAACAGGCAAAGCACTAGCCAGTCATACTGATATTGATGGCCTATTTTTCACCGGAAGTTCTCGCACTGGCAAAATTCTGCATGAACAGTTTGCTGGCCATCCCGGCAAAATACTAGCGTTAGAAATGGGCGGTAATAATCCCCTTATCGTAAAAGATGCAAAAGATATTGATGCAGTGGTTCACGATATTGTGCAATCAGCATTTGTCACCTCTGGACAACGTTGCACCTGTGCTCGCCGTTTGTTTATTCAAACCGGTGAACAAGGCGACGCAATCCTAGCGAAGCTGATTGAGGTCACCAAAAATATCAAAGTTGACCATTATGATGCCGAAGATCAGCCTTTTATGGGCGCGATGATCTCTGCTAATGCCGCAGCAGGAATGGTTAAAGCACAGCAACAATTAGTTGATTTAGGTGCCACTGAGTTAGTCAAACTGATCCACACAGATACAGCAACAGGTTTCGTTACTCCAGGCATTCTCGATGTCACATCTATGGCGAATGAGATGCCTGATGAAGAGCATTTCGGACCACTTTTGAAAGTCATTAGATACGATGATTTTGACCAAGCAATTGCGTCAGCAAATAATACTAAATTCGGATTAAGCGCAGGTTTTATCGGCGATAATGAAGCGGATTATCAGTATTTCTTTAAACGCATACGTGCAGGCATTGTAAATTGGAATAGACCAATAACGGGTGCAAGTAGTGCCGCTCCATTTGGGGGAATAGGCGAAAGTGGTAATCACCGTGCCAGTGCCTATTACGCTGCGGACTACTGCGCATTTCCTGTGGCTTCAGTGGAATTGGAACAGGTAACTCTACCTGGAACCTTAAGCCCAGGTTTAAGCATATAATTAATTCAACCGCCTGCAATCATTCAGCTTTGCAGGCCCTTTTACTAAATTGAGATAGGTTGCAGCTATGCACACTGATATTGACGCTCTGTTTGCAAATCTTTGGCAAGATTATTTGAACATTACCCCTTCTGCGCAAAAAGTGCATGAACTACTGGGGCAATACAATGGAGAATCTGCGTTAGTAAATGACCATGTGGCGTTTCGTACATTTGATATAGATACAGTCAACTTGGATAAACTAGCGGCGCATTTTTTGGCTTTGGGTTATGTGGAAAAAGGCCAATACGATTTTGTGCAAAAGAAACTCAAAGCAAAGCATTTTGAGCATCCAGAAAGTACCAAACCTAAAGTATTCATCAGTGAATTACGGGTTAACGAGTTCGACAAGCCGATACAAGACATTATTCACAAGATGGTCAGTCAGGTTGCAGAGGATGCAACAAGCCAGGAAAACTTTTTGTATTCTGGCCCCCATTGGCAAATCTCCAGTGCTGATTATGAAACCCTTTTAGAGGTTTCAGAATATGCAGCTTGGATGGCAGCTTGGGGATATCGCGCCAACCATTTCACCGTATCAGTTAACCATCTTCAAGGCTTAGATGCATTAACGGATGTGAACGAATTATTGAAAAAGGCAGGTTTTACACTCAATACCTCAGGTGGAGAAATTAAAGGCGGCCCAGAAGTATATTTGGCACAGTCGTCCACTATGGCAGACCATATTGAAGTGAGTTTTGCAGACACTAGTAAAATCATACCGAGCTGTTTTTATGAATTTGCTCAGCGATACGAATTGCCCAATGGTGAGCTTTATCAGGGTTTTGTGGCCGCTTCTGCTGATAAGATTTTCGAAAGCACCAACGCTAAAAAACCTTAAGCGGAACAATCTTGAGCAAACGAATTATGGTGGGCGCAGATGCCTTCTGCCCACAATAGTGTCGTGATTTCGCAAGTGATAACATCTATTGTGTTATTCGCCATCCCTTTTCTTAATTCAAAACTCAAACTGTCATGAGTAAGGGCGACGAAGGCAAAATGCGCACCTGTTTAGGTGCGCGGCAACTTAGCTAATCGGTTAAAAGGCGTGAAGCTCGTTTCTATTCCAGGTTGCTAGCGCTTATTCGCTACCGTTGGCCAATTTATCTGCATACGCTTGCACACTATAGTTACGTCCAAGAAAGTCTTTAACTAACTCTGCAGCGGGTTTTGTTCCTACTCTTGCAAGCACCATATGTCGATAATCATCCGCCGTTTTAGTATTACGCAAACCTTCCTTCTTAAAGCGAGAGAGCAGTTCTTCGGCGATGGAATTCGACCATTGGTAGGTGTAATACTTAGCACCATATCCGGTCAAGTGACCAAAGGACGCATATGTGTATGTGCCCTCATCATGTCCATAGGGAGAATAGCGGTTAAAAATATCTTTTTCGAAAGCATTTAAGTCTATACCTTCTGGGTTTTGATTATATAACTCAAAAGACAAGGCAGCATAAGTGAGTTGATTAGCAACATTTAGTGCTCGTCCAAAATAACGTGCCTGGTTCATTTTTTCCACTAGCGACTTAGGAATAACCTGACCTTTGTCATCCACTGCAAATTGTTTAAGGGTGTCATAATCCCAAACCCATTCTTCAAGCATCGTGGAAGGGGCTTCACCAAAGTCAGATTCCCCTTGAAAGCTGCTGAATCCAATCTCATTTTGACCGGCAAAAATAAAATGTAGCAAATGCCCGTACTCATGTAAGAATGTTTTTACTTGACCATGCTCCATTAACCCATCTGGAAAGTTCATCAAAAGGACTGCCTTAGGTGTAGATCCCCCCTGTTTACCGAATGCCAATGGAAATTGAGCGGCGTGAGTAAATTTCCCTTCTCTAGGGTGAGAGTCGAGATAAAATTGGCCAATTAGCTTACCATTTTCAAACACATCATAGGGTTCAACACTTTGATGCCAAACATCCAGATTAGATGGCTTAATAGTCAAGCCAAATAAATCTTCAGATAACGCTAAAATTCCATCACGAACCTTGCCGTAACTAAAATATTGGCGTACCAGTTTTGCGTCTA
Source organism: Aliiglaciecola aliphaticivorans (assembly GCF_054782055.1). Lineage (NCBI taxonomy): Bacteria > Pseudomonadati > Pseudomonadota > Gammaproteobacteria > Alteromonadales > Alteromonadaceae > Aliiglaciecola > Aliiglaciecola aliphaticivorans. The sequence continues at coordinate 223,435 of NZ_BAAGTF010000003.1, forward strand.
ATTTAAACTCTTTTTCACGAACAACATTTTGCAAATAAGAGGCATCCCAACTCTGAACTTGTGTTGCAGAGGGGGCGATAGTTTGCTTTTCAGCAAGCAATAATGCTTTTTCTTTGACCACAAGGCTCTTAATGGCATCGCTCAATGTTTGCATGAAATTAACCACATTTTGCGGTGTTTGTACCATAGTTCCCAGCATATTGGTCTCGGCAAAATTCTTGTGCCCCAACAATTTAGCTAACTCATAACGCTTTGATAATAATTCCTGTAGTACCTTTTGGTTCTCTGGCATTGCTCGAGTACTGTCCATAAGTAACGTTTCTTCACGTAAAGAAGCATCGTGTGCGTACCTAAATATGGGTTGAATATCAGGATAAGCCGTAGTAATAGTCACTAATCCATCTTCATTGACTCGGTGGCTATCCAAATAGTCTTGAGGTAAGCCAGCTAAACGTTCCGGCTTGACCTGAATAGATTTAATAGAATCGGTGATATTTTTATCAAAAGCTTGGCTAATTTCATTAATTTCATCATTCACTTTTTGAATACGTTCTCGCATAGCCTTATCTTTACCGATACCAGACATTTCAAACTGCTGCTTCCAATAATTGACCGTAAACTTTTGGGCATCTGAAAGGTCTTGGGTCGTGACTTTTGACATCCGTTCATACAAAGGTCGATTCGCATTCATGGCACTCAGTGTCGAAAATCCCTTTAATGCACAATCAGCACTGGCCTCTCTGATACTCTTATCAATATGAACATTTTGCATTAAGTAGTCGTGGGATAATTGGTCGCCAAACTCAACAATATAATCATCCAAAGGTTTAAATACCGTATCGTAGGTTGCGTCGTCATTAGCAGCAGCAAGTGCATTTATTTGCCCATCAAACTTCGCAAGATACTCAGAGCAGTGCTTAGATATTTGTTCTGCAGAACGATCGTATACGGTCTCTGCATAGGTAGGTATTGCATAGATAGATAGTACCAAGGAAGACAAGCCCATAAGACCAATACAGTTAACTAACAAGCTGAAACGTTTTTTCATATCCCTATTCCTAAATGAAAGTCATCACTTTTCGCGTATACAAAAATAAAACCGGTACGTTTTAGTAAGCTAAATCCATTTTATAATTACGCTTTAATTGTTATCGAACTTGATAATGCCAATTTGCTAGGGATCAGATCATGAGTCACGCCGCAGTTCGAACAAGCTCCGAACTAGAATAGAACGATAGGCTATTCTTTGCAACGGGGTCGTTTTTGCCTTTGCTGGTACACTCAAAGATGGCAAGAGGATAAAAGATAGTTTGGGAAATGTATCCGTATTTTATGAATGACTTAGGTGTCTATTTAATAGAAGCCAGAGTAGGACCCACAAGGCTGTTCGTCGCTTGGGGCACAAACATAATCACGCAAATTGTAAAGCTAATTACGCGTTTACAATGGTCGCTTTTCAACATCAAGGGTTTGCATAGCTAAATTGAGTACCTGCTGATAAGGCAAGCTTTGACAAAGACCAAAACCATTCAGTGTTCTAGCTCTAATTTTTGTCAAATAAGGACCCGTCAATCCAGCTAAAAATCGAGTAAATAATGGAATGGAAAGCGGTTCTTTTAGCTTAGCTTCAAATACCGAAGCTAATTCTTGATATGCACGGGTAAGCTGTTCTTCACTAGGTGTGTTAGACACAATAACGTCAGGCAGGTCAATCCCGCCTGAAATACAAACGCTACAATGTCCACAAGGTTGAGATAAGCTATGATCATCAAAATAAACAGCTAAAGTTTGACTCAAACATTGTTTACTTTGAAAAAATGCGACCAAATCTGCGATTCGTTTTATCTCCGCCGATTCTCTCAGTTTAAAATATTCAAATAGAGACTCACCCAGCCCTGCAGCTAACAGTTTCTGTTGGTCCACTGAGTAAACATCTGTGTGACGTTGACTCTGCAATTCAACTTGTTGTTGTCCATGTAAATAGTCCAAGGCACTTACTAATCGGTTTCGCTGATGAGGATACGATTGGCTTAGCGCTTCTTGATCTAAAGTTGACCAGATCTTTTTCATCGGACTGGCGCTAAACACGGCTTCTAGAAATTGACGCCTTTCTCCATCAAAACTAGCCAGTATCTTGGACTTTTCTTCGATAAAACGAAAACGTATTTCAGAAAAATAACCAAATAACGGAGTGATAACCTGACGCAATTCCAATTGCACTAACAAGGTTTTTAAGGGTAATTGGCGAACATTTGTCCCATTAGACAATGGAATTAATTGCGTTTCCCAGCGCAGCTCACCCGTGCTCGAATCTTCAGACAATTGGTTAATATTACTAAGTACTTTATCAATTCCACTTTGCTCTGGGGTATCTGCATAAACAAAATTTTCAAGGCGAGTTAAGTTGTTCAAATTGGCTAGGGTAATGCACTCTGAGGTTACCCCATCTCTGCCCGCCCTGCCAATCTCCTGGCTATACGCTTCTATTGATTTAGGTAGTTCGTAGTGAATGACAAAACGTATATTTGATTTATCTACCCCCATACCGAATGCAATAGTGGCTACCACAATATCCACCTGATCAGCCATAAATTGCTGTTGAGTGGCTTGTCGCTGTTGATCTTTCAATCCAGCATGATAGGGCACCGCGTTGTGTCCGTTTTGACGTAAAAGTAACGCCAAGTCTTCAGCTTCTTTTTGCAACGTAACATACACTATTCCAGCACCATCGAGTTGAGCAAGCTGATCAACTAACATCTCGGCTTTGTGTTCCTCAGGAGCGTGGAGGACCTTGAGGTTTAAGTTTGAACGATAAAACCCAGTTTGCACAATATGCTGGGGCTGAATGGCAAATTTGTTCGCCATATCGTGCTTAACATTTGCCGTGGCTGTAGCAGTAAGCAGCAATACCTGGGGGATATTCAATGCTTTTTGATAGTCAGGTAACTTTAAATAGTCTGGCCGAAAGTTATGACCCCACTCAGAAATACAATGGGCTTCATCTATGACTAATAATGACACATTCACCGATTCAATAAATTGCCTAAAGCGTTCATTTTTAAAACGCTCTACTGACACCATCAATATCTTCAAAGCACCACTGCGGGCGTCCTGCATAATCTGCCGATTTTCAGCATAACTGAGTGTTGAATCTATTTTGGCGGCAGGGATGTTTTTGCTCAATAAAAAGTCTAATTGATCTTGCATCAATGCAAGCAGCGGTGAAACCACTAAAGTTAAATGTGGTAAATGTAGCGCACTAAACTGATAACACAGCGACTTACCAGAGCCAGTGGGAAATATGGCTAAACAGGAATGCTTATGCAAAATAGCGTCAATTACCGGAAACTGTCCATCCCTAAAATCATCGAAACCAAAGTGTTGCTTGAGAGAAGAGACTAATTCCTGTTTCAATTGATATTTCCTAATTATACAAGTGTGGTTTTCAATGTTTGCTGGCAAAACATCAAATAATATTTTGAGCGTCTGAGTTGATAGTAGGATTGGAGATTAAGAAATGCAATTTCCGGTCAAAAATCTGTACTTTTGACCGAAATTCATCTGCGGTGAAATAGAGTTTAAGCTATCCAGCCTTTTTCTATTGCTTTACCTGATAACCAGATTAGGAAGATTGAAAAGATTAAGATCATTATTGGCATGACAGCAGCGCCAGGACCATAAACATCCAATGCATTTGAGATAAAAAAGGAGTGTGTCATTTGGACCAACACACCAATAAATGACAAGTAAAATATAACGCGCGCAAAGGACTTTTTAAGTAGCAAAGCAAGGCACCCTAAAGTGCCACCAAACACCGCGAAAGCAAAGGCTAACAGCACCCAAAAAGGTTGTTCCAAATATAGTCGCTGCTCGGCTACTGGCATGCTGTTGATTTGCTCCGGGCTCATAGTCACTTGCTGAACAAAGGCCATTACTCCTAATAAATTCCATAGCAACATTACACTGGCGACGATCCAAAACCATTTAGGTACTTGATTAATCTGCGAAGTTTGCATAGCTATCCCCTATGTTTTGTCTTCAGAGTCTTGATTCTCCGAGTCGGACTCAACGGAAGAGGCGACAAATTCGACTTCAACATCATCGACTCTTTGTAATCCACGAGGAAGTTTATTTCCTCTTCGACCTCTCTCACCTTGATAGTGAGCGAGATCAGCAGAACTAAGTGTCATGCTGCGTTTACCAGCAATAATTTTCACACTAGCGCCTTCAGGCACTACCGTTAGCACAGTTACGTATTCTTCTCTGGTTTTTGCTTTGGCGGATGGAATATTAATTATTTTGTTGCCTTTCCCTTTCCCTAAGCTTGGTAAATCTCGCAACGGAAACATTAACATTCGGCCTTCATTCGAGATGGCCATACACCAGTCGGTTTCAATATTAGAAACCGTTTGTGGTTTAATCACTTTTGCACCACTTGGTAAGGAGATATAAGCCTTACCTGCTTTGTTCTTGCTGACCATATCAGCAAATTTACCCACAAAACCATAACCTGCATCGGATGAAATTAAATACCGTTGATCATCGGATGCCATTATTACATGCTGGAAACTTTCCCCGCCGACAACGCTAAAGCGTCCAGTTAAGGGTTCACCCTGGCTTCGTGCCGAAGGTAAAGTATGAGCATCACAGGCAAAGGTGCGTCCAGAACTATCTAAAAACACAGCTTGCTGATTACTGCGTCCTTTTGCACTGGCAAGATAAACATCGCCAGCTTTATAACTTAACCCTTCAACATCGACATCATGCCCTTTTGCACAACGCGCCCATCCTTTGTCAGATAACACGACTGTTACCGCTTCAGATGGCACTAATTCTTTTTCAGACAAAGCTTTAGCCTCTTCTCGCTGCACCAAAGGTGAGCGTCTATCGTCACCATATTTGGCAGCGTCAGCTAAGATCTCTTTTTTAATCAGGGTTTTTAAGCGACGATCTGAACCTAACAATAATTGTAGTTCATCACGCTCTTTTGCAAGTTCTTCTTGTTCAGACTTAATTTTAAACTCTTCAAGTTTTGCAAGGTGACGCAACTTGAGTTCTAAAATGGCTTCAGCTTGTTTATCTGATAAATTAAAGGTTTTAATTAATTCTTGTTTAGGTTCATCTTCATAACGAATTATACGAATGACTTCATCAATATTAAGAAAAGCAATTAGTAAACCTTCCAAAATATGTAACCTTGCCAATACTTTATCGAGACGATACTGTAAGCGCCTAACCACTGTGTCTTTTCGAAAAACTAACCATTCACTCAAAATCGTGCGTAGATCTTTAACCTGAGGACGTCCATCCAAGCCAATCATATTGATATTGACTCGATAGTTCTTCTCAAGATCAGTAGTAGCAAATAGATGCTGCATTAATTGTTCAACATCCACACGGTTTGAGCGCGGTGTGATAACTAACCTAGTTGGATTTTCGTGATCAGATTCATCTCGTAAATCACTCACCATTGGCAATTTTTTGGCCTGCATTTGGTGGGCTATTTGTTCGAGAATTTTTCCACCAGAGGCCTGATGGGGTAAAGCGGTAATAACAATATCACCACTCTCATCATGATACACCGCGCGCATTTTTATTGAACCACGCCCAGTTTCATAAAGTTTAGCGATATCTTCCCTAGGGGTAATAATTTCCGCTTCCGTGGGATAGTCTGGGCCTTGGATATGTGCCAAAATATCCTGTAACTCAGCTTTACTATTATCCAGTAACAAGGCACAGGCATTGGCTACTTCACGCACATTGTGAGGCGGTATATCAGTGGCCATACCCACTGCAATACCAGTCACGCCATTGAGTAATATATGAGGAAGACGCGCTGGCAACACTTTAGGTTCATCCATAGTGCCATCAAAGTTTGGTTGCCAATCAACCGTTCCTTGACCAAGCTCACTAAGGAGTACTTCACTGAATTTAGATAAACGTGATTCAGTGTATCGCATGGCAGCAAAAGATTTAGGATCATCTGGCGCTCCCCAATTTCCTTGCCCATCCACCAAAGGATAGCGATAGGAAAACGGCTGGGCCATTAACACCATGGCTTCGTAACATGCCGAGTCACCATGGGGGTGAAACTTACCTAACACATCACCAACGGTTCTAGCTGACTTTTTATATTTCGCAGATGCGCTTAAACCCAATTCGGACATGGCATAAACGATTCGTCGTTGCACCGGCTTAAGACCATCACCGATGTGAGGCAAAGCACGGTCCATGATGACGTACATTGAATAATTTAAATAAGCATCTTCGGTAAAACGACTCAGTGCGAGTTGCTCTGAGCCATCTTTATTGATAATTGTATCTTCACTCATATTATATTTGTGCGGGCCATTTTCAATGCGACAAGAATAAATAGGGCATTCTTAATCGGTATTTTTATTATTTTTCACTGCCCTTGCGGGCAACTTTATCACTGATTAACAGAGTAGCTAATGTGCTATTCAAAAGCGTAATTACACTGTCTATTTTTGATAGGTTACCTTATAAATCACGTTAGCGAAATCATCGGATATCAACAAACTCCCATCAGGCAGGGTCAAAAACGCAACAGGACGCCCCCAAACGGTATCATCTGGATTAAGGAAACCTTCGATAAAGGTCTCATAAGAACCAATTTCAGTACCGTCAAAATTTGCTCGCATTACCCGATACCCAGATTTTTCAGTGCGATTCCAAGAGCCGTGTTCAGCGACAAAAAGTGATTTTTTATATGCTGCTGGAAATTGCGTGCCCTGGTAAAATTGAACTCCTAATGGCGCAACATGAGCCCCCAATTTAAGTTCAGGCTTAGTGTAATCATCAGGATCTTTTCCTGTACCAAACTCAGGATCAATAATATCTCCGCCATGGATATAAGGATATCCAAAATGCTGTTCATCGGCAGTCACGCGATTAATTTCACAAGGCGGAATGTCGTCCCCCATCCAATCTCGGCCATTATCACTAAACCATAAAGCCTCACTGTCAGGATGCCAATCGAATCCAACGGTATTTCTAACTCCCTTAGCGACCCACTTCATTTCTTTAGTGGCAAGGTTAAATTTCAGAATGCTGGCGAATCTAGGATCATCGAATTTACCATCGCCTACGGTTTGGCAGATATTGCATGGTGCGCCAACGGGTACATATAACCAACCGTCTGGTCCAAAATCAATGTACTTCCAACCATGATGGGTTTCTGTAGGTAAACCACTGATGACAACCTCTCCTTTAGGTGAGTTAGCATACTCCTCATCAATATTTTCATACATTAGTACTTCGCTAACGGCGGCAACATAAAGATCACCGTCTTTATAAGCAATACCCGTAGGCATTGTTAAATTATCAGCAACCACTACCACTTTGTCGGCTTTACCGTCTTGGTTGGTATCGATGACAGCGTGCACCTTGCCTTCTGAGCGACTACCAACATAAATTATGCCATTTTTTCCCATGGCCATCTGCCGCGCATTGGTTACATCTTCAGCATAAACGGCAATTTTAAACCCATCTGGTAAGATCAATTTATCTAGTGGTACGCTGAGCCCTGAAGTTGAATACAAAACTGCAAAAAATAGTAGCAGTAAGCCTTGTATATTTTTCATCTAAAAATCCTTCAATACTGTAATTTGTTCAACCCATTAACTATACGCACTTTCTTATGATTTTAGTCCAACTATTTAGACTAAAACGACGAGCGGAAATATAAGCTAGTCATTCTGTTTATTCTAGGGTCACATTTTTCGCTCAGTATGTCTAAAGGTAGTCACTTAATCGCCAAACTAAAAATTTTAGAATTGAAAAAACTGAAGCCAAAGGGTTTAATGATATTTACACTTTTCAAATACTTGGAAAATAAAGTTCATCATGGGATTGCCAAAAAGTTTACTGTTAGGACTATTCCTACTATTCATGGAACTACCCGCCTTTGCGCAGTCGACTTTGCAATTAATTAACAATGATGAAACGACTCACCTTTCTGACAAAGTCAAGGTTCTAGCAGAAACCGACATCCAACTAACAATCGATGAAGTGCGCACGCGAATTGATGACTTTTCCTGGCATTCTTCTACTAATCCCAATTATGGAGTTCACGAAAGCGGAATTTGGTTACGCACTAGTCTGAATCGTATTAGCGACCTAGAGGAATGGGTAATTGATATTGGATTTGCTCACATGGATCGGGCTGATTTCTATTTATTTGAGGGAAATAAATTAATTGCCTCGAATAAACAAGGTAAGTTATCGAGTAAGCAATTCAGTCGATTTCCCGCATTTAAAGTAGAACTGCCATTGGCAAAAAAAGTCGACCTATACGTTCGAATTGAATCAAAAAGTATGCAAATCATTGCCCCTTTGAGTATTCAACCTTACGAAAAGTATATGCTAATGACCTTCTGGGACAACCTAATTTGGGGGTTATTCTATGGTGGCTTAATCATTTTAGCATTATACAACCTAGTCTTATATATGATTAACAAAGAACTCAGTTTGTTAGCTTTTGTTGGCTATATTAGCGCTGTAATCACTTGGCAATTTGTGTGGGGAGGACATTCAGTTTTACTGTTGCCCTATGAAGCGACTCTGTGGTTAACCAGTCATATGGATTTGGTATTCGTGTTAGTGGGAATCGCTTCAGGTGTATTCACCTACAGCTTTCTAGAAGCGAAAAGAACCGCATACAAAACCGCGCCTTTTATCAAAATTAATATTGGCGTGTTAATTACCATGGGGTTCTGCTCATTAATTAGTTTATTTCCTGGAACCTGGCAAAATGCAATTGTTTACCTGGTTACCTTATTTGCAATCGTTAGTTTTTTAGTCGCTGGATTTGAAAGTTATAAAAACAAATTTATCGCTGCTCGGTATTTTATAGCAGCATGGTTAATACTATTTATTAGCGCACTTGTCAGTATGACTAGCATTACAGGTCTGTTGCCAACCAATATTTTTACAACCTATTGCCTACATGTAGGTTTGTTCATTCAAGCTGGTTTATTCTCAATTGCGATGATGGATAAAAGTCACAATCAATTGGAACGAGAGATTCAGCAAGCTACAAATGATTTACGAAATAATATGGAGTTTATCGAAGAGCAAAATGCGCGGTTAGATATTGCGAGAAAAGATGCAATAAACGCAAGTACCATAAAATCTCAGTTTTTAGCCAACATGAGCCATGAAATCCGGACACCATTAAATGCTATTTTAGGGTTTAGCAAAGAACTCATCCACACTCCCTTACCTGTTGATAAACAAGAACATGTGAGAATCATCAACTCTGCAGCAGATACCTTGCTTAATATCGTCAACGATGTGTTAGATGTATCGAAAATAGAAGCTGGCAAACTTCAGTTACACAGTCAACCCTTTTGCCCCAATGATGTGTTGGAGGAAATGGTTAGCGTAATGGCTCGTTCTGCACACAATAAAAAATTGGAATTTATCTATGAGCTGACGCCGTTGCCACAAAAGTTGGTCGGGGATGCCCAACGCATTAAGCAAATTTTAACTAATCTGCTGGGCAACGCCTTAAAGTTTACTCCCAGTGGACACATTAGTCTTATCGTAAAAGGAAAAATGCTGCCCCACAACATGTACGAACTGAACTTCAATATCGAAGATACTGGGATAGGCATCAGCCAAGAAGATCGCAAAAAACTGTTCAACGCCTTTTCGCAAATAGAAGACTCCACCAGCCGAACATATCAAGGCACTGGGTTAGGCTTGATGATTTGTCAGCAGTTAGTGCATTTAATGGGTGGCAAAATCACCTTAACCAGCAATCCAGGTAAAGGCAGTTGCTTTAGTGTCACTATTAGCACCAACATCTTGAATAAATCTGATGAGTTTGCCCGTAAAATTGGTTGGGGTAAGAAAAAGGTATTGCTGTTAGAAACCGATGAACTAATAACATTGTCAGCGGCAAAGATGCTTGAAAATACCGGAGCTCAAGTTGCAATCACGGCAAATATCACTGAATTTATCGGAGCAAAAGAAGCATACGACACCCTCTTTGTTTGCCTCCCTGAGAGCTATTTAAATCAGCATAAAGACCTACTGCCTCAGTTAAGCAACGTAAATATTAGCAACCTAGTTACGCTATATTCAGGTGAAGGTATTGCATTTGACGAGTCTCAAAGTCTTAAAAAGCCCACCCTACTGCGCTTGCCCCTTACACTTAGCAAAATGGTAAGCTTAACCGAAACTTCAAACGAGACCACCCAAAGTCAATTAGTTCAAAACCTTCTTGATCTACCTAACATCAAAATTCTCGCCGTTGATGATATGGACATGAATCTGCGCTTGCTGAAAACCTGGTTAAATCCCTCAAATTTAGAATTAAGTCTCGCTTACAGTGGTGAAGAAGCGGTGAACTTTTGTAAAGAAAACGAGTTCGATATCATTTTGATGGACGTGCAAATGCCGATTATGGACGGCTTACAAGCCTCTCGCTTAATCCGTAAAACCAAATTAAATGTGGGAACACCAATAATAGCCGTTACCGCACATGCACTCAAAGAAGAGCAAGAAAGGTTATTGGCTTCTGGAATGGATGATTACCTGCCTAAACCAATAGATTTAGAAGATTTGATTGTGTTGATTAAACGCTGGTGCGATACCGAGAGTACGTCAACGGAGAACTCTGCAGTAGATTGGTCGATGGCTTTGAAAATAGCCAACCAAAATGAAGCCGCAGCAAAAGATATGCTAAATGCGTTTGTTGCAGAGTTACCGGAACTCATATCGCAAATCGAAGGCGCGTGGAAAGTTACCGATAAACTGGCCCTCAAGCAATTAATCCACAAATTACATGGCGCCTGTTTGTATACCGGAGTGCCTATGTTGCTTGATTTATGCGACGAGTTAGAAACCGCCATAAAATTAGATGAATTTAGTATTGTAAAATTGCGCCTTCCAACATTAATCAAAGAAGCCAGCAATGTCATCGAGCACAGCGAAGCCTATTTATAAAGCAACGCTTAATCAGAGGTGGGGCGATTCACACTTGCTAGACATTCCCTAAGTAAACTAACAAATTCTTCACTACTGCGATCAAGCTCACCCACTGAGATAAAAACATCATAACCTAATCCTGCTCTAAGTTTAGTCATTCGATTGGCTAACATTGCAGGGATGCCTTTGATGATCTTACCTTCAGAGGTTTTGTAGGTATCATTTTCAATTAGGGTATTACTATAACAACCGCCGCCTACACATTGGTTATTCTGTAGTAGCAATGGTCGTTGTTCTAACAAAAGATTTGTTGCCAGACGAGGAGAAATACTGGTTAACAATGGCTCATATTGTTTAATTTTAATCCCCACCATGTCTAGGTTTACCTGCTGTACACCCTCACTGACTTTAGGCACATCCACACGCTGAATATTTGCCCACTCTAACGCCCATTTTCCATGTCGGTGCTGATATAAAATATGGGTTTTAGTCAGTTCAATGCTATGTACTGGTTCGCGTACTTTGAACCAGCCTATAAGCATAGTGACAATAGATGCACTAAGGGCGAAAATACCAATCAAATAGAGGGAGTCCGGTAACAACACCAGTAACATGATAGCTAAAAATAAAGCCACAACACCGCACAGAAAAGTGGTTAATCCATTGCGCTTGGCTACCCCTTTTATCTTAATACTGTACTGTTCACCTTCAAGGTTTCCATCGATTTCGGTTTCAGTTTTAACTTGACGATCTTGTTCATTGCCAGACATAAAAATACACTACCATCATAATAACGCCCCAAAGCACAATCAGTCTTAAGCGCTGGCAAAAAGCACAATCTGTACTAAACACTTGTTTCATCAATTTTCGCATTAGTCGATGCCATCACAATAAGAAGATTGGGCGAGAATGCCTCAGTTTAGACCAATTGAAAGCCGCAATAAATACGTTATCCCCTAGACTATTATATACTCGAATTGAGTTTAAAGGTTCAATCATCTAGGTTAGGCAAAAATTTGCACTAATTGAGATGCTCAACTAACCAAAACCGCCCCTTCGGATGCAGCTTTCCTGCCCCTACGAATAGCTAATCGCCCCGCCACTATGGGGGTGTAAATTAACGATAAGATAACCGAAAAGCCAACACCTCCGGCCAACACAACCGCCAAAGGTGGCCAAAACGTCCCTTCACTGAAAATCAGTAACGGAATAAAGCCGCCCACAGTGGTAAAGGTTGTAGATAAAATATGCCGACTACAACTCATCGTCTCTTTCACAATGGCTTCAATATCTCCGAATTTAGCTGCAGGGTTAGCATTGATAGAAGCTATCACCACAATAGAACCATTTATTGCCACACCAATGAGTCCAGCACTCCCCAGTAATGGATTAAAGCCAATGGGTAAACCCGATAACCACAAGCTAAACATACCTAATCCCACAGATAAAACCGCAACTGAAGCAATTAAGGCTGCCAGCTTGACACTTCTGAAGGTCAATATCAGAGTCGTTACCATCAATACCAGCAATACAGGTGCATAAGCGGCTAAAAGCCCCAAGGCTTCTTGCTGCTCATCAGCATCGCCCGCTAAACGAATTCGATACCCTTTAGGTAATTCGAATCCTGATTCGGCCAACTTTACTTGCAATAGTTTACTGGCATCAACGGCAGGGGCATTTGGCATTAAATAGCCTTCGATAATATTCACCCTTTCACCATTTTTTCTGGTAATCCCTGCGATGCTTGACGTAAACCTAAACTCACCTAGGGCTGAAGCAGGAACCCAGCGTTGTTGATTAGTCAATGAACTGGTTAATAATGGAATGGCATTTAAACTATCTAAATTGTTGCGTTGCGATTCCGGTAACCTAATGCGAATAGGGATTTCTTCAGTACCTTCCAAAACAGAACCGCCTACTTGCCCATCTAGGGCGGCTTGCAGTTGGCTTGCAATATCATTTAATGACAGTCCAGCTAACGCCGACTCATTGCGGGTGACATCAAAAATAAATTCAGGCTCGCCAAGGGTGACTGTGGGTACACTATTGATGACGCCAGGGATTTGCGACATTACCAAACGCACTTGCTGTCCCAACTCTTCGATAACCGCTAAATCCGGTCCATAGATTTCAACCCCTATGGGGGCGGTAATTGGTGGACCTTGCCCAAAGGCTTTCACTACAACTCGTGCCTGAGGAAAACGCTCATCTAAACTTAACTGTAAATCAGAAATCAGCGCTGCTGCCGAGGAAACAGATTCAGTTGTCACAACCCCTTGAGCGAAATGAGCAGTATTGTCTCGCTTCATTACTTGGTTGTAATAAATCGATGGCGTAGAACCACCTACCAACCAGGTGACTTGCTCAACACTACTATGGGAACGGATATGTTCGTCCATCTGTATCGCCACAGCTTCGGTAGTTTGCAATGAACTACCGTCAGGCAACCACATTTGGATCTCAAACTGATCTCGATCTGCACTGGGGAAAAAGACGTTACCCAATTGACCTGCCAGCACAAAGCCCGCCACGGGTAAAGCCGTTGTCAGTATGAGTAATAATATAGGTCGCTTAATGGCTTGACTGATGCTGCGTTTATACCAATCCGTCAAAGAAGTAAATTGGATCCCCCCCTGATACCAGTGCCTTGTCGGCTTGCTTGCATCGGGGCGCGGCAAAAAACGAGCAGCCAGAGATGCAATAACAGTAAGAGAAATGAGCAGCGAGCCGAGCAATGCCATCACTACACTAACGGCAATAGAACTAATGAAATCACCGATATTGCCGGGTAATAAAAATATCGGCATAAAACCTAAAATAGTGGTTAATGTCGAAGCTAATAGCGGGCTAAACAGGTGCCGTACACTTTTCACTAATGCATCTAAGCGGGAATTCACAGGATCTAACAGATTCGCCCGAATTTCATCGGTGATCACAATCGCGTTATCAATTAACAAACCAATCGCGATAATAATGCCGAAAATTGACATTTGATGAATTTGCTCGTTGAAAAAATTTAAAGAAAAAAGCGTAAAAGCTGCACTTAAGGGTAGCGAGAGCCCCACAATCCAAGCAGAGCGGAACCCCATGAACACAAATACCACAATCATTACCACTAAACACCCCATCAACAGGTTCTGGGTAAGATCCACTAGTCTGGTTTCAGTATATTGATTTTGCTCAAAAATAATCTCTGCTGCCACGCTTCCTTGATAAAGGGAATTGAAATCTTCAAGGGCCTGTTTACTGTTGGCTGTCCAATTATCAACACGCACTGTGGGTTGCATGCGAGCGGCTACAAAGACCTTTTGCTGGCCATTAACCAATGCAATATCATTAGGTGGATTTTGTGAGCCCCGGTAGACTTCTGCCACATCCTGCACCCGCAAAAACTGCCCATTATTCGATACCGATAACGGAATATTGCGGATCACATCTAAGCTAGCCAACTCTTGGGCAACTTGAATACGAATATTTTGACTGTTTGTGCGCACAACCCCAGCCGGTAACTTAGGATCTGCATTAGCAATTAATTGGCTAACTTGGGGAACCGTTAATCCCACACTCGAGAGTTTATGAGGGTCGACCTCGACCACAATTTCTTCGTCTAATTCTCCGTATATCCTGACAAGTTCGGTACCCGGGACATTTCTCAGCCGATCAGCAACTTCATCACTCATGCGGCTGATGATAGACATGGGAGTTTGATACCCTTCTGGCGAACCTAAGGCAACTAACAGGGTAAAGGACGTGGCACCACGCTTTTCGTCTAACTCAGGTTCTCCCGCACCAGCGGGAAATAGCTGACTGGCGTCAGCAATACTGTCGCGAATTTTCGAAAAAATTTGTTCGTTGTTACTGTCGTCAACCCAAGCTTGAAGTTCAATACTGATCACCGAGATACCTGCCCGGGAAGTAGAGTTAATCTCTTTTATTTCAAACAATTGACGTAACTCATCTTCCAGAACATCACTCACTAAGGCTTCAACTCGTTCGGCTGACGCCCCCGGATAAGGGGTAATCACCAGCACGTTACGGGTATCAATGCGCGGATCTTCAAGCCTCGGCAATGAAGAGACAGCGGAAATTCCGGCCACTAATAGAATGATGATTGTCAGCGCCAGTAAGTGACCATTACTAAAAAACTGGGTAAACCAAGGTCCTTTAAGTTTATTTTGAGTAGGCTGTTGCATAGTTAAAGCTTACCTTGGTGGGATGCAAGCTCACTCTCTAGAGCGGCAGATTTGCTAGCCTCTACAGCATTGACAATTTGTCCAGGAACAAGACGATGAGCGCCATTGATAACCATCCAATCATTTGCACTAAGGGTGCCGCGCACATAACTATGGGTTTTACCTGCAAATAACACTTCAACGGAACGAGAGGTAACCTTTTGTTGACCTTTGTCAGACACGGTAAACAAGGTCCATAAGCCCCGAATACCGCTACTAAGGGCTTGTTTCGGAACCCATACTCCAGATTCATTGACTTGTTTATTGTAAACTAATGCAATTAAATCCCCTGGTAACAATCTATCTTGACTCGCTTCTACGGAAAAAATCACATCTATGGTTCGTGTGTCCATTTGCCGAGTTTTAGCGATAGATTTCACCACCCCAGTAAGTGTTACACCATTGGCGATTAATGGATGTTTTTGACCCACGGTTAAACCAAATGCTTGGTCACTAGACATCGCAATTCGCGCATCATAAGCAGACGTCTGTTGCACCACCACCACAGGTTGGCCCGCACTAACCACTGTTGAAGGATCAACGGGTCGAGACACAACAGTGCCATCAAAGGATGCTCTTAATTCAGATTTTTCAATTTCTACCTGCAAGGTATTGATCCGTGCCTGAGTTTGTTCTACCAAGGCGTTTGCTACTTGCGTGTTTTCATCTACTTCATTCAAGCGTTGAGTAGACTCCAAATTCCTACTCACCAACTCAGCCACCCGTTGTTGCGATTGCTTAGCTAAGCGTAAATCTGCTTTAGCAGATTGCAAAGCTGCCTCTAATTCTTTCATGGATGCATCTAGTCGCTGAGTATCGAGCTTGGCAATGAGTTGGCCGACAACAATTTGATCCCCTTCATCCACCAGAATTTGTTGCACTTTGCCTGCTAACTCAAAACCAAGGTTTGAAAGGTTGGCAGATTCTAGACGGCCATAAGCGAGTTGTTCCAACTGATAACTATCTTGAGGCGAGAGCTGAACCACTTCTACTTGATGAATTTTTGCTTGCGAGGGAGGTGGCGTTACCTGCCCAGAGCCAGCTGTGACCATTAATCCCACCACGGCAATTAAAGGCAATATAATTGCAATTGGAATTAATAATGATTTAAACGACACTTTGTTCACAGTTCAAGCCTATTTAAGATTGGTATTTTGTCTAAGACAGTTTTGTATTAACATAGAGAATAATATATAAATACTAGACCGTCTAGTTTGATAATTAATTTTTAGTTTAAACAAGAGTAAAAAAGTGCCCCAACCTAAAGCTAATATAAACCTGAACTGTCCGCAAACTCCAGCAAAAGTTGGCAGACCAAAGAGTGAAGAAAAGCGTGTCAGCATTTTGTTGGCAGCTAGCGATTTGTTTTTAGGGCAAGGATTTTCCTCAACCTCTATGGATCAAGTAGCAAAAAAAGCGGAAGTGTCTAAACAAACCGTTTACTCTCATTTCAGCAATAAAGAAGCACTGTTTAGCTCGGTTATTGCCTACAAATGTGCACAATATCAATTAGGCGAAGAGCATATGAGGGATGTTGAACAAGATCCCGTTGAAGCCCTACTGACTTACGGAAATCAGATTATTAACTTGCTACAAGACGAGCAATCAATTGCCATGCACCGCGTAGTGATTGGAGAAATTACCACTAACCCTCGTGTAGCAGAATTGTTTTACATAGCGGGTCCACAGCATGGCATTGAAATTTTACGAGACTTTTTCCAACAAAATTCGCAGCTAAAATTAGACAAAAATAAGGCTGAATACTGGGCCTACACGTTTTTTAATATGCTAAAAGGTGATTTTTATCTACGAAGTTTATTAGGCTTACCATTTAGTAAGTCGGAAGCGAAACAAACTGAGTTAGTCACACAAACCGTTAATCATGTTATTCAGATGATAAAAGCTGAAGATTAATGGTTAGCGTATGCCCAACACTCTAACTCCAACATCGATCCCATGGCTAACCCATCAGCACCAAATGCACTCCGTGACGGCAGCTTTTTAGGATTAAAATAAGTGACGTACACCTTATTAAAGTCTGCCCATTTTTCGATATCTTCGATCATCACGGTGCACTTAAACACATCATCCATGCTTAAACCTATGGTTTTTAATGTTGCCGCAATGTTTTTCATTACCTGATGAGACTGATCCGTAATATTATCAGCTAAATTCCCGTGTTCATCATTGGCAATTTGGCCTGACAAATACACGATATTATCCACTTGAGTGGCCAGTGAAAAAGGCATATTTTCATTAGCCGAAGGATAATACTTAACCTCTGCAAAGCTGTTAAAAAACGTGCATGACAGTAGCGTTAATATTCCCATTTTAGTCATTTTTAACATATCTCAGTTTCCTTATAATGATTTTTCGATTCTAATATTGAGGATTATTAACCAACCCGAACCTTTTACATGGACAGCTATATTAGTGGCAAACTGCTTAATGTCACTATATTCCCAAAAACTTAAGTGCCATTTTAGTCAATCTGCAAATAACTAGTATATTGAGTCTCCCACAACACCAAAACCGCTTCAACAAGGACAAATCCAAATCGGCTAAAATGCGTAATAATCAGTCTAAAAGGGTCTAAGATGACCTTTAAACGAAGATTTTGGCAATTTCATTTCCTTGAGCTCTTAAATCATTTAAAAACAAATTGCAGAATTAATCGCTGTTTCATACTAAAGTAGTCTTGAAACGCTATGCTTTACGAAGCATATTTTGGCTAAAACACGCAAGATTTTATTGGGATTTTGATGACATTTTTTTTCCGTACCTATTTCACCCTTTTGTTAGCCAGCACTTGCTTTTCGGTGATCGCTCAAACCCAAGACCAATCGTTGTGGCAACCCTCACAAGCAAGCACTAAAATTGATGCAGGTTACAGACAAACGGTAGGAGCAGGATACGAACTGACCATTAATGCTGATGCATTAACCTCACTGGTAAACAACCAAAACACTGAGTTCCAACTATCCATTCCCACACCCAACGGTGATCACCTGACGTTTGAATTAAAGCAAGTTCAGGTAATGGCTGAAGCGCTGGCCAACAAATACCCTTTAATCCGCTCATTTACGGGTTTTAACATTAATAACCCCGAAGATAAGGGGCGTTTTAACCTATCGACAAAGGGATTGTCGGCGATGTTCAAGATAGATGGCGAGTGGGCAATGTTAACTTTTGATAAATTGGGTAACCCAGAAGACTATGTCAGTTATTGGGTTAAAGATGAGATTATCCCCGAGACGCAAACATCAACACTGTCACTTCAGCCAGATTATATGCGCTTGCCTTCAACCGTTAAAACGGAATGGAAGAAACTCGCTACTTCAAACACCGTTGCCGCCCGCGCCAATGGCAACGCGATAACCACTTATCGAATTGCTATCAGCACCAGCGGTGAGTACACCTCGCGCAACGGCGGTGAAGCGGGAACTCTGGCTGAATTGGCGACACTGATTAATCGCATTAATGAAATTTTACTTACTGACTTTTCCATCCAGTTTGAGCTTGTGGCGAATAACGACAGAATCATATACACAGATAGTAGTACCGATCCCTTTGTGAATGACGCCGGTGAGGATATAGACGCCAATCAGGTGGTTATCGATGACCTCATCGGCCCTGAAAACTATGATATTGGCCATCTTTTAAATACCGATTCAGGGGGTCTCGCTACCATTCAGAGCATTTGCATCGACGACTACAAAGCACGTGGACAAACAGGCAGCAACCAACCTTTCGGTGAAAGCTTCTACACCCAGCTAGTTATTCATGAATTTGGTCACCAATTAGGTGCAGAGCATACCTTTAATGCTACCAATACAGCAGGCTGCAGCGAAGACCAACGTTCTACACTTTCTGCAGTTGAGCCAGGCAGTGGATCGACCATCATGTCATACGCCGGATTGTGCTCTAACCAAAACATTGAGAATGACTCTGATGACTATTTTCACAGCTTCTCAGTGGAGCAAATTCAATCACTTTTGAGTCGCAGAAATTGCGGCACAACCGAGTCTAATGGCAATAGTATCCCGACCATCAACAGTGCCCAGATAAATCATACGATTCCAGCCGAAACTCCCTTTGTACTTACTGCTCAAGCAACTGACAGCGATAACGATAGCCTAACTTATGTTTGGGATCAGGTTGATCCCGGCGGCTTTGAAGGGGCGACTGAATCTTTAGGGGAAATGTCTGAAGACAATGGTTTTAACCCGTTGTTTCGCTCCTTTCCACCATCAGACTCTGCAACGCGCTATTTCCCGCAAATTGATGGCGTGTTAACGGGTTCATTAGACCTCGGAGAAACTTACCCAAGCACAGAGCGTGAACTCACCTTTGAGCTTATTGTCCGTGATGGAAACGGTGGGGTGAACACGCAAACGGCGAATATTAATATTGAACCAACAGGCAGCGCATTTTCGGTGTCGCAACCTTTAACCGATTCGCGCTGGATTGGCGGCCAAAGTCATGAGGTTGAATGGGAGGTCGCCAACACAGACAGTGCACCTATTTCCTGTGCATCGGTGGATATTACCCTAGATGCTGACGGAGATGACGTATTCGAATCGACAATTTTAGCCAATACCGAAAATGATGGGCAGCAAAGCATTATCTCGCCGAGCACCAATACCAGCAACGCTCGCTTGAAGGTGAGCTGTTCTGATAATGTATTTTACGCTGTGAATCCTGGAAACTTTGAAATCGTACCTGGCAGTGATCCTGTGGCCCCTTTGATAACAGGTCAAACCGAGCGTACAGAATTGGAAGATTCAAGTTTTGTCATTAGTTTTTCAGATTTAATTGTGGACGATCCCGATTCTAGCTACCCATCAAACTTCACGTTAGATGTCTTTCCTGGCGCTAACTATGTTGCCAGTGATACCAGTGTTTCACCCAATGAGGATTACTCAGGTAGCCTAACAGTGAACTTGTCTGTAAATGATGGCGTCAGTGATAGTAATGTTTTCCCCTTTGTCGTCCAAATCGAAGCCGTGAATGATGCACCTATAGCGGTAGACGACAGCATTGAAATAGACCAAGACTCAGAAACAATTAGCATTGATGTATTAAGTAACGATACAGATGCCGACCAAGACACATTAATTATTTCAGAGGTCACTTATGTGGGCACCGGGCGAGTTTCAATTGATAATGGACAAATCAGTTATACCCCTGACAATGGCTTTTTTGGTAGCGACAGCATTATATATCGCATAGAAGACCCCAGTTTCGCAACGGATTCTGCAACCATTAGCATCACTGTTAACCAAGAAGTGGTGACACCAACGCCTATACCAACGCCAACACCAACATCAGAAGACAGTTCTGGTGGCGGGAGTATGGGCTGGCTAATTTTATTACTTGCTGCCACAAGGTTAACATTCCACAAAATCGTGGTTAATGGTAAATGAAAGTATCGCAATGGGCGTACACTGGGTTGGCATTCATGATTTCGTCAGGTTGTGTAACCGAACACAACACTGTTCCTCACCAGACAACGACCCTAAAACCTGCAGGCAATTCAGCCTCCCAGACTGAATTGTCCCCAACCCAACAAGCTAAACTCGATGCAAAGATTGCGGTTGAGCAAGGGAACTTTAAGTTATTAGCGTTTACTAACAGAGTAATTAACTTTCCTGGTATAGATATGAACCTCTATCCATTGGAGGTAATTGAACAACAGTGTGAGGTGAAGTACCTAGCTGGTAGTGGTGATACCTTAAAATTAGGTGAAAGTACCGAGGCCAGAAAAGCCCTTAAGAAGTATGCCACAACCTATAATTTAATTGTTTTGAAAGCCTGCCAATCATTTCATAAAAATAATCAGAAATAAGATTATCCGACTGCAAATTTTTGATAGACTCTCGGGCCAGCAACAGGATAAGCGCTATTCTCAGCCAAATCATTCTTCCTGTCTTTAAACATAAGGGTATGCGATGAAATTTGAAGGTCAGCACATTCTTTCAGTTAATCAGTTCGACCGTGATTCTATTCAGGCGATATTCGATGTAGCTGATAAAATGACACCCTATGCGCTTCGTCAAAAACGCACAACAGTGTTGGACGGAGCAATTTTGGGCAACTTATTTTTTGAAGCTAGCACGCGAACACGGGTTAGCTTTGGAACAGCATTTAACCTGCTCGGTGGTGAAGTACGCGAAACCACAGGCATGAGTAGTTCGGCGTTGGCCAAAGGCGAATCATTGTTCGATACCGCCAGAGTGTTAAGCGGTTATTCCGATATTATCACTATGCGTCATCCACAATCAGGTTCGGTTTCTGAATTTGCAGAAGGCAGCCGTGTTCCTGTACTCAATGGCGGTGACGGTGCTAATGAACACCCAACTCAAGCCCTTTTAGATTTATACACTATCAGTAAAGAGCAGCAGTACCATGGTGGGCAAATTGACGGTATACATATCGCTATGATTGGCGATTTAAAATATGGTCGAACTGTGCATTCTTTGTCAAAGCTTTTGAGTTTATTTAAGAATGTACGTTTTACCCTCATTTCACCAAAAGAACTGGCAATGCCAGAAGCTATTTTGCAACTCATCCGCGATGCAGGCCATACGGTTAAAATAACAGACCAGCTTGAAGGCAGTGTAGATGCCGACATTTGTTATCAAACCCGCATTCAAGAAGAGCGTTTTGAATCCCAAGCAGAAGCTGATAAATACCGCGGAAAATTCCGTTTAAACCAAACTATATACACCAAACATTTTCAATCTAAAACCGTCATTATGCATCCACTTCCTAGAGACTCGCGAGCTGATGCAAACGAGTTAGATAATGACCTTAACCTTCACCCCAATTTAGCCATTTTCAGACAAGCTGATAACGGCGTATTAGTTAGAATGGCGCTTTTTGCATTGACCCTTGGGGTAGAGAATTTAGTGTCAAAATACGATCGCGACGTTCATTGGTATAGTTCAAAGAGATTATAAATTACATGCAAAAATCAACACAATTGTTCGAACAAGCACAAAAACACATTCCCGGTGGCGTGAATTCACCAGTAAGGGCATTTAAAGCTGTTGGCGGCACACCGCCATTCATCGTCAAAGCTGATGGACCATACATTTACGATGCCGATGGCAAACAATACATCGACTATGTGCAATCTTGGGGACCCATGGTTTTAGGCCACAATAATCCTAAGATTCGTCAAGCGGTCATCAAAGCCGCTGAAAATGGTCTGAGTTTTGGCGCACCTACTGAATCTGAAGTGACCATGGCTGAACTAGTCAATAAACTGGTACCCTCCATGGAAATGTTGCGCATGGTCAACTCTGGCACAGAAGCCACCATGAGTGCAATCCGCTTAGCCAGAGGGGTGACAGGCAAAAACAAAATTCTTAAATTCGAAGGCTGCTACCACGGACATGCCGACTCCTTGTTAGTAAAAGCAGGGTCTGGTGCGTTAACCTTAGGTGCGCCAAGCTCCCCAGGTGTGCCTGCTGATGTGGCACAACATACTTTGACCATGGAATACAATAATATCGATAGCGTGAAGCAAGCGTTTGCGGAATTTGGCGATGATATTGCGTGTATCATTGTAGAACCCGTAGCCGGCAATATGAACTGTATTCCGCCCGTCGACGGATTTTTACAAGGTTTAAGAGACATTTGTGACCAGCATCAAAGTATTTTGATCTTTGATGAAGTCATGACCGGTTTTAGAGTGAGTCGTGGCGGTGCCCAAGAGCTGTATTCCATTGTTCCAGATTTGACCTGTTTAGGAAAAGTGATCGGTGGCGGCATGCCTGTGGGCGCATTTGGCGGTAGAGCAGACATTATGAAACAAATAGCGCCAACAGGCTCTATATATCAAGCAGGTACTTTGTCTGGTAATCCTATTGCAATGGCCGCGGGTTTAGCATCACTGACACAAATTCAACAGCCGGGCTTGTATGACCAACTTTCCCTAGCAACCAAAACCTTGGCAGAAGGGATAAAGTCCTTGGCCCTAGAGCATGGTATTCCCATGACGGTAAACTATGCCGGTAGTATGTTCGGAATTTTCTTTACCGACATCGATAAGGTGACCAATTATAAGCAAGCGATTAATTGCGACACCGAAATGTTTAATCGTTTCTTCCACGGCATGTTAGCTAAAGGCGTTTATTTGGCCCCAGCTTCATACGAGGCAGGATTTGTATCGGCAATGCATGATATGGACATCGTCGAAAAAACCTTGCAAATTACTAAAGAAGTCTTCGCTGAATTAACAGCCTGATAGGTTTAAAGGTGATGCTGTGTTAGGTTGAATGCAGCATCCATAAAATAATAAGAAAAAGACGCAAAAATGTTGCAACAAATTTTACAACCTGTGCCCTTAGTTTTAATGATTATTATTGTAATCTTGGCTGCGGCATTGTTGCGTCTCAACACAAAATTAAAAAGTCAAAACAACCCAAACCAATCGAATCAAAACGATGCTGAAATGGAAACGCAGGTACAAAGTACTCAGCGAGCCAACGAGGCAGATCAGCGATTTTTAACCAAAGCAGATGAAGCATTACGTCTAACCCAGACTTTTCAAAAATTTGTGCCTCGACAATTTGTTGAACATTTTGCTAAACATGGTTCAGACACTTTAGAGCTTGGTCGTGCAGATGAGGATGAAGTGGCGATTTTGTTTTCCGATATTCGTGGCTTTACGGGTCTGTCGGAAAAAATGACACCGCAAGAATTAATGAAATTTCTCAATTCCTATTTCTTGCGAATGAACGATCCAATTCATCAAAATGGGGGCTTTATTGATAAGTTTATTGGTGATGCCATTATGGCTTTGTTCGACCACCCCAAAGGCACTAATCAGGATAAAGCCATTGATGCCCTTAATGCTGCGGTGGATTTGCGTTATGCATTAAACGTGTATAACCAGCACAGACACAACAGTGGCTATCCCCCTATAAATATCGGTGTCGGTATTCACTTTGGACCTGTGATTATTGGAACCGTGGGCTCTGATGATAGAATGGATACCACTGTGATCGGTGATAGTGTCAATATCGCCTATCGTTTAGAATCCTTGGCCCCTAAGTTAGGCGCGGACATCATAGTCAGTTCACAATTGCTGGATACTGCGGCTGCCAAAGAGAAGTTCAGCTATAGGTTTCTCGACTGGGTGCGAGTCAAAGGGCGCAAAAACCCAGTTGAAGTGTACGAAATTCTCAACCACCTGCCCGAAGAAAGTATTACATTAAGACTAAAAACCGCACCTTGGATTGAAAAAGGTGTAGAACACCGCAAGTCTCAACAATGGGATGAAGCATTAAATTGTTTCGAGAAAGCCCGTATGTTAAGTCCTGATGATCATTTAATTGCCCATCATATTACCCAATGCCACTCCATAAAAAGCTCCCTCGTACCTCTCCATTGGGATGGTGCCGCTGACTTGTAACACACGGGGCTAAAGCATCCGCCTACAGGCCATGGAAAAAACACACCTCCGCGGGGCTAAAACATCCTTCGGTCGATGTTTTCGGAGCAAAAAACAATCAATCAGACAGCATCAATTCAATGCCTGACGTTCAATGATTCTCATTCTTTCGTAGGTTTGCTATATTGCCTTGAGTAGTAGCAAGGAGAACCGCTAGTGGCTTCAAATTCCGCCCAACAACAACCTTCAGATAGTCAACTTTGTTTCACAACAATATCCCCAATTGACGTGCCTTTTTCTCTCATAAGAGGGTTCAATCGCAAATCTAATAACTTCAAAAAACTTATGACTTCGTTAAGTGAAAGGGAAGATATTGAGAGTGTAACCTGGCTGAATGATGGTCCAGAATATGTGAATCTAGATAGTGATGTGTCTTCTATGTCATTTTTCTTGTGGAAGACTCAGAGTGACAATGTTGAGGTGAAGTTTCATGTTTTCCCAAATGAATTAGCTGTAGTGGAATGCCAATTGATACTTCCGGTTCAGTCTGATGTGAAAACCATGGAGTCGCAGGTTCAACAGCACGCTGAAGCAGCCATTCAACAATCACTACCGGCCCTAGAGGCATTGATAAAAGACATTTACAGCAAGATTAATAACCCGTTGTTAATCAAACCAAGGTCAAATTCAACACGGCTGTATTGGACAGCCCGTTCATTGAACGTTCAACGAACACAACTTGAAAATACTGAAATACGCCAGCTAATTCATCAATGGTTAGCAGAAACGGAATGCCCTCAAGACGCAGAAAAAATTTGCAACTTGATTAACTATAATAACGAAACTAACGCCAATGGTTTTGATCCAGTCAAAACAGAGTCCATGACCTGGTTAAATTATGTGGTTGTTGATAAACGGGCAAAAAATGATCCTCGAATCGAAACGATGATACTCGCTCAGTACTGCTATACCGCGCAAGAGAAGTGTAATTTGCGATTACACGAGGCCATTGCACGTGCATACATAGATGGCAATTTATTAGGTGCACAAAATCAACTGGAAGACAGTCGCATTCAATCTAAACTTCACCAAGTGTCGATAAATGAGCACAAGAAGTACCTAACGCGACAAAAAAGAAAGTATTTGGACGAAATCTTTGAATCATGGGAATTCGATTTGCTGATAAAAAACGGCGATGACATGAAAGAAATTTGTTCGAATAAAATAGAAGAAGCAAACTCTAAACAAAGTAAACTCAATAGTATCAAAACCGATAGAATTTTATTTGCCATCAGTCTGTTTACCATTTTTGAGTTATTGATATTTCTTTCCCAGCACAGCAGAGAGGTTATGTCTCGCCCAGCTTTGGATTACAACGATGAAAGCTCCTCTTGGATCCTGACGTTAATTGCGAGTTTAGATGCTGATACCATGTTTGGCATCGGCATTGGCTTAATGATTGCCCTTGCGTTCATTTATATGTCTGTTGCTAAAAGGAAGTTGTAAACATGACTAAAAAACTGTTTTTATTCGTTACATTGGTTTTAAGCGGCTTTTTGCAGGCTGACAGGGTCTATGCACAAGACCCTGTAATTGAAGTGTTGACCGATGAATGGGCTCCTTACATTAATCCAGAAAGTGAGCCCTTAGGGCGAGCGGCGAAAGTGTTGGATACCATAGGGGCATACGCACAAGCCAAGATTAAGTGGCGTTATGTACCTTATCGAGATTCTGCGTTGCTATTAGAAAAGCAAAAAGTACATATTAGTTATCCATACTTTTATACCCAACAAAGGGCTGAAAAACTCTACTATTCCAAACCCATATTTTACCTTACCAGTCGGCTATATTTTAACCGTCACTTTGTGTCTTCTGAGTTTGCCAATAACAACTATCAAACCCTCAAAATAGCCAAAGTCGCAGGCTATAGCTACGGTGAAAAAATCGATAGTATCGTCACAGATGGACAGCAATATGAAACCGAAGAAGACGCACTTATCGCGCTTTTAAACAATGAAGTACAAATACTGCCGATGACCGAAGGGGTCATGAATAACTTACTGGATACACGTTATGCGGAACAAAAGCAGCTGATTATTCCGGTAGAAAATGTGAAAGATGAAGCTAGTCTTCACATTATTGCCAGCAAAACGGCCGAAGGTAAGGCACTTATTGAAAAGTTTGATCAGGCGATCACCATGCGGCTCAATGGCGAAGATGCGCAACTTCAACCTACTCAAAACCTGCAACAAAAAGTAGACTTAGCCACCTTGGTCACTTCTGAGGGCTTTCCTGCCATACTAGGAGAGTTTGCCAACCCTAACGGCAGCATTGATTACTACACCATTCCCATTGGCACTAAAGTGATTGTTTTGCAGTGGAGCTCGAAGATTTTAAACCCTTCCCACTCTGATCGTATTTACAAAAACATGATGGAAACCAGTAATGTCGTCATTTTAAATGGTCCCCATGTGGGAAAAGAATTGCGGGTTAAAAACATGCATATTCAATTAGAGCCGTGATTACTATAGGGTTAGGATGGATAGGAACGGTTTTATATTTGCTCAACCACGCCTACCTATCCTTAATAACAAACTGGTCTCCACGGGTATATTATGCTGGAAATTTGATAGCCGCCACTAGCCTTATTATAAATTCAGTCTTGGTTTCTTCCTGGCAAGCTGTTGTCATAAATGGATTTTGGGCGGTGATTAGTTTGTTATTGCTACTCAAAATTCCCTTAAAAAACACCCCGCTTACATTCCGAATGATGGCAATCACAGTAGGCTTTATATGGGGTGCAGCCCTGTTAGGTTTATTTTCCGAATTTGAACTCTTCATTCGTATTGTTGGTTGGACATCGGCGTTGGTATTCGGAGCCGCGTATTTATTGTTTTGTGCCCAGAAAATGTCACAAAAAACCTACCTGTATTTAAATGTGTATGCAGCATTGGCATTGACTCCACAATTATGGATAGATAAAAATTACCCAGTGCTTACCTTAGAAGTTATTTGGGCATTGATATCTATTCACGGAGCGCTTCGTCAACGAGATAATACCCATTTAATCGATTAAATGTGCGGGGCTAAAGCACCCGCCTACAGGCCATGGAAAAACAAACCTCGGCGGAGCTAAAGCTCCCGCCTAGAACTCCTATAAACTCTACGACCTATGTCTTATTGTTTGCTGCGACCGCCAATGACATCCTAGTGAAAACCCAAATAAAGGTGATGATGATGAAAGCTGCAAACCGTTTAAAACTGATTGGATTAACTGCTTATATACTCGCGATATTTGCGCTCCAGCAAGTGATCATTATTCCATTAGTTGCCTTACTTTCTATTGTCGCGATTTATAAAAGCAAATCCGAAATCATTAAATCTCATGCTAAGTACATCATCTCTGTATTTGTGGTAGTGATTTCAGTGGTATTAGTCACTGCAAACGTGTTTAGCGGCGAACAGCAAGTGTTTGCGGCTATGGTAGCCATCAGCATTGCCTTTCTTATGTTAACTTACGGGGCACTGAGAATGGGATTTTCTAAGAAGCCATTTGCGAATCGAGTAACGACTAACCTAGAACAAAACTAGGATGAACAACCGCTGTATGGTAATTTCACCAACATCTTGAAGTCGCGTAAAAGGATGTTGATGGGTAACATAGGTTTTGCACAAATACTGTTGTTTTTTTAATTTGGGTTTTTCCTATTAGACTTATCTTTAAATCAGATAAGACCACAGGAAAAAAACTAGCGTGGGTTTTAGCAATCGTATTTATATCTTGGTTGGCATGGATTTTTTATCTACTTTTAGCGCAAATTCAAACCATTACTAAAGATGTCGTCTTGCTGCATGACATATTTAACGTTAAAGACGTTTTAAAGTCTGTTTTACTTGTCTTTGTTGGTTTTAATAAAGTTAAGTGAGGGAGCAAAAAATGCAGCACCGGTTTCTGGTACTGTAAAATCGAGTAACCTATCATAAACGCCATTTTCATCACCAAACACCATGCTGCTTAACATCTGGGTAAACGGCTTGGGACTATTGGCTAGGGACACAAAAAACAGTCCTTTCACAACCATATCGCCATAAGGCATGCTCTGTCGTAATATTTCAAGACTGTTCCCCTGGGCATCTTTAATTCCCGAGCGTTTAACATGAGAAAACGCCGGCTTGTCTTCACTGGTGTACTCCACATTGTCTTCCTTGGTTCGGCCAATAATATCTTCTTGAGCCTTAACGGGTAGTCTTTGCCAACGCTCCATATGAGTACGGTAGCGTTGAATGTGAATATAACTGCCACCAGCAAAATCAGGATCTTTATCGCCCACCACGGCAACTTTACGTTTATGCATACCTCTAGGGTTTTCCGTTCCATCAACAAACCCAATCAAATCGCGACCATCTAAATAGCGGAAGCCTTTCACTTCTTCAAATAATTCCACGTGACCTTTTAGCAACTCACACACTTCACTACCTATAGCAAAACACACATCGGCACGGTCAGCGCGAATTTGAATAAATAAATCACAGGGGGTTGCTGGCGCATGGCGGTCATCACATTCCATATCCGGAAAAGGCGCTAGCTCCAGTGGAATTAAACCGGGATATAAATCTGTCCAATAACTACTGCCAACAGCAATAATACCAGATACCATGGCTTCATAATGTTCCTCATCATAGTGCTCAAATACATTGAGGATATGCGCTAATTTTGCCCTTATAACTTGAGCATCGTCATCGATAACGTTAAACATTAAATATTGCGCATGTAAATTAGGTTCCGCGCAAATGCCTTTTTGAGGTTCTGTCATATTTTTGTTGGTCTTTTAAATTAATTTAATTAACAATCAAAGTTGCATTAATAGCCTGCCGCTTGTCCATCTTTACGGCTTTCAGACGCACCGAAGTATACGCCAGTTTTAGTGTCTCTGAGAATAGCTTGATAACCACCAAAACTGCCCGATACATCTCTCAATATGTGTCCTTTTTGCACCAACTCCCGACGAGTCTTAGGAGAAAAGCCACTTTCTAGGCTCACATATCCGCCATCGATCATCTGACTACCAGTGGGTTGACTTGAACCACTGTGTAGTATTCTTGGAGCGTCACCCGCTTCTTGTAGGTTCATCCCAAAATCAATGAGGTTGACAATAATCTGGGCATGCATTTGAGGTTGTGTACCACCGCCCATGACTCCAAAGCTCAACCACGGTTTGCCATTTTTTGTCACAAAGGCAGGTATGATAGTGTGAAAAGGACGTTTACCTGGCTCGTAAAGGTTAAAATGGCCTTCTTGTAAGGAAAACAACTCGCCACGATCTTGTAAAATAAACCCTAAACCTGTGGGTGTCATCCCCGAGCCCATACCTCGATAGTTTGATTGGATAAGGGACACCATATTGCCATCTTTATCAGCAGTGGTTAGATAAATAGTGTCGCCTTCGTTAAGGCCGGCATCATAACGCTTTGATGCGCGTTTTGGATTTATTAGCTTTAGTCTTTGCTGGGCATATTCTTTAGATATCAGCCAGTCAGTGGGTATCTGATTAAATGCTGGATCAGCGTAGTATTTGGCCCGATCTTCAAATGCCAGTTTTTTCGCTTCCACAAATGTATGTACGTACTCAGCGGAACCAAAACCCATGCCTTCAATATCAAATTGTTCAAGGATATTTAAAATTTGTAACGCCGCAATCCCTTGGGAATTAGGTGGTAACTCCCACACATCATACCCACGGTAATTGCTCGACACCGGCTCTACCCAATCAGAAGTATGACTGGCTAAGTCTTCATAACTGAGGAATCCGCCTTGCTCTTTGATGTAGGCAGCAATAGTGCGGGCAATATCCCCTTTATAAAAAGCATCACGACCACCCGTCGCTATTTTTTCCAGTGTAACGGCTAAGTTCTGATTGACAAAAATTTCACCTTTTTTCGGCGTTGAACCATTCGGCATATAAGTGTCTGCGAAGCCTTCATACTTGCTCAGAATCGGTACGCTACGATTCATATACCATGCAATCAACTCACTGACAGGGAACCCTTTTTTGGCATATTCAATAGTGGGCGATAAAATCTCTGTCATGGGTAAAGAGCCAAACTTACCATGCAGCTCAAACCATCCGTCCACAGCGCCTGGCACAGAAACAGGCAGTGGCCCGTGAGAGGGTATTTTTTCCATATTATTTTGTTTGAAGTATTCCAAGGTAAGGGACTTTGGAGAACGACCTGAAGCATTTAGCCCATAAAGCTGCTTCGTTTTCGCATCCCAAACAATCGCAAACAAATCGCCACCAATACCGTTACCTGTAGGCTCAACTAAACCCAACATAGCATTCGCCGCAATGGCTGCATCGATAGCATTACCGCCTTGCTTTAGAATATCTAACCCCACTTGGGTAGCCAACGGCTGGCTAGTGGCAACCATACCATTACTTGCAATCACCTCAGAGCGTGAAGCGAACGTTTCCCCAGTGATACGATCGTAAGCCATACTGAATTGACTAAAGAAAATTAACGACGCAAAGATACACGACAAATATCTCATTAAAGCACCTATAAAACGATTGAATGCCATAAAGGATACGCTTTGCGCGCAATGGTTTAAAGAAAATATAGAAGCAAGTAGGATAAAACCAGTTTCTTTACCTTAGCGCTTATTCATAAACCTCTTCAAAATTGACTATCCCGACAGAATTGCTCTGTTCTATTGTGACTTGTTTTACTTGAACAAACCTGACCTCATCATCTTTTTCGGGAGCGTCGGTAAGATTACAAGTTAACCCCAGGGTGTAACTGCCGAAAGGAACAAAACCTATTTCAAATGCATAAATGGTTTGCGAGGAATCAAAATAAACCGCTGAACTTGCAAAAGGCGCGATATCCTCTGAGCCGCCATTATCAGCCAATGAATCCTTGTCTAAATTAGTCTCTGGATAGAGGTAGATAGCCGCTGGAGCCCCATGTATATCTGCTAACGGCTCACACAGATGATTAATCAAAACCGTTTCAAAAACCTGCCCCTGAATATGTCCAGCTTGTTGATTATTGACTATTCTTGTCCCCTCTGGTTGCAAAATATAACCAGCTTGTCCTTCTGGCATTGTCAAACTGTTGCGCAAATCAAACTCCACGGTGAACTCAACCTGGGTACTTTCATCAACACTAAAGCCGTCTAGCTCAATTTCATTAAAAGGCACAGTGATTGGCGTTTTTGTGTAATCTAATTTATCTACCGCGTAAGAACCATCAACCATACCAAGAATAACCTGTGAGTAGTCACCCTCCTCAATCGGAATCTCTTTAAGCAATGACAAAAACTCACTGCCCTGATAATCAAGGAGATTAATACCAACAGCATTGGGCACAATATTGCCTGTATCATCCAAGCACAGATCATTCGCAGTAATACCAAATTCAACATCACTAACGTCCAACACGAGCTCTTCTGATTCACCTGTGAGGGTAATAGTCGAAAAGCACAAGGTAACCTCGGACAGCCCACCTACTGGGGCATCACTCACGGCAACAGAAAAAATCGGTTTAACCCTATCAACAGGTACGGACAGGATGGGCAAACCATCTTCACTGCTACCACAAGCAGATAACGCCACCAGTAAACATAATAAAGACGCCTGAAATGGCTTTAAATTCATAACTTCTCCTTAGAAAAATACAGCGGTACTTTAAATGCCTATAGGTTTCTGACAACACCCTTAGCATTAGTTCAAAGGGAGGCTATGAACAAGAATGTTAGAAATTATTTAATTCCAGTTTGTTCAATAGCTTATAACGATTCAGTAGATGACTAGGATGGAAAAAAGCAAATAAAAAACCCCGCTAGTGAGCGGGGTTTTGTCTATTATTAAAACAGTAGGACTTTATTTTTGTTCTTGTTGTTATTCTTATTTTTTTATTGCCCTATGTGTTTTTTAAACTAAAGGTATTATGAACGTCCACCTGTGAAGTCTGGATATGCTTCCAAACCACACTCGCCGATATCCACACCTTCAAACTCTTCTTCTTCGCTTACGCGGATTCCGATGATAGCTTTCAGAATTAACCAAGCTACCAAGCTAGTTACGAATACCCATACGAAGATAGTGATAGCACCGATGATTTGACCAGAGAAAGAAGAACCATCATTTGTAATAGGTACAAGTAGAAGTCCTAAGAGACCTACCACACCGTGAACAGAGATAGCACCTACTGGATCATCAATTTTCATTTTATCTAAAGCAATGATACTTCCAACAACCAAAAGACCACCGATAGCACCGAATAAAGTCGCTTGTAGTGGAGTCGGTGTTGACGGCTCTGCAGTAATCGCAACCAAACCAGCTAAAGCACCGTTCAAGGCCATAGTAAGGTCAGCTTTACCGAATAAGACGCGTGCTAGAATTAGGGCAGCAACAAGACCACCAGCAGCAGCAGCGTTAGTATTCATAAATACTACAGCAACAGCATTAGCGCTTTCTACAGTAGCCGTTGCTAGAACAGAACCACCGTTGAAACCAAACCAACCCATCCATAAGATGAATGTACCTAAAGTGGCTAAAGGTAGATTAGCACCAGGAATTGCGTTGACTTTACCTTCCGCGGTGTATTTACCTTTACGAGCACCAAGTATCAACACACCAGCTAACGCTGCAGCAGCACCAGCCATATGCACAATACCAGACCCTGCGAAGTCAGAGAAACCTAGGTCGCCAAGTGTATACATACCGAATACAGACGCGCCACCCCAAGTCCAAGAACCTTCCATAGGATAGATGAAACCCGTTAAGATAACTGCAAATGCAAGGAACGACCACAATTTCATACGCTCAGCTACCGCACCTGAAACGATTGACATTGCAGTGGCAACAAAAACCACTTGGAAGAAGAAGTCAGCTGAAGGAGCATAAGTAGCAGGTTCAGCTTCACCTGTAGCGCCGTCGCCAACGATTCCATCTAGGAATAACGTAAAGTCGTCACCACCGTACATGATAGAGTAACCGCAGATCATATACATAATACAAGCTACAGAGTATAAGGTAATATTCTTAGTTAATATTTCAGTGGTGTTTTTAGCACGCACTAAACCGGCTTCTAGCATGGTAAAACCAGCCGCCATCCACATGACTAATGCGCCACATATCAAAAAGTAAAAGGTATCTAGTGCATACCCAAGTTCAAATGTAATTTCCATGATTTTCTCCTGCCCTGCTGCTTAAATGGCTTCGCCGTCAGTTTCACCCGTGCGGATACGTACTGCATGCTCTAAGTCATATACAAATACTTTTCCGTCTCCAATCTTGCCTGTTTTAGCTGCGCTAACAATAGCTTCAACTAAACGTTCAACATGATCGTCTTGTACCGCAATTTCCAATTTCACTTTTGGTAAAAAGTCTACTTGGTATTCTGCTCCACGGTACAATTCGGTATGACCCTTTTGACGCCCAAAGCCTTTCACTTCAGTGACAGTCAAGCCATCAATGCCAATTTCTGAAATGGCTTCGCGAACATCATCAAGCTTGAAAGGCTTAACTATCGCAGTTACTAATTTCATTGTGTTACTCCCGATATTTTAATTTTGTTTTTATTGAAACGCTCCATTCCTAAAACAAGTCTTATGCCACTAATGTTTACATATAAAAATCAACAACTTAGATTAGAAAAAAGGTATTTGATTTACAATTAAAGCACCAATAGCAAGCAAAAGGCAAATTTTGCACTAAATTGGTGCGCAACTTTGCTGAAATTGGAAAACGTTGCTGATAGGGAACTAAACGAGATGCTATCAGTCTACTGTCGAATGAAATTAACATTAACCATGCTGGATAGCGCACACCTTGGATTTTGAACGCCAACAATACATTCCCCCAGAAACAACGAACCATTCTTTACGAAAAATATTGCTTGTCTCTGTGCTTATCCATGCTTTGGTTGGCTGGTTGATCTTATCTCAACAGCGCATAAATATTCCGGCAAAAGTCGATGAACCCACATCCGCTATCAATGCGAAATTGGTATTTTTCCCGCCTCCAAAAGCGGTAGAAAAAACCATTGAAGCTGAATCAAATGAACAAATACCAGAATTGCCCCCAGAACAGACTGAACAGAACCAACCAAGGGAGCAAACGATTGAAGATTCTGTAAGTGTTGAAGAAGTGATTGTTGCAGAGGTGCCTGTTGAAGATGTGCCAGCAGAGAACCAAGCCTCCCTTGAAAAAGCACCTTTAGAACAAGAGGTGCAAGTTAACCAAGAACCTGAAATTGTTGACTCGGTGACCCCTCAATTACCACTAATCGAAAATGATACAAGACGTGAAGACTTGCCGTCTATTGATTTTCCAGATGACTCTGAAAGTGACGCTCCCGTGGGCACTTCACGTAATTTAGCCCAAAAACACTTATTAGATCACTCGGCGCAAGCTAATCAACGTATGGCTGAACAAGAAGCACAGCGCTACCGTCAACAACGAGAATCACCAGATTTAAACCTGCCTAAATTTGATCCCTATAAAACCGAAGATGAAAAGTTAATCGAAGAAAACCGTATCAGAGTAGATTGTAGTTCGATGGTAAATAAAACCCTACTAACGGTCTTGCGCTTCACTACCGGAGGTACGATGGATTGTAGTAAACCCCAAGATTTCGAGCCGTTCATCGACAAGCATGTTAAAAAGCCCACAAAGCCTAAAGACAAACGTTAATTAGCGTTCTTTTAGTTAATAATTTTTTCTGCGCTAGTTGCCAAAAAGCCGCTCCCAAAAACTCTTACGCTCTTGAATTTTTGGGTTTTTGGTATCACATTTATCCGCTCGTTTTGGTAACACTTCTAGAATGGCTGGCAAACTCATACTGGTTTGACACCCCGCCTGGGTCGATCTGCCCGTTTGGGGGTTAAAGTGAGCAATCCCCAATCCTTTAGGAAAACGCCGTACCAATGATTTTGGCGCTTGTAGTGCTTGAAAATCTAAAAACAATCTTAATGCACCACTTGCCCCCGTTAACCCGGTACTTTTATTGTCATCCGTGCCTATCCAGCTGGTGACTAGAATATTTTTATCATAACCGCTAAACCAGCTATCACGATAGTCATCGGTTGTACCAGTTTTGCCGGCCATATTAATACTTGGGAAACGTCGACGAACTTGTTTAGCCGTGCCTTCTAAGGTCACTTTGTGAAGTGCGTAATTCATCAAATAAGCCACTTTTTCATCAACAATTGGCTTGGCTGGCGCGTCAAAGGAATACATCAATTGGTTGTCTGACGACATAATGGCATTAACAGTGTGCAGGGGAATTTGTACACCATTGTTAGCTATCGTTTGATATAGCTGATTGACCTGAATTGGAGATAAATCCAAAGCTCCTAACGTCAATGCGGGATATTGGGTAATGGGCTCTGTCACCCCAAGGCGTTTGAGGGTTTGGGTAATGCTATCTAACCCTAACTCCATACCTAAACTCACCGTCGGAACATTGAGGGATTGGGTTAATGCCGTATACAAAGGAACCTGACCGCGAAACATTTTATCGGCATTCTGTGGCTCCCAGGTTTCCCCCCCTTCACTGGGTAATTGTATGGGGTCATCGAACAAAGGTGTTGCTAAATTATATTCTTCAGGGCGCTCTAAGGCAGTCAGATAAATTGCTGGTTTAATTAACGACCCTATAGATCGTTTAGCATCCAATGCTCGGTTAAAGCCACTAAAGCGCGTCTTGCGATCTCCCACCATAGCGCGAATTTCACCGCTATCGATGTCAGTGACGACCATTGCTGCTTGCAAATTTTCCAACTTACGCTGCTTTTCAATACTGGTTAAGCCACCTGACACAGCCGATTCAGCCTTTCGCTGTGCGTTTGAATCAAGAGTGGTGAACAACTTTACCCCTGAATCACGAATATTTGGGTTATCTAAGATAGTATGTAATTCACGCCCCACCTTATCCATAAAGGCCGGGTGCTTGCCTTTAACTAGCGTTGCACCTGTGGCGACCTGAATGGGCTTGTCTAACAGTTTTTCAAAAGTGGTTTTATTGATTTTACCTCCCTCAAATAACAGTCTAAGTACCAGGTTACGACGCTCTAAAACACGCTCAGGATGACGCCTTGGATTATAATAAGAAGGTCCTTTGATCATGCCAACTAAGGTCGTCATTTCTTCAAGGTTAAGCTCGTTTAATGGACGGTCGAAATAAAAGTAACTGGCCAAGCCAAAACCATGCACACCGGTATTACCATTTTGCCCAAGAAACACCTCATTTAAATACGCTTCCATTATCTGATCTTTGCTATATCGCGCATCGATTAATATGGACATAAAGGCTTCTTTAATTTTTCGCGTTATCGACTTTTCATTGGTCAAATACATATTCTTAACCAATTGCTGCGTTAAGGTACTTCCTCCTTGAACAGCACGTCCGGCAGAGATATTTGCTATTAATGCTCTTAAAATTGAAAGAGGTGCTATTCCATGATGCTCATAAAAGTCCTTATCCTCAACCAGAACTAGTGCTTCTACTAGCTCTTTGGGAACCTGCCCTAACGACACCAACATGCGATCTTCTTTACCGTCACTAAGCAATCGTGTTACTAGCCATGGCTCTAGACGAAAGCTACTAATTTGCTTGCCACTATTGAGATTCACAATGCTTGCTACACGGCCTGATTTAACCGTTAAAGACAAGGCGGTTTCGCCCTGAAAACCATCTGGAAAATGAAATGCTCTACGATAAACTTCAAAGTGATTATTACGGTATTGGTACTCCCCTGTACGACTAGCATTGGCCACCCGCCGATAGCCCAACAGTGTTAGCTCTTCTATAATTTCCTTACTGGTGATTTCTTCTTTTAAACTTAAAACCAAAGGACGGGCATAAATCTGCGCAGGAACTTGCCATTTATTACCAGAAAACTGATGAGCAATCACCGCATCCAAGTAAACCATGTAAGCACTCATCGCAACGATACATACCAGAAGCATCTTCCAGAAATATTTGCGGAACCAAGGTAAGGGATTCAATTTTTGGGCTATTGACATGATTAATTAAGGGGATCTTTGTTGGAGTTGTTTCAGACAAGCAGTTTATCAGTGCCTGCGGGCTGGCTCAAATTAGTATTTATAAAATGTACACAAGTAAGTATTTTGCCATCACTATTTACCGTCATTCCTTTGGTAAATAGTGATCTTCTGAACTTAATCTTAATTTAGCGAATAATGACGTTTCTAAAAACGGAATCAGAATTGGGGTTTTCAACGTCATTATCCATTCCAAAAACGATATAAGGGTAAAACCCAGTGAAATACTCTCCGATTGGAATAACGAATGTTTGGTATTCTCCATCACCGGTATATTGAAAATCATGATTTCCCCATACTTGAGTACCAAACAAGCGGAAGGTTAAGCTTTCATTTGTAAATGCATTATTGGTGAAGCCAATACCGTGAATTTCTCCCTCTGCCGTTGATTTGAATTCAAATTCTAAAACTGTAACTGAAGTGATATCGGTGTTGAGCTCAATTTTTTGCCACAAATTGCCTTCGAGTTGCAAAGTATAACCAGCATCTAAAATAGTTATCGTACTAGCACCTTCTGGGTTCTGATTCGGGTCTAAGTCTAAAATATCAAGTTCATTGAAATTTAAACCTTCATTGGAAGGGGGCTCTTCATCAGAAGATTCAAAAATAGAAATTCGACTGAAGTAGCTGTTGGAAACAGGCTCTGAAATATCGTTATCCATTGCAAATACGAGATAAGGATATGTGCCTTGCGCATAATATTGCCCTATAGGAATTGTAAAGGACTGATACTCTCCGTTGCCTGAATAGTTAAAGCCACCTAACCCCCATTCCTGGGTACCATATAATTTAAATGTTTCATCTCTATCAGCCAAATCAGTCGTATAAAAGCCAATTCCATGGATTTCTCCTTGAGATGTAGATTTGAAATCGAAGGTTATCATTGTATTTTCTGTAATATCCTGATTTAAATTAATTTTACGCCATAAGTTACCTTGCAGATGCAGGGTCTCTCCATCGTCAATAACCTCACTTACACTTGAACCTGAGGGGTTTTGTGCGGGATCAAATTCCGAGAATGTAAACTGGCTTAAATCAAGGGTTTCTGTGGGCGCAACTGTATCGTCATTAATGTTGTATACCGTTACATTTGAATAGGTGCCATTGGCGGTAGAACCTTCAACATCATTATCCATTGCAAAATAGAGAAACTCGACATTACCGGTATAAAACTGCCCAACAGGAATTGAGATACGCTGAACTTCACCAAACTCAGTATAACGAGCACTTTCCAGCCCCCAAGACTGAGAACCTGCTAATGAGAAAGTTCTAGCTTCTTCCATTTTATTATCATCATCTAAACCAATACCGTGAATTTCCCCTAATGACGTACTAATAAAATCAAACTCAATAACCGTATCTGCTTGAATTGCATAATTGAAGTCCACTTTAACCCAACGATTGCCTTGTAAGGTAATACTCGCTCCACTGTCCCCAATAGTCACTGTTCCTTCGAAATCTTGTCCTGTACTAAATGACGAATAAGGTAATTCATTGAAGTTAAGAAATTCACCCGACGGGTTTTGAGTCACCTCAATCTCAAAGTTTTGTGTATCTGTACCATAAGCATTGCTGGCGCTAATTTGCACTAAACTAGTTCCTGTCTGAGTTTCAATGGGTATCCATTCAACTAGCCCATCTTCTGATACTGTCATGCCTTCTGGACCAAAATCGAGGTTGAAAGTTAAGCTACCAGAACCATCAGCATCTACCCGACTATCTGTATCATATTCATAAGCTAAACCAGCAGTTGCCGTTGTATTAGGGGTAGAAATAATTGTAGGTGGAGATACATTGGTTAAGCAGGCTGCGGAACTAACCAAGGCATCCATTTGCGTCAAACTGCAATCAGAAAACTGATCACTGCCATTAATACTTGGACTCATTAAAAAGCTACCATTAGTCGCAGCACAAGCTGATCCCGATTGGTTATCATGGGGTGCACCGAAATTATGCCCAATCTCGTGGGCAGTCACTAAGGCAGTACTGGAACCAAAACGTTGCGTTACGCCAACAGAATAACTATTGCAAACCGCTCCAACGTAGGCAATACCTATAGTACTACCGTCTAAATCTTTACCGGTAAATAGGTGGCTTATGCCTGGATTATTATAATTAATCGCAACATAAGTACGGTAAGCTACAATTAAATCTTCAGCATCGCTCATGGTTAAGGTGCCGTTGTCTTCTAAAACACGAATGTCATCCACCGTAACCTGCACGCCAACTTGTTCCGAAAATATGCCATCTACGACATTCATTTCTACCAACATTTCTGTAGCAGCATCTTGAGGATCACCAGTTTCGAATTCAGAATCGGCAACTAAAGAAATTAATATCTCTTTGCTAGCCATTTCACTTGTCATTTGTGCTAGTTCGTCAATGTAACCCGAATAGCTAAAAGCTGACTGAATGGCACTATTTTCTAATGCACAGGTGGCACTGTGACTAACGTCTTTAGCGTTATAAATTAATAAATCACTCGTAACTTCTTTACTACTTTCAATATTGTTTAATTGCGCGTTTAGCTGACTTTTATAATTCACAAAATACAGATCTTGACCATCATAAAATGCACCCGTTAATTTCTCTCCTACTAAACTAAATCTAGCCCAAGAGTTTGTTACATTTTCCAATGTCCCCTTGTACAAACTTATGCTGGAATGTAATTTCAGCTTTAAGGGTGCAGATAGGAGTGATTTGTTTTCGACTAAATTGAATGTTCGCACTATCCCATTTGTGCTTATTTCCAATCTGTTTTCCAAATTATCATTATCTATTTTTGAAATAGTAAACTGTGCCTCGCTTAGATGGGCAATGCTGACTTCATGGTTGGGTTTGGCATCTACACCAGAAACGGAAAGTGTAACTAACGTAAAAATAAGGGTTAAAATGGGAAGCTGGAAAAAGCGCTGGATGTGCATGTTTACTACCTTAAAGTGTTCAACACAGTCCCGCTTTAACTGGAACTGTTTAACAATTACTCTATTGTATCGGTTAAGCGATGCGCATCTCCAGCATTATATGTGAACACAATGTTAAACGAATGAATTTACAGGTAAATTAATTTCCAGACCCAAACACCGCAATATACTTAAGCTACATATATTTCTTAACTCGCGTGGTAGCTTGCGCTGTTGCTGGGTTATCTGGCCAAAAGTGCTTTGGATATCTGCCTTTCATTTCTTTTTGAACTTGAGCGTAGCTCCCCTGCCAAAACCCCGCGAGATCCTGAGTTTTCTGCAATGGCCTACCAGCAGGCGATAGAAGGGTTAATGTGATTGGAACTTTACCATTGGCGACACTTGGAGAACCGTCGTAGCCATACATGTGCTGCATTTTCACTTGCATTTCAACTTGACCATCGGCTGAATACACGAGTTTGCAGTCTTGCCCTGTTGCGTCTTTTATTTTCAGGGGATAATGCTTGTGTAATTGTTGTTGCTGTTGCCAACTTAATCGACTCTTCAATATGGTTATCCAATCCAGTTGGTATAACTTACTGGCGTTGACTATGCCATCGAGAAAGGGTAGCAACCAATCTTCAATTTCAGCTAATAAAACCGCCTCGGAGAAATCAGGCCACAGGTCATCTTCAACCTTATTTGCTAAATTTAGCCGATGGATCAATGTCCAAATAGCCTCTTTCCAGTTTAAAAACCCTAACCCTTGTTGTTTGATTTGCGCAACTAAGATTTGAACGCATTGTGATCCATCTACAGCTTCTATCTGTTTTTCCCGAATAGTAATAGCGCCAAGTATTTGTTTTTCTCGCGCCACAACTTTGTTTAAGGAACTCGACCAGGTGTATTCATTGCGTTGTTCAAAATGTCCTTTGAATAATTCAAAAACCAAAGGTTCTTCAATGGGTTCGGCTAATTGAATTAGCGCATCAGCATGTTCGCCTATGGTAAATTTGCTCACGACAATCCATTTGCTCAAGCTAGCAGTAGATTGCGTAGCAGAATTGAAATATTTTGCCCCTGTTCCGTTTACCAATTGATAAGAACCATTGTCTCTTAATCGACCTATTCGGTCGGGATAAGCTGCGCTCAACAATTGGCTCAGTTTACCTTTTTCCAGATTCACAGTTTGGCTATCACAATGACACCCGAGGCGTTTAGCCCAACGTTTAGCTTGTGTCCAAATTGGGTGTGAAGGTTGCCCAAGAAGAAAGAGTAAATGTTGCCGTAACTGTGTTTCTCTTCGTAATTCATTGATCGGCCTGAATTCTAATAAAGCGACTAGCAAAGATGCCATGGCTTTTTGAAAACGATCTCCTTGCTGACTTCTCAGTAAAATCGCTGCTAACCTTGGATGACAACCAAAACTGTTCAGTGAGCGCCCAAGGGAGGTCAGTTTTTCATTAGAATCGATAGCACCTAATAACAATAGTACTGACTTAGCATAGTCAAGTTGTGATGAACTTGGATAATCTAGCAGAGGTAGTTCAGATAGCTCGCTTCCCCATACTTTTGCATCTAAATACAAGCCACTAATGTCTGTCTCTGTTATTTCTGGGGCACGCTGAGCAATTAGCCGTTGGTGAGTATCCTTTGACCATAGTCGATAACAATTTCCAGCCGATAAACGACCCGCTCGACCAGCGCGCTGCGTTGCAGATGCTTTGGAAATATGTTTCATGGTCAGTTGTTCGATTCGTCGCTGCCAATTGAAATTGGCGACATTTTCTAAACCTGAGTCGATAACCACAGTAATACCATCAATGGTTAAACTGGTTTCAGCAATATTGGTAGCAAGCACAATTTTACGTTTGCCCTGCTGAGCGGGTTGAATTGCCACTCGCTGCTTTTGTTTGTCCAATTGTCCAAACAAAGTGTGGATTTCTATTTCGGATGGGGTCGAGTTTACAAAATAATTTCCACAAAGCTGCTGTGTTGCCAGTATTTGTTTTGCCCCAGGTAAAAATACAAGAATATCGCCTTCGTGATTGTCTACGGCCTCTTTAATTACCTGAAAAACATCTTGTTCAAGTTGTCTGTTACTTCTTGGACGATAATGGCTAGTAACAGGAAAGCTGCGACCATGACTTTCCATCTGTTTGGCATTGGGCAATAATTTAGCCACCGCTCCGGCATCTAAAGTCGCTGACATGACCAATAATCGCAGGTCATCGCGAAGTGCTTGTTTTACTTCCAAACATAAGGCTAAGGCAAAATCAGAATGTATATTGCGCTCATGAAACTCATCAAAAATAATCAAGCCAACATTGGCTAACTCAGGATCGTTTTGCAACATGCGAGTAAGCAATCCTTCGGTGACAATCTCCAACCTGGTGTGAGCACTTACTTTGGCTTCACCTCTTATGCGATATCCGATAGTATTCCCTACCGACTCACCTAGTCGCTCGGATAAATAATTAGCAATCGAAGTCACTGCAATTTGTCTCGGTTGCAGCATGATGATTTTCTGATCGATAAATTTGGGATGTTGCAGCAGTTTTAATGGCAAGTAGGTAGACTTACCAGCGCCAGGGGGAGCAACTAATACAACATCTTGATGAACTAAATCTTTTTCTAATGCTGGCCAGCAACTTTCTACAGGTAACACGCACTCAAACCAAAAAATTCCTCTATAATCATTTCATTCTATCGTTGCTGGAGTTTCAATGCGCTACTTTTTAGGATTTGATTTAGAATCCAAATCAAAAATTGCCATAGATGATTGGCGAAACAAAGCCTTACCTAAGTTTGAACGCGCCGTTCCAGCTAAAAATTTTCACATCACCAGTGTGTTTTTGGGGCAAGTTAAAGAGCAACAACTCGATCAACTTTGTTGTGCCATACAAAGCAGTGAATTTCACAATTTTAATTTGCAAATTGATACGCTAGGTTATTGGTCAAAACCTAAGATCTTATGGCTAGGCAGTACACAAATTCCAGCTCAGATGTTGCGAATAACTAAACGTTTAACAGAATATGCTCAACAAGCCGGATTAAATCTGCCCATTAGAGAATATATTCCCCATATTACGCTAGTGAGAAATGCTAAAAGTAATCCTCCAGCTCCCCTGATTAGCCCGGACTTCCAACTGCAGGTGAAGCATTTACATTTGTTTGAGTCGGTGAGTGGAAAAAATGGAGTGCAATATCCTATTCGACAGACTTGGCCGCTGCATCCTTCCATTCGCCCTCGATAAACTTTTATGTAATTCCAATAAGTGCTTTACCTCAGGCCTATTCCGCAAGCACAATAAGGGGATTAGTATTGAGTTCGATTTTTAAAGAGTAATTTATTCATGCAACAAACCTTTAGACTGGTAATTGATTGCCCAGATCAAGTGGGATTAG
This sequence comes from Aliiglaciecola aliphaticivorans, assembly GCF_054782055.1. NCBI lineage: Bacteria > Pseudomonadati > Pseudomonadota > Gammaproteobacteria > Alteromonadales > Alteromonadaceae > Aliiglaciecola > Aliiglaciecola aliphaticivorans. The sequence continues at coordinate 267,410 of NZ_BAAGTF010000003.1, forward strand.
TCGCCGCAGTGAGTCAGTTTTTAGCTGATCAACAAGCTACTATTGTGGAAGCAAGCCACCATACAGACGCGAAACTTGGACGCTTTTTTATGCGCCATGAAATCAAGACTGAAACATTGAAACTGACGTTGGAGAGCTTCAAACAAGCGTTTGAACCCATTGCCGTACAATTTTCAATGAAATGGAAAGTATCTGACTCTTTACAAAAACAAAAAGTCGCCTTACTTGCCAGCCATGAGTCTCACTGTCTTATTGATATCCTACACCGCTGGCATAGTGGTGAGCTTGATTGTGAAATCCCTTGCATTATTGCCAATCACCCTCAGATGAAACAATTTGCTGATTGGTATCGAGTGCCGTTTCACTGGGTGGATTTTAAAAACCAAGATAAAGCAGTTGCCTTCGCCCAAGTAGAAGCCTTATTGGAAGAGTATCAAGCTGACCTCACTGTTCTCGCCCGATTTATGCAAATTGTCCCTGACAACTTATGTCAAAAGTTAGCCGGTAAAGCAATCAATATCCACCATAGCTTTTTGCCCTCATTTGCTGGCGCTAAACCCTATCAACAAGCCTATGACCGCGGTGTAAAGCTGATTGGTGCGACTTGCCATTATGTGACCAAAGATTTAGATGAAGGACCCATCATCGAGCAAGAAGTCATACGCATCAGTCACAGCGATTCGGCTGAAGATATGGTTCGCAAGGGAAAAAACTGTGAAAAAGCCGCGTTAGCCAATGGCGTTCGCTACCACTTGCAAGACAGAGTGATCATTCACAAAAACAAAACCGTTGTATTTGCATAAGCGAAGGTAAATTTATGTCTATTTATTTAGTCCGCCACGGCGAAACAGACGGTAACCGAAATCGAATTGTACAGACGCCGGAAACTCCGTTATCTGCACAGGGTCATCTACAAGCACAAGATTTGGCAGATGCTTATAAAGACCATTCGATTTCAACAATATTGTGCAGTGATCATACTCGTACCCAACAAACTGCCAAACCTGTGCAGCAATTATTAGGCTGCGAATTGGTGTTAACTGAACTGTTGCAGGAGCGCAATTTAGGTGCACTTAGAGGCGTGCCATGGAAGCAGATCGAATTTGATTTTTTAGCCGAAGATTACCATCCCGAGAATGGCGAAAGTCAGCTGCAATTCGGGCAACGCGTGGAACAAGCATGGCAGCAGATTGTTGCGCAGGCTAACGCAACAGAAAACAGTTTAATGGTGATTACTCATGGATTAGTTTTACGCTATATTTTGCGACACATTTTAAAAGTTGATGAGGTGAACTTAGAACGTGCTGGTATTGAAAATACCTGTGTTACCCAAATCGATAAGAAGGACTTCGCATCCATAAAATTGTTATGTGATATTGGCCATTTGCGTCAAGAGGTAGTGCAAGGAACAGCGGTGTAATGCTATTCCTAGATTTAAAAAAATGCGGAGTAGTTAACGTTAACCTGATTATCTACTAATCCGTTATCAAACAAAGTACCAAACTCGCTTGTTGCATCCCAATGATGGCTACTCAACGCGAAATCTACCTGGTGGTCATCCCGTAGTCCTTTAAAGCGACTGCTAATTTTAAAAATTTTACTTTTGGGTAAGGCTAATTCCAATCCTTGGGAGGTACTAAATTCAGGCGCAGACTGTAAAATCACACCAGCACTGACACTCATTTTACGATTCACGCTGTAGCGAGGTAATAAAGCATATCGCTTAAGGCTAATTTTTTGATTATTGATCCCCCATTCTAACTTGCCTTTTGCGTAGCTCATTCCGCCTTCAAATGATAATCGTTGATTAACTGGATGCACAAAACTCAACTCATACTCACGATGACGGCAGCCATCAAATTTTATACGGAACTTATTAAATTCAATTTTGGTTGTCTCAGGTATAAAGCTGTTTAACCAGTTCACTCCTTTGGCTATAAAGTGTTCCTCTGCCTGGCAAGTACCGCCAATGAGTAACATAAACAAACATATATATTTGCACATGATGTGAACTCTTGTGAGTGATTTAATGTGTTCAAATAATACTCAAAAAAAGCGAACTGTAACGTACATCAACAGACATTAGGTATTTAAATAAATACCTGACAACCTGTCTACCGCGATGCTAAATACTATTTTTCAGATACTTAGCGAAATAAATAGTGAGTAATGTTGAGCCAAAGTCATCCAAAAAAGATTCATATGGGCAGCTGTGTAAGGGTTTGTAGACGATATTTCAAAACCTATTTAGCGCCAACTCTTGTAGTTTTCTTGCTGGGGATTAGTATTAACCGCAATACTCGGTATAGAGTATAAAATGTATAACTATAAAAATAACAACAGAACCATCTCTTAATTAATTGGTAAATATTAAATGAAAAAATTTGCTCTGACACTGACAAGTGCAATGCTAATTGCCACACTAAGTGGGTGCTCGCAAAGCACAAGCCCTTCTCAAACTAAAGACGACGTATCCATGGCTGAACAGGCTAAACAAGAAACCAATCCTTTACTCGCTGAATACTCTGGCCCTTATGGCGGTGTTCCTGCCTTTGATAAAATGGATTTAGCCTTACTTATTCCTGCATTAGAAAAAGGTATGGAAATTAATTTGGCCGAAATCGAGGCAATTATTAATAACCCTGAACCGGCTACTTTTGAAAATACCATTGTTCCTTTGGAAAAATCTGGTGCAGATCTTGGTCGCGTGTTCACCTACTGGGGCATTTGGAGCTCCAATAAAAATAGCCCTGAATTCCGTGAAATTCAAAAGGAAATGGTTCCTAAAATTTCCGCCTTTAGCTCAAAGATAAACCAAAACGAAAAGCTTTTTGCACGAGTAAAAGCGGTATATGAAAGCGAAGAATATAAACAGTTAAATTCAGAACAGCAACGTGTAACTTGGCTAACTTACAACGGTTTTGCACGCAACGGTGCGACCTTAGAAGGGGAAGCGAAAAAGCGCTATGCTGCAATCAACCAAGAAGTCGCAAGTTTACAAACCAAATTTGCAAACAATGTATTGGCTGATGAAGAAAATTATGTGCTCTATATCGAAGCAGATCAACTTTCTGGTTTACCTGAGTCCTTTGTAACAGGTGCTGCATCCGCGGCAGCTCAACGGGGTCATGAAGGTAAATATGCAATCACCAATACCCGTTCATCAATGGATCCTTTCCTAACCTACTCTGAAGAGCGTGAACTGCGCCAAAAAGTGTGGGAAACCTATTATAGCCGAGGCAACAATGGTGATGAATATGACAACAATGAATTGATCAAACAAATCTTAAAATTACGTCATGAACGTGTTCAGTTGTTAGGCTACGACAACTATTCCCAGTGGCGATTAGAAGATCGCATGGCAAAAACTCCTGAAAACGCCATGGACTTAATGCAAAAAGTTTGGCCTGCAGCAATTGCTCGTGTTGATGAAGAAGTAAAAGACATGCAAGCAGTAGCTGATGCTGAAAATGCGAATATCACCATTGAGCCATGGGATTATCGTTTTTACGCTGAAAAAGTGCGTAAACAAAAATACGACTTAGACTCAGACCAAGTAAAACAGTATTTGCAATTAGACAAACTTCGCGAAGCGATGTTTTATGTTGCTGGTCGCTTATTCAACTTCAAATTCACGCCCATTGAAGAAGGCAAAGTTCCTGTATTTCATCCTGATGTAAAAGTTTGGGAAGTGACCGATCTCACTTCTGGTGAGCACATTGGGTTGTGGTATTTAGATCCATTTGCGCGCACTGGTAAACGTTCTGGCGCCTGGGCAACCACGTATCGTAGCTACACGACTTTTGATGGCAAGAAAACAGTACTTTCTTCAAATAACTCAAACTTCGTAAAAGGTCCGGAAGGCGAACCAACGTTGATTTCATGGGATGATGCAGAAACTTACTTCCATGAATTTGGCCACGCATTGCACTTCTTGTCGGCCAAGGTAGCGTATCCAACATCACATTCAGGTGTACGTGACTACACAGAATTCCAGTCACAGCTATTGGAACGCTGGTTAATCACCGATGAAGTCATTAATAACTACCTAGTACATTACAAAACCGGTGAACCGATTCCACAAGAACTAGTGGCTAAAATCAAAAAAGCCTCTACTTTCAATGAAGGGTTTAAAACAACTGAATACATGGCATCTGCAATTATGGACTTGTTGTATCATACGACAGATCCTGCTGCCATCGATCCTCAAAAATTTGAACAAGAACAGCTTGTAAAAATGGGTATGCCAGAAGAAATGGTAATGCGCCATCGTAGTACTCAATTTGGCCACATCTTTAGTAGTGAAGGGTATGCCTCTAGCTACTATGGTTACATGTGGGCAGAAGTACTAACCTCAGATGCGGCTGAAGCATTTGCTGAAGCACCTGGTGGTTTCTACGACAAAGAGCTTAGTGAGAAGCTAGTTAAGCATCTATTCGCAATCCGCAATGCGATGGATCCTGCTGAAGCTTATCGCCTATTCAGAGGCAGAGATGCGAATGTTGAAGCCTTAATGCGTGATCGCGGGTTTCCCGTGAAATAAGACTGATACAAATCAATATAAACAATTGAAAAATAGCACTTTTAAAGTGCTATTTTTTTTGATTGGAGATAAATTTGAGTTGGCCTATCAGAGGTTTTTGGAGATATGTTTTTTAGATGATTTAAAAATGCCTACCCACAACGCAATTTCCAATAGTAAACCTAAAGCAATAAATGCAATGGCCCCAATCATACTTCCTATGTAATAACAGACCAAAGCTAAACAAAATACCGCGGCTAATAATAGATATTTAGTGGTTTTAGACATATACGTTTATCCTTATCTAAGGGCACTGAGGCGACACTTCATTCTCAGTGCAGGGGAAGCAACTGCGAACCTGCTCGCCAATATAGGCATTGCAAACCCGACCGGTTTCAACATCTATTAAAAAAGATTGATTCTCAGTGTGGTAATAATAGTGTTCAAAAATGTTTCCTTGATCTTCAAATTGTTTTTGAGAGCTAGGCTCACCTTTGACGAACAATAAGTCTTCTTGATTTGCAAATTGCACTTCCTCGTTGCCCATCCCCAATTTAATATTAAAAAGTGAGCCACAGGCCAACAATAATAAAACCGCCTTTTTCATTTTGCCCTTAATTCCCCATTAATTTCAAAGCAAGATATGGCGCTACAATAAAAACCAAAGTCATGACTTTGTATAGGCTGAGAAAGTTAAAATACAAAGGAGACAAAGTTGTCTTTTCTACTTGAAACACCTTACTATGAATTGAAGTTATTATTTCCGGCTTAAGTGTAACAATTAATGTAGCTAGGGATAAATAAGCGATATTAATTACCGAGGCCCACCCAAATAGCTCGGTTATTTGTATAATACTCATTGAGAATTACCTTTAACTTTCAGTTGATGAATAAGTATGGCTCATTAACAGATGAAAAGCCTAATAAGTTGGATGTCTTAAAACGGCTAGTTGCCATCATAATAATCGAAAATATCTCGCATTTTTTTAGCAACATCCGCTTAGTAAAATGATTGAGGTATATTTGTTCCACACCAGAAATTCACAGGATTATGTTTTGAAACGTCATATTGGTTTTGCTTTAAATATTCTTGCAATAGCTTTGTTTTTCCCAGGGATATTGTTACCTATGTTTTCATTGGATATGGATTTAGCCGCTTCCCTAGGAGGCTCTTCTTTAGGGTCCAATATAGTTGATAAAGAGCTTTCTATAATGGCGACTATCGACGAATTATGGCAAGACCAGAGAATATTGGTTGCGACCCTTATTTTACTTTTTTCAGTGGGGATACCGCTTATCAAAACAACGATGGTTTGCTTTGCTTATTTTCAAACCGGAACCAAGCTAGAACGCATATTTTTAAGTGTGGTTTCTAGTATTGGTAAATGGTCCATGGCCGATGTATTTGTGGTTGCGGTTTTTCTAGCAATCTTATCCACAAACCACGCAGAAACAACAGACTCCCACAATTTTGCTGTATTTGGTTTTAAAATGTCCTTAGAAATTAGCACCCAAACCCTATCTAATGTTGGCCAAGGGTTTTACTATTTTACGGGTTACTGTCTATTGTCATTACTAGGTACGCACTTTGCCATCAAAGGAATGAAACAAGGAAATTTTAAGGGTTAAATTAACCGAAAAATCACTTTTACCTTTAAATACACACAAAATTGTATAAAAATACAGCAGTGCGTATTGAAAAGCTGTCGCATAACAACACAGGTTCAGACAATTGCTATTTTTATAATGGTTATGAGTCGCAGTAGATAACCCGTAAATTTCCCCATTACTATAGAAAGGAGTCGTTATGGCTATTGGTATTATGGAATTTATTGGCGGTATATTTAAACCAGCAGCAGATCTAATTGATAATGTGCATACTTCAGACGAAGAGCGCTTAATGTTGAGAAAACAATTAGATGAAATTAGTTCAGGTGTGCAACTTAAAATGATCGAGTTGGAGCACAAAGTACTAGAATATGAAACGAAATTACTTCAAGCACAGCAAGCAGTGATTATTGCTGAAGCGCAAGGTAAAAGCTGGATACAGAGAAACTGGCGACCGGTATTAATGATGGTCATCATTTTTATAGTGGCGAATAACTATATTCTTTTTCCCTATCTCAGTTTATTCACCGACAAGGTCTCTATGTTAAAATTGCCCGAAGAACTCTTCACCCTATTAACTGTGGGCGTTGGCGGTTACGTGGTAGGTCGAAGCGGTGAAAAAATCGCCCAATCCATGCGCAAGCAACCCGCAGTAGAAAGCGAGAAAAAATAGCACCTATGCAAGACCACATTAGTTTATAACGTGGTCTTGAGTTTTTCTCCCATTTTGAGCTTGTATTTGCGGCTCACTTTTAGCTCAGCGCCAGAGCTTAACCGAGCGATATATTCGCCATTTGAATTAGGGGTAAGGCGAGTAATTTGGTTCAAGTTTACAATTGTTGAACGATTGATCCGCGGAAAGTACATGTCATCTAATTCAGCTTCAAATTGACGAAGGGTTTTACGCACAATGAATGTCTCCTCAAGGGTGTGAATGCACATATAATCTCCAGCTGCTTGTATCCACAAAATCGTTTCCAGCTTTATCCTTACCCATTGAGAGCCACTTTTAATTGAAATAGTTTGTTGCAAATCCATTAAACTAATTTGCTTGGAATGCTCGAGAGATTGCATAAAGCCATTCAATGATTTGCCGGTTTTATTACAAAGTAATTGATTTAGTTTAGTTTGCGCTTGCAACGCTTGATTTTCTAATAATGCATTTTGTAGACGCCCTAAACACCCACTTAAGCGGCAACTAGAAATGGGTTTAATTAAGTAATCAAAGGCATTGTATTCAAACCCTTGGAGCGCATATTCGCTAGAGTCTGCTACAAAAACAGTTTTAGGCTGGATATCCATTGTCTTGTTTAAATTTTCAAGCAGAGCAAGGCCTTGCGCGCCTAGCATTTGCATATCAATAAACAGTACATCCGGCTGGCGTTTAAGAACACAGGCAACACCACGACTTGCCTCATTGCAAGTGGCAATTATGTTAAGATTTTCTATCATCTTAAGTCTTGCTGTTAAGGAATTATCCGTATCTAACTCGTCTTCAATGACGACAACCGAAAACCTTTCCATCCAATTTACTCATAGAATTTATCGTTAATATAATTTTGATGCTTAACTGCTGACCTGCAACTTGTATATGTAACAAGGTGTTGATAATGCTATGGCGGGTTAGTGTTGGATAGTTATATGTGGCGCTAGTCGAGCTGGCCCCCCTAAGAGTGCTTAGGTTTTGAAAACAGTATAAGAATGTGCAGACTTTGGCAGTCACCGCGAAAATTGGCGGTGACCAGTTCAACGGGTAAAATTAGTTTTTTAACTTGCGTTTTAGGCGAGCCATCAGCCCTAACAAACCAATGGCAAAGAAGCCAAATGTTGCTGGTTCAGGTACTTGTGAAACGGTTATACGTGCAACTTCAAAACCACTTTGAGTGAAGTCTGCAGCAGCTTGATCAATTGTATAACCGGTCGCAGTTGTCCCACCAATAATAGCTAATCCACCAGGTAAGACTTCAAGTCCATTGTGGAAAGTGACCACGCCACTTTCATTTTGCCGAGCTTCGGCATCGGCTCCTTGAAGAAACGGCGATCCATAGCCTCTATTTAATTCGGTACCAGAATCCCAAACAGATGAACCCAATACCAAGATATCTAAGCCGACAAAATTACCATCGTCATTAAAAAGTGAGTAAGCCATTGGATTTTCGTTGCCAATAAAGGCGTCGTTTGTGGGAATGAGCATCGATAAGAAACTAAAGTAGCCACTGTTCATCGCATCAATTTCTAATAACTCTGAGTTGGCGGTTTCTCCCGGTTCAAACACCGGTGCAGCCCCAGTAGGAGCAGCTAAAACCGTTTGAACTCCCGTCGCATTGCTGCTAGAGAAGTCGGATTCAATCCCGCCAGTCATCCCATTTTCAGCCAAACTTTGCAGTGATGATGAAGCAGCAGAACCGACATCAAATGAATCAAATGTGCCGTCGTGAAAGCCCAGCCATACCGGTGTCATGGCCAAGCCACCGTCGTCAAACAAACTACTGACCTGCACTTCAATGGTTGTCGCATTAGCAGTGAAGGTCAAGCAAGTTCCTAAAACAACGGTGATAATTCCTTTGTTAAATGTTTTCATAATTATGATATTCCAATATTCTAAGTTAACGCGAAGCCAACACTAAGTTGAAAACGCTGCCACTGCTTATATCCCTTACATTTGTATTATCAATATTTAAGTTAGAGCTAATGACAAACATAAATTCATTTCTACACAGCAAGCCTTAAGGGATAACTACTAGCAATAGGTAGAATAAGAATGATTTATCACGGAAGTATCACAGACTGATCACGAAAGAATAAAAACAATGAACCGGTAGAGTGTCAGAACAGACCTATATAGTATGAAACGAAATAGTGAAACAATTTTAACAGAGTGGTTGGTCGTCAATATTCAAATGGGCGATGATAAAGCACTCGACCAGTTACTTCGTATTTGGTATCCGAAATTAATTGGATATGCCTCTAGACTCTTAAAGGACGAGCATTTAGCAAACGACAGCGTTCAAAATGCGTTATTGGACATGTGTAAGAGTATTAAAAACATTGAAGATCCAGCCGCGTTTCCGAAATGGATTTACCGAATTTTACAAAATAAATGCGCAGATACAATCGCCCATATTCAAAAAGAACGCATAAAAGTCAACGCCCTTGCAGAAAATTTAGACACCCAAGTCAGCAGTGAAGGCATGCTCGCAAATACACCCGAACTAGATTTATCTAATTTAGATTCAAATGCCTACCAGTTGGTGTATTTACATTATTTTGAGGAATTTTCACTAACCGATATTAGTCACATCGTTGAGCTACCTGTGGGTACATTGAAATCAAGGCTTCACGGGATTCGTCAGAAGTTAAAACTAACCAATAAAGGACAATAAAATGAGCGATATCAATCAAAAAATTTTAGCGGCCATGCAACAAGAATCAGCCGCGGAAAAAGTCTCAGAACAACAAGCCAACACCTTGCAGCTTATAGGGCGGAGCTTCAAGGGTACATTCAAATTCACCGCTATCGCCGTCATCACCTTACAGATAGTGTTCATAGGTTTAACTGTCTATTTTGGGATCAACTTATTTGCTGAACAACGCGCTGACATAAAATTACATTGGCTACTCGGGTCGTTAATTTCGTTCATTATTTTTGCAGCAATGCGTTTATGGCTATTTATGGAATTAAATCGATTATCTGTACTCAGAGAAGTTAAACGGGTTGAACTACAATTGTCATTGATTGCGAATCAACTCCATATGAAAGATAGTAACTAATCAGTGAACTTTTTTTCAATTAACACGTTAATATAGTGTTAGATTGATATAGCGAAGCGATATACTCAATCGATAAAACTAATTATACAAAAATTACTAAACAATTATACTGATTAGTAGATTCTCTAGATAACAAGGAAATATTATGAAAATTGACATTGGTATTAACGAAACAGATCGTAATCAAATCGCAGACGGTTTGAAAAAGTTACTTGCAGATAGTTACACCTTGTACTTACAAACTCACAATTTCCACTGGAATGTTACGGGTCCACAATTCAGAGAACTACATTTGATGTTTGAAGAGCATTATACGGAACTAGCTGTCGCAGTAGATGACATTGCTGAACGTATTCGTACATTAGGATTAGTTGCTCCAGGCACGTATAAAGAATTTGCAAAGCTAAGTGCTATCAAAGAAGTGGATGGCGTTCCCGCTGCAGATGAAATGGTTAAAATTTTACTGCAAGGACATGAGCAAGTAGTAAAAACCTGTAGAGATGCCCTTAAATTAGCTCAGGACGCCGACGATGAGTCTTCTGCAGCATTGGTATCAGACAGAATGCGTGAGCATGAAAAAACAGCCTGGATGCTTAGAGCGACCTTAAGATAGATATTTTCAGTTGCTTTATTAATTTTAAGCAATAGATAGAAGTATTCAGCTATATGTGTCGCCTGAGTTAGCTCAACCTGACGGTTTGAGTTAGCGCAGGCGATTTTTATTTGACCTATCGCGAAATAGTTGCCCCTTAGAAGATCACTAAAACGACATAGTATTTGGTTGATGACAATAAAATTCATGACAGTGTGGCATTGGTTCTGGTTAGAGGTGAAGACCTAAATACAACTATACCTTGCTGTTAAACTGCATATCCTGTGTATAGGTTTGGACTTGGTTTTTTCCTTGAGCTTTGGCTTCGTAAAGTGCCATATCGGCAAAGCTAGCTAACTCGTTAAAATCGCTGCATTGCTCTAGATTTGCCGCTAAGCCAATACTAAAGGTTACATCATTCACCTTTAAATCAGCTGCTGGAAAGTTTGCTTGGATATTTTGAAACAGGCGCTTGGTTAATTGAATACCTTCTTTTTCACCGCTATTAGGTAGGATAAAAATAAACTCTTCACCGCCAACTCGCCCTACGTAGTCAGAAGCTCTCAAGGCTTCTTTACAAACTGAAGCAACAAACTTCAGTACTCTATCTCCTTCAGCATGACCGTAATTATCATTGACTAACTTGAAGTTATCTACGTCTAACATAAGCACACATAAGCTTTGTTTGTAACGTCGACTAATTGTAAAAGCTTGTTCACCCACTTCTAAAATACTTCTTCGATTTCGCAATCCAGTCAGGTTATCCAAAATTGCTAGGCGTTTATTTTTACGATAAAGGGTAAATATTATGCAAAGGAAAAGCATCACTAGAACGGTAAAAATCATTAGCCCAAACACGATCCAATTTTGTCTTTCTTGTAATTGGCGTTGTTGCTCCAACTGGGTTTGCAACAAACTGTTCTTTTCATCTAGAAACTCATTTTCTAATTGTTGCTGTGCTAAATTGAACTCGCTGTTTAATCTAGCAGATTGACTAGTGATGTCTAATCTAGCCTTAGCCAAAAGAGCCCGTTCAGACTTAGACATATACTCAAATGCCTTCTTATAATTGCCCATTTCACTTAGGATCACGCCATACTGATTAAAGGCATCCCACTGTCCCGCTAAGTCATCAGTCTGGGCGGCTAAGTCAGCGGCTTTTTGCCCATAAACAAGAGCTCGTTCAAGGAATCCATTTCCTTGGAGCAGCGAACTGTAATGAACATAGGAATTAGCAATAGCAACAGGATTGTTCAACTCTTCTCGTAATGTCACTGACTCAGCAATCCAGGTCAGCGCTTCTTCATCATTACCATCTTTACTATGAAAATAGGATTTAAGTAGATAGGCGTAGGCCAAAGAAGAAATATCTTCCATTTTTGCAAATATCTGTATGCCATTATCTAATAAAAAAAACGCGCGCTTTCGGTCTCCTACAATATTAATCATTTGAGCTTCCGCCATTAACGACACGGCTCGAAATATAGTAGTTTGCTCCGTAAACATTTGTTTAGATAACTGGTAGAAGACTTCCGCTTGTTCGTAATTTTTCAATTCGTAGTTAACGTCACCACTATAATATAAAGACAGCCCCGATAGCACTTTCCAATCATTTTCATTGGCAATACTGTTTACTTCAGACAGTGCCTCCGTCGCCTTGGTATAGCGTTGCAAGTAGGCATCATTGATACCGTTGTACATAGATAAAACCGCTGATAAGTAAGCAATTTGAGATTCAGCTAGGTGTTCTTTACTGCCGTTAAGCGCATCAAGTATTGCTTGAGCTTGCTTAAAAGATGACTCTGCTTTAACGTATTGGCTTAATGAATAAAACCTATAACCTTCAAATACATGCCACTTTAATGCATTAGTATCATAGGATTGATTTATCTCTAATGTTGCTAACTCATCAAGTATTTCAGTGAGCAGTTCTACCCGATCAAACTGCAGGTATAAAGAAGCCAAAGACAAACTAAAATGGACTCTTTGTTCTACAGAGTTTGCATTGGCAATTTTCGTTTCAAGTGAGCTGTGCATGGATGAAAACGGAGTTTGAGTATCTGCATACTCAAAGAAAAAATCGGTTTCAGCTCTTAGGGTAAAACTGCAGAACACAATCAATACTACAAGTAGTGATGGAATGTTAATGAAGCGCAACCTCATAAAGATAACTGCCCTTTATATGCGTAAAAACGGTATAGGTAAATAGTTGATTATTCGAGCAAAATAATCAACACATAAATTCTATATTTAATTAATAAGCGCATTATTTGTTTGCTTTGGAATTTTTTTGACCGTTATGCTAGTTGAATTTCCTGACAGAATTTAAACAACAGTCGTGTTTAGGGCAAATAGAATAAAGAAAAACCACAGCATACATAATGTCTGATGAGGGAATAATGATTGCGGGTTCGCTATTTGACGGTGTTTGAGTAATATATCCCTGATAAGAGTTTGAAGAATATACAGTGACTAACTACAAGCTAAATCATAACTAGTTGGGCATCTAGCGCTACAGTCTGTTGTATTTATTCACCCATGTTTACTTTTTGAATTTCACCAGCACTGCCAGAATAGGTCTGGCCTAACGTGGTAAAACTTGCCACATCATTAATGAAATATGCAAAATGAGGCAGATCCCCAGAAGCGAAAGTAGCATCATTAAATTTCTTACCATAAATGCAAATATTAGAACTACCTATTGCACTCCAACCGGCAACTTGCGGACTACTATTACTGATTGCATTCATGGGTTCTGCGTCTTCTAACAAACTTTCCCACAAATTAATACAGAGACACTAGTACCCGATCCACTGCCTGTTGGCCATTCAGAAGCACTATCAATTTCAACTGTAGAACCGTGGACAACAATGGGACTTGTTTTTCTAATCAAATACGTACTGCGAACCAAATCAACTGCTGATTTAAACGCTGCAGTTTCCCCTTTCATTGCAGCTAGATTGGCATCATCGGACAAATTCACGTAACGCGGCAATGCAGTAACTGCTAATATTCCCAATATCACGATGACAATGATTAGCTCAATTAAGGTGAAACCACGCTGATTCAACAATGTACAATCCCTTCTGTGAATTTTTTACTATAAGACGTTTCTTACGCCCTTTCTAAGATAAGATAAATAGATATGTAAAACAAGTAATTAGGATGTTTTTAGGTTAGATGAAGTTATAACGAAAACACTTATCAGCACACCCAAAAGCGAGTGTGACTTCACATTTTAGAATCGAAACAGTTTACATTAATCCATGCAGCCCAATATTTAAATTTGTATATCTACTTGCACCTATTGGCTGAAGCTGAATCATAAATTCCACCATTTAAACGAATCGAATTGCTCAACTGACCAGACTCCCGAAAGGTTCTCCACTGGCGGTTCAAAGCTGGAAGGATGTGCTCTAAGTCTTTATTAATCACAAAAACCAATGACGTATCATGAACAGAACTAGGGGATTTATAAAAAGTCTGACCACAAAACTGCGTTTGATTTATAACAGAATTAGCATTGTATTCATTCATCACTGCATAATCGCAACGCCCTTTTAATAACATATTGACGATGGTTATTTGTGCGCTTGAATCAACCCGTATTAACTTTCCGTCTGTAAAAGATTGGGTTAAAGAAGGATAAACATAACCTCTTCTCGCGCAAATCAGTTTTTGGGAAATTGTAGACAATGAAAAAGGTTGGTTAAATTGCGTTAGAGAATATAAAAAACTTTTATGAAGTAGCAATTCATTACTGAACAAAACCTCTTCAGGTTCGTTTAACCAAGCTGGACTTGAAAGAAAAATATCTGCTTTTCCCGCTAAAACCAAATGCTCATTTCGAGATCGATTAGAATCTAAAAATACTACCTTGAACTTTTCATCTTCTGGAAAACTTGCAAAAAAATCAGGAACGATCCCTTGGTAACGATGACGCTTTTCATCAAAATACAAATAAGGTGGAGCCCCAGGATCATTTATCGCAAAAACAAGTTTAATTGGCTGCTCTACTCGTTTTACCTCTTGATTCGCGTAGCTACTACTGGAAAATACTAAGCAACCAACAAATATGACTTTTATGAGATAGTCTAACACTACCAAAACTCCTAACTGCGAAATTTAAAACTTTAATACCAAGTCTTTTATTAAGGCCGTAAGCCAATTCGAACTAATCAATTATAAACGATTTTGGTAGGGACAGTTTAGGATTTTGACTATCAGGAAGGCTTAAGACGCGGAATTGAACTTCCTAAAACATCCTAGTTTATTTATCTGACTGATGAGTTTGAATATCTATTTTATCCTTTATAAATTAATAGATAACTTAATTCCAAAAGGTTAGTTCCCGTCGATTTCAGACAAATCTTGGTATGGCGTTGGCACCCCATATTTCTCATAATATTGATTAATTTTTCCAGTCTTTCGGTATCGCAGCATCACTCGCGCTATATCATCGTAAAAAATAATCGCTTTTGATTTTAATGGTATGCTGATGTAGTGATGATTATAAAAACTATCTTCAAAGGTCACTTTGTCGAATCGTTCTTCAAATAATTCACTATTGTGTGAGGATGATGTAACCACAATATCTATTCTAGCCATATCTAACATTCCCACTAGCTGTTCGGTTTTACCCACTAGTGTTAGGGTATTGCTGTCTATTTTTGCAAAATTTGGCGAGTAAAAGACACCACGAATAGCGCCGATGGATAACTTTTCAAGTTGCTCATAAGAGGTAACATCTTCCGTAATTCGTTTAGATTTATAGAAATATAAGGTTCTTTTTTCAACAGCATACTTGATGGGTTTCAAAAACGTTTGACGCTTTTTAGTCATCGAGTGACGAACTAACAGATCAACATTTCCGCGCTTAGCTTCTTTTGTCGATCTTATCCAAGGCGCGTATACCCAGTCGATATCATGTCCTAATTCACTAAGAACATCTTCTACAAGTTCAGGAAGAATACCGATACATTTTTTACCATTAAAATACAAATCAGGTGGATAGTCCCGACAATGGGAAACCAGAGTGTCGGCGATAACATATGAAGGCAAAAAGACCAAAGATAGAGTAACCCATACACAAACAGCTATTTTCATAGAAGCATTTTTCAGATAAACACATAATGAGTATAGCCATATTTAAACCTGAGTTTAAATCTATTTTAGATTTCACCTCAGGTTTCAATATTGTTGTGCAATTTGTAGATTGGAATGAATTAAGACTGTTTAGTAGTACCCTGCTAGCAGGATTTAGTCATTGTCTAACAAACGCGAATTGACTTTACGCAGGCACAAAAAAGCCGCTCGAAAGAGCGGCTTTTAATCTATAACTTTCTACAACTTAAATAGCAGTTGCTTTAGTTACTACGTCAACCAAGGTCCAGTTTTTAGACTTTGACAAAGGACGACATTCAGTAATAGTTACTACGTCACCTTCGTTACATTGGTTAGTTTCGTCATGGGCGTGAAGTTTAGTAGAACGCTTTTGGAACTTCCCATAAATAGGATGTTTTACGAAACGTTCAACAACAACTGTAATGGTTTTATCCATTTTGTTGCTTACCACACGACCGCGAACTGTACGAATTTGTTGTTCAGTCATTAGCTATCAGCCTTTTCAGTCAGAATGGTTTTAACACGCGCAATGTTACGACGCACTTTACGTAGCTGGTCAGTCTTTTCCAACTGTCCAGTGCTGTGCTGCATACGTAGGTTAAATTGTTCGCGAAGAAGGTTTAACAACTCTGCGTTCAATTCTTCTACGTTTTTGGCTTTCAGTTCAGCTTTCATTACATCACCGTCCGAGTTACAAAGGTTGTCTTAAATGGCAATTTAGCCGCTGCCAATTCAAACGCTTCGCGAGCCAATGATTCTGGAACACCTTCCATCTCATATAACACACGGCCTGGTTGAATTTGGCATACCCAGTACTCAACGTTACCTTTACCTTTACCTTGACGCACTTCTAGAGGCTTCTCAGTAATTGGCTTGTCAGGGAAAACTCGAATCCAAATTTTACCTTGACGTTTAACGTGACGAGTCATAGCACGACGGGCTGCTTCAATTTGACGTGCAGTCATACGACCACGGCCAATTGATTTCAATCCGTAAGTACCAAAGCTAACTTTGCCGCCCGCAACTGCCATGCCGCGGTTGCGACCTTTATGCATTTTGCGGAATTTCATACGTTTAGGTTGTAACATAATTATTAGCCCTCACGCTTAGCAGAACGGCCTTTCTTCTTAGGTGCTTGAGCAGGTTGCTCTTGCGTAAGAGGCAATCCGCCTAGTACTTCACCTTTGAAGATCCAAACTTTTACGCCAATGATGCCGTAAGTAGTCAAAGCTTCTGAAGTTGCATAATCGATGTCAGCACGGAAAGTGTGTAGTGGTACACGACCTTCACGATACCATTCTGAACGTGCAATCTCTGCTCCGCCCAAACGACCGCTTACTTCAACCTTGATACCTTTAGCGCCAAGACGCATTGCATTCTGTACAGCACGCTTCATAGCACGACGGAACATTACACGACGTTCTAATTGGCTAGAAATACTGTCAGCAACAAGCTGGCCATCTAGTTCAGGTTTACGCACTTCAGCAATATTGATCTGAGCTGGCACACCGGCTAGCTTAGAAACAAACTTGCGAAGTTTCTCTACATCTTCACCTTTCTTACCGATTACAACACCAGGGCGAGCTGTGTGAATAGTCACACGAATGCTTTTTGCTGGGCGTTCGATAACGATTTTCGATAGAGACGCGTTTTTCAATTCTTTAGTCAGGTATTTACGTACCTGGTGATCATTAAACAGGTTGTCTGCATATTCCGCTGTGTTAGCGTACCAAGTAGACGTCCATGGTTTGCTGATACCCAGGCGTATACCTGTAGGATGTACCTTCTGTCCCATTTCTAATCTCCTAGTCCGCTACTACAACAGTAATATGACTGCTGCGTTTAAAGATACGATCAGCTCGGCCTTTGGCTCGTGGCTTGATACGCTTCATAGTTGGGCCTTCATCAACGAAGATTTTTGCGACAGTCAACTCATCGATGTCTGCGCCTTCATTGTGTTCAGCGTTCGCAATCGCAGACTCTAGTACTTTTTTGACTAGAGCAGCACTTTTCTTCGGACTATAAGTCAGAACTTCAAGCGCCTTTTCAACGTGTAAACCGCGAATTTGATCTGCAACCAAGCGTGCTTTCTGAGCCGAAGAACGGGCAAAACGATGTTTAGCTAAAGCTTCCATAATTTTTCCTCTTATCTCTTCGCTTTCTTATCCGCGACATGGCCGCGGTAAGTACGCGTTGGAGCAAATTCGCCCAACTTATGGCCAACCATTTCGTCAGAGACGAAAACAGGTACGTGCTGGCGACCGTTATGGACCGCAATGGTCAACCCAATCATATCTGGGATGATCATGGAGCGACGAGACCAAGTCTTAATTGGTTTCTTTTCGCCCTTTTCCACTGCAGCCTCTACCTTCTTCAGCAAGTGCAGGTCAATAAATGGACCTTTCTTGAGAGAACGTGGCATGGTGAATCCTCGCTGTTACTTGTTACGACGACGTACGATAAGTTTATCGGTACGCTTGTTACTACGGGTTTTCTTACCCTTAGTTGGTACACCCCAAGGTGAAACTGGATGACGGCCACCAGAGGTACGACCTTCACCACCACCATGTGGGTGATCTACTGGGTTCATGGCTACACCACGAACTGTTGGACGCACACCGCGCCAACGTGTTGCACCAGCTTTACCTAGTGAACGTAGCATATGTTCAGCGTTACCCACTTCACCAATGGTGGCGCGGCAATCAGCTAAAACACGGCGTACTTCACCAGAACGTAGACGAAGTGTTACATAACCTTCGGCACGCGCTAATATTTGTGCATATTGACCTGCAGAACGAGCAATTTGAGCACCTTTACCAGGCTTCATCTCAATAGCGTGTACAGTTGTACCTACTGGGATGTTACGCATTGGCATGGCGTTACCCGCTTTGATTGGCGCATCAGAACCAGACTGCAAAGCTTGTCCAGCTTGAGCACCTTTCGGAGCAAGAATATAACGACGCTCACCATCAGCATAAAGCACAAGTGCAATATTAGCTGAACGGTTAGGATCGTATTCCAAACGTTCAATTTTGGCTGGAATGCCGTCTTTGTTACGTTTGAAGTCAATTATACGATAATGCTGTTTGTGACCACCACCAATGTGACGCACAGTAATGCGACCATTGTTGTTACGACCACCAGACTTGCTGTTTTTCTCAAGTAGTGGTGCGTAAGGTGCGCCTTTATGTAGGTCAGGATTTGTAACCTGAACTACGTGACGACGACCTGCAGAAGTCGGCTTAGCTTTTAATAATGGCATATCAAATCCCCTTCTTAAGCTTCGCCACCGACGAAGTCGATGTCTTGACCTTCTTTAAGCACAACATATGCTTTTTTCCAGTCGTTACGCTTACCAAAAGACTGACCGTGACGCTTGGTTTTACCCTTCACGTTTAAGGTACGAACACTGCTAACTTCAACTTCAAACAGTTTTTCAACTGCCGCTTTGATTTCAGCTTTGTTTGCGTCTTTTACGACTTTGAAAACAACAGCGTTGTTGCCTTCAGCAGCCATGGTTGATTTTTCAGAAACATGCGGTGCTAAAAGCACCTTAAGTAAACGCTCTTCAGAGATCATGCTAACGACTCCTCTAGCTGTTTAACTGCATCGGCAGTGATTAACACTTTTTCGAATGCAATTAAGCTTACTGGGTCAATGCCTTGAACATCACGTACGTCAACTTTATATAAGTTACGAGCAGCTAAGAACAAGTTCTCTTCTACTTCTGACGTTACGATTAACACGTCGTTAAGCTCAAGTTCGTCAAGCTTAGCAATCAATGCTTTTGTTTTAGGTGCATCAACACCAAATTTTTCTACCACAATCAAACGATCTTGACGTACCAATTCAGAAAGGATGCTACGGATAGCTCCACGGTACATCTTTTTGTTCACTTTTTGACTGTGATCTTGAGGTTTGGCTGCAAACGCACGGCCACCACCAACCCAAATTGGGCTGCGGATTGTACCAGCACGGGCACGACCTGTACCTTTTTGACGCCAAGGCTTCTTGCCACCGCCTCTAACTTCAGAGCGTGTTTTTTGTGCTTTAGAACCCTGACGGGCACCTGCACCGTAAGCCACTACTACTTGGTGTACTAGCGCTTCGTTAAAATCACGTCCAAAGGTTGCTTCGGAGACTTCAAGAGCGCTATTCGCGTCTTTCAATACTAATTCCATCACTTAACTCCCAGACGTTACGCTTTAACTGCAGGCTTGACGATAACGTCACTGCCTGGAGCACCAGGTACTGCACCTTTGATTAGAAGAAGGTTGTTCTCTGCGTCAACACGGACTAGTTCCAAAGATTGAGTAGTCACAGCTTTATTGCCTAATTGGCCAGCCATTTTCTTCCCTTTGAAAACTTTACCTGGGGATTGGTTTTGACCAATCGAACCAGGAGCACGGTGAGACAAAGAGTTACCATGTGTCATACGTTGGTGACTAAAGTTCCAACGTTTGATAGCACCGGCAAAACCTTTACCTTTAGAAGTTCCAGCAACATCAACTTTGGTAGCTTCAGTAAAAATTTCAACAGTAATTTCACTGCCTACTTCGATACCTTCACCTTCGTTGTTATCTAAACGAAACTCCCATAAACCACGGCCTGCTTCCACGCCAGCTTTAGCAAAATGACCTGCTGCAGCTTTATTTACGCGGTTTGCTTTTTTATCACCAGCGGTTACTTGTAGCGCGCGATACCCATCTGTTTCATCAGTACGTAACTGAGTCACACGGTTTGGGGTCGCTTCTATAACAGTCACAGGAATTGAAATACCATCTTCAGTGAAGATGCGAGTCATTCCTACTTTACGACCGATAAGACCAATCGCCATTGTTAAAACCCTCTCTTGTTAGCCCAGGCTGATTTGAACATCAACACCGGCAGCCAAGTCCAATCTCATCAATGCATCAACTGTTTTATCAGTTGGTTCAATGATATCTACCAAACGCTTATGTGTACGGATTTCATACTGATCACGTGCGTCTTTGTTCACGTGAGGTGAAACCAATATTGTATAGCGTTCCTTGCGAGTAGGTAGTGGAATAGGACCGCTAACCTGAGCACCTGTACGTTTCGCAGTTTCAACGATTTCAGCCGTAGACTGATCGATCAACTTGTGATCAAACGCTTTCAAACGAATACGAATTCTTTGATTTGGCATCGATTAAGCTCCAATCGAAAGAACAAAAAAAACCATCCACACCAACCTTTCATTAGGTGGGAGGATGCATGTAAACCGATGACCCACAATTGGGGTCTTGTTCATAATATTTCGGCATTCCCGCAAATTAATCTCTTTCGCTATTAATTATTGTTAGAACCGAAATCACTACCCATCAGGGCAAGTGGGCGCGAATTATACATGTGTACGGAATTAATGCAACGCCTATTACTAATTAAATGCAAGTTTATAAGGTTAAATTATAAACACAACAGAAACCCCCTCTTAAAACAATAAAAAACTGTACCAAGGAACAGGTGTATTTTAGTTACCATTTCACTAACCTTTTGATATTGCTTAGGCGCAAAGATGGTTACAAGGCCCAAAGCAATAAAAACGTTCTTTAGCTGTGCATTAGTAAAGGACAGTATTTTTTTAATCAAAAGGAATTCGCAAATGCGAGAATTGAATGAAATGCAATTAGAAGAAGTAAATGGTGGCGTCGCTCCCCTTGTAATTTTACAAGGGATGGCTGCGTTAGGTGGTTATATGGGGTTAACGGCCACTTTTAGTAAGTTCGGCACGGGGTTCGGCTACGGCATTTATGACGCAACTCATTAACCTAGAGGCTAAGATTATGTTAGAGATTAAAGAACACGATATATCTAAAGTATCAGGTGGCTTTGAAGTTCAAGATATCGGTTACTCAGTAGGCTACGGTGTTGGTTATGTATTTAGTGGTAAAGCTGGTTATCAATTAGGTATTTCGATATACGAGTTTCTTCACTAGGTTAACTCAAGCTAAAGGGGTGTAATCCCCTTTTTTCTCTTTAATTTAAAAGGTGAGGAAAAACAATGAACCGCAAATTTGTCATATTCACTAATAGTATTTTATTTTTAATGATAGCAACCAATCTCTGGAGTGCTACATATAATTGGATCGTCAATGATATTAATATGTCGACCAACCCCAGTTTGCAAACCGCTCTGTTATACATTATTTGCGGTTTTCTTTTTAACCAACATGATGCAGTAAAGAAAACTTAAATACGGCACAAAGGAGACTAAACGATGGACCCTAAATTAATCACATTTATAAACTGGACGTTTTATATTTCAATAGCTTTTGCCTTGATTCAGGTTTTAGGGAGTTGGTTTGCTGATGGCACCGACATTCTTGGAAATCCAGTGATGCATAGTGCAATGTTATTAATCATTATGAGCTTTTTATTCAACCAAAGTGTAAAACCAAACGAGTCCGAAGAAAAGCAATCTAAATCTTAGGTTTTGTTAATGATTACACTCAGTTATAGTTAGGGAATAAGTAATGACACTGACCGTAGTAGATGGCAACAGAACTGGTTATTGAAGAGACTCTTCAGAAAATAGATAGATTGTTGGAAGCTCATCCATCATTGATGGATGCATATCAGCAATTGGAACCGATAATTCTCAACTTGTTTGAAGCTCAGCGTATGAGTATTTTTCAACGCCGGCGGCAACATCAAGATTTGGTTGCCCGTTTTAAAACGGGTAAAGAGACGTTGCAAATCAAAGTTCCCATCAGTCCGCAGTCGATCGCTGGCTATGTTGCCCTGAGTCAAAAACCACTGTTAATTAGTGATCCTTATAATGTTCAGGAACTAGCTGATATTCACCCTCGGCTGAAGTTTGCTGACAAATTCGATAAAAATAGTTCCTTCAAGACTGAAAATATCATTTGTGTGCCTATTCTAAACGCTGGCGTACTCATGGGTGTTATGCAAATAATAAATAAAAAAGTAGGTGTTTTCGGTGATGCTGATTTGCGCTTAGCGAAATCATTATCAGAAATTTTAGGCAATAAATTTCGTTATGAGTTAGGTGGTACCAGTAATCCGTTTGATTATCTAGTCCACCGAAAGTTGATGTCTGAAAAAGATCTCAAGCAGTTCACTGAAACCAGTAAAGATATTCGTCAATTAATTCAACGCATGATCTCCGAAGCCCGCATTCCAGAAGATGAATTGGGAAATGCCCTTTCGGTTCACTATCAAGTTCCCTACATTAGTTATCTGCCTGAGAAATATCATGTTTTACAAAGTGGCAATAAGCTAAACCTGTCTTATTTAAAACGAAACTATGTGGTGGTATTAGCCGACGCCTCTGAAAACCCGATAGTTTTAATGGCAGAACCTAACAATGCTGCACTTTTAATGGAAATTGAAAGTGCCTTAGGGATAGACAGCTACGAAATCTCCGTAGGCTTGCCCAACCAGGTTTTACAATATTTAGGAGCCGGTGGTGGGGGCGGTGCGCCAGGAGAGATGGATGAAATACTGGACGAAATTGGTACCAGTAATGAAGAATTAGATGATACCAGTGAGGAGATGTCGGATGATGCTCCTGCAGTGGTACGTTTGGTTAGTCGAGTTTTACATGACGCAAAACGGTTAAATGCGTCAGATATTCATGTTGACCCGGAAAAGAACGGCCCAACACGGGTTCGAATGCGTATAGATGGCGTGTGCCGAGATATCACCCAAGTCCCCGCTTCTCATCATAGTGCGGTTATTGCCCGAATAAAAATCATGTCGAACTTAAACATCGCCGAGAAACGAGTCCCTCAAGATGGTAAGTTGGCATTTAAAATGTCTGGTCAATTGGTAGAAGTTCGAGTCGCCACTATACCTACGGTAGCCGGTGAAGGCGTGGTCATGCGGATATTGGCCTCTGGCGGCGCTTTGCCCATTGAAAAAATGAACATCTCTCCTAAAAATATGAGTATGTTAAGGGTAATGATTAAAAAGCCCCATGGAATATTGCTGGTTGTAGGCCCAACTGGCTCGGGGAAAACCACCACTTTGCATGCAATATTGGGTTATTTGAACACACCTGACAAGAAAATTTGGACCGCCGAAGACCCAGTGGAAATAACCCAGCCGGGTTTACAACAAGTGCAGGTGAGCCCAAAGATAGGATTTACCTTCGCTAATGCCTTAAGGGCTTTCTTACGTGCCGACCCTGACATTATTCTGATTGGTGAGATGCGGGATAAAGAAACGGCCCACGCAGGTATTGAAGCATCTCTAACGGGCCACTTGGTACTTTCTACTTTACATACCAACTCAGCGCCAGAAACCATTACTCGCTTATTAGATTTAGGATTAGATCCCGTTAACTTTTCAGATGCTTGTGTTGGTATTATGGCGCAACGTTTGATTCGTACGTTATGTTCGAATTGTAAAGAAACATACCAAGCAACTGAAACAGATATGTCCTTTATTCGTCGTCAATACGGCGAGCAATACCTTGAAGAACTGGATCTACAAGAGCCATTAATGTTGCATCGAGGTAAGGGGTGCGATGACTGTGGAGACACCGGATATAAAGGAAGAACTGGGGTCCATGAATTGTTGGCGATGACACCTGACCTTCGCTCTCTGGTGTATAAGGAAGCTTCGGTAACAGAGATGAAAGCCCAGGCCATGAAAGACGGAATGCGGACCCTTACTCAAGATGGGATTTTAAAAGTACTAAAAGGTGATACTGATATAGCACAAATCCAGATTATCAGCGGCACTGATTAATCTAGTCAGGCACTCATTATGTTAATTGAGTGCCTGTATGATTTAATATTGAATAGTCAACATCGATAAAGTAAAGCCCATAGATTCAGTTATTCTGCATCAGAACTTTGATTAGCGTTTGGTAGGTTAGCTAATAACTGCTTGTTAAACGCATGAAAATCGTTGATTGCAGTAACTAAATCATTGGTATCTAACTCTTGAACTTCATTAATAATACTATTAATTAACGAGTCGTACTGATCACCATCCGCTAATTTTTGTTGGGATTGCTCGAAAACATCCAGCATTTTTTGTAAGTAATCGCTCACTCTCTCTACTGGCTTCGATGAGGGTTCCTGGCGACTATTTTCGTCGCTATAATGAGAAACTGATTCATAGGCTTTGACAACCTCGACTTGCTCTTGTCGAGTCAGTTGCAACGCAAAACCAGTCAGCTCTTGTTCATCAAAACCAATTTCCAGGGCTTGCTCGAAGGCCTGCTCGATATCGCCTTCAAAAAACGTTGTCGCTAAATCATTGGCATCTGAAACAAGCTGTCCAATAGATTCTAACTCAGCTTCATCTAACTCACCGGATACAGAAAAACTGTAATTTTTCTGGCTAATAAAGACGGACTGTTGATTCACTGTCGGTTCGTTAGTTTCATCTGGAGTCTCAGTTTGAGGGTTGACCTGAGACGACCTTTCTTCATCAGCCTTTGTATCTTCACTATTTAGTGTTTCAATATTGTCGGTCGCCGCTCGGGGAAGAACATCGTTGTGTTCAATGCTCGGTTCTTGATTAGTTTGCTTCTCTTGCTGCAATAATACCTGTCGATTCAATTCGAATTGTTTTAAATCTTCGAAACGAATAAGTACTTCGTCACCATCCTGGGTGCGGATCCTAAGTTCACCACTTTGTTGACTCGCTGCTGCAATACTATCTGTTTCATTGGAAATAGGTGACTGCAAGTCAGTATCTTCAGTTTCATCAGCGTGACCAAAAAGTTTATCCTGTAAACGCTGAATACCCTGTTCAATTAAATTAGCGCTACGGTCGATCCCGTCCGAAATCTCTTCATTCATAAAGCCAGACAAATCATTTTCCGCCAGCTTAATCCCTTTTGAAACACCGGAACGAGCTTGCTCAAATAACGTGTTTAATGTTTCTTCATCCGCGCCATTGCGGGCAGCGCCGGAGATCACTCCACTCACGAAATGAAGTACATTTTTAGCCACTTCTTCAAAGTCGAATAAGCTTTCATTTGTTTCTTCGGGATTCTTCAGATTTGCACGTTTACTATCTAACTCTATGGTTTGATTCAACGAATTACTGTAAATTCTCAACCCAACTGTGGTTTGCGAGCTGAGCTTGCTAACAGTAGATTCAGCAGACATACTCAGGCCTGCTTCGGCTTGTTTCAAACCCGCTTCTCGCAATTGATTTTTTATAGCGTCATTGGGGTTAACTTGGGTTTTATCTCCCATAAACGCTTTAATTTCGCCAAAATTCATGTGGAATACCTCACTATCCTCGTATAATAGTATCGACTATAAATTCACTTTATTGAGAAATTAAATTAAATAAATCAAGTATTTTGTGAAATAGTGAGTAAAATTAGTGAGTTACATATAGAGTAAAAAACAAACAGCAAATTGCGTTTGCAAGCGCGTAAGAAATCTTTAAAATTCGCGAATCTTCTTATAATGCCAAACTTATCGAGTTCTTGATGCGACCTACAGAAATAGCCCCCCAATATTACCAAGCTCAACTCGACCAGAAAATAACCGTTTTAAACCATCAATTTGCGCAATTCAACATGCCCGAATTGGAAATTTTCGAGTCTGAAAAATTGCACTATAGAATGCGTGCGGAGTTTCGCGTTTGGCATGATGGAGACGAGCTGTTTCACATTATGTTTGATCAACAAAGCAAAGAAAAATACCGAGTCGACCAATTTCCTCCAGCCAGTAAACTTATTAATAAGGTGATGGCAGACTTAGTCGCGTTGCTAAAAGTTAATGACATAGCTCGACGAAAACTGTTCCAAATTGATTACTTGAGCACCTTAAGTGGAGAAATTGTTGTTTCACTGCTTTACCACAAAGCCTTAGATGAAAAATGGCTTGAACAAATTAACGACATTTTGAAGCAGTTAAGAAAACATTATCCTATCGATATTGTTGGTCGAGCTCGCAAACAAAAAATGTTAGTGGATAAAGACTTTGTAATCGAACATTTACCCGTCGGTGAAAGGATTTACAAATTCAAACAAATTGAAAATAGTTTTACTCAACCTAATGCACTAGTGAATCAGAAGATGGTGGAATGGGCCCTTGATGTGACCGCAAACAGCGAAGGGGACTTGTTAGAATTATATTGTGGCTTAGGCAACTTCAGTATTCCCATGGCACAAAACTTTAACCGTGTTTTAGCCACTGAGATTTCAAAAACATCAGTGGCCGCAGCCCAAGATAATATTGCCGCAAATCAAGCTCACAATGTCACCATATTGCGGATGTCTAGCGAAGAGTTTGTACAAGCTCAGGCTGGAGTCAGAACATTCAATCGACTCGAAGGGATAGATTTAACCCAGTACAACTGCCGCACCGTATTAGTGGATCCGCCTCGTGCTGGATTAGATGATGAAACCGTTTCTATGGTCAGTAACTATGACAATATTGTTTATATATCATGTAACCCAGAAACTTTACTCGATAACTTAAACAGATTAACTGAAACCCACGAAGTAAAGCGTTTTGCTATGTTTGACCAATTTCCTTATACCCATCATGTTGAAGCAGGTGTTTATTTAGTGCGGAAAAACACAAATTAAGTTATATGGACTCGTTACTCTTAGCGAATTCCAAAGAACCGTTTGTAATGAACCTTAACTGAATTTTCAATCGCATCGCCAACTGCTCTCGTTGAATGGGATCTAAATCTAAGGCTTCTGCTCCTGTGCTAAATACCAGCTTAACCATAGCTTCAGCTTGTAGATTTGCGAGCTTTTTACTTAAACCTGTTGTAGCCACCGTATAATCAGTTAATTCCTCGGTGAAATGTTGAATTTCTCTGAATACTGCGGCTCTGAACGCGTTTGAGGTACCCGTGTGTTCCCGTAACAATAATCTAAAAATATTGCTATTGGCGGAAATGAATTCCATAAATGTATCAATGGATGTGCTTATGACACCACCGCCAGAGGCAATTCTTACCCGCGCTTGACGCATCAACTGACGCAATGTTAACCCTGCTTCATCCACTAAAGTCAGACCTAACTCATCGATATCTTTAAAGTGACGATAAAATGAGGTTGGCGCGATACCCGCAGCTCTAGCTACCTCTCTTAAGCTCATGCTAGAAAAACTGTGCTGTTCATCTAAAAGTCCAAAAGCGGCATCTATAATTGCACGACGTGTTTTTAGTTTTTGTTGTTGTCGAGTTTGAATCACTTAGTACCCTTAGATATTTCCAGTAGTGACAAAATTATTAGAACGAATTACACCCTAGGTTAACAACCTTTTCAATTTATTTACTTGATAAAGTAGGCCGCTCAGGATAAATTAGCGTACAGTTGTAAGCTCAAAAGCATTTTTAAATGAACAAACCTCGTCTATTGTTGACCAATATTTTGGTCTTTCTTATTACCGGTGTCATTGCTGTGGTTGGTGTTCCCTTGGAAGCATATTTCAATGGATTCGACGCATATGAAGTGATGGCCTGTATTTTCTTAATTTATTTTTCTGGTATGTCGATAACTGCTGGCTACCACAGATTATGGTCTCATAAAGCCTACGAGACGAACGCAGTCGTTCGCTTTATTTTAGCCGTTGGTGGTGCAATGGCACTGCAAAATAGTATTTTACATTGGAGTTCTGATCATAGGGTACACCACAAGTTTGTCGATCAAAATGGCAAGGATCCTTATTCAGCTAAGCGTGGATTTCTTTTCTCCCATATAGGTTGGATGCTTAGAGACTATGAATCCCATCGATATGACGACTATAAAAACTGTCGCGACTTGCAAAAAGATGCCATTGTTATGTGGCAGCACAAATATTATTTGCCAATCGTTCTGGCGACCAATTTTGGTATCCCCATGGTATTAGGGTTTCTCAATGGTGATGTATTAGGTATGTTGCTATTGGCAGGTGTGTTCAGATTAGTTGTTGTGCACCATGTCACTTTTTTCATCAATTCCCTTGCTCATATATGGGGGAAACAGCCCTATACCGACAAAAATACTGCTCGAGACAACGGAATATTAGCCTTTTTCACCTTTGGTGAGGGCTATCACAATTACCACCATATTTTCGAATATGACTACCGCAATGGTATCCGTTGGTGGCATTTTGATCCAACCAAATGGTTGATTCGCGGGTTATCCGCTTTGAAATTGGCTAAGAACCTGCGACGCTGTCCAGAAGAAAGGATTGAAAAAGCGCGTTTCGAAATGATGATGAAACGTACCCAAAAGAGAATTTCGAGTTTGCCTGACGCCGACGAAATTCTGGTGAAATTACAACATGAATACGACGTATTAGTTGCCAAAATGAGTGATTATTACGCGGCCAAGAAAAAGCTGTTGGAAATTAAACAAGCCCGTTTGAAAAAGAGTTACGACAATTTTGAAATTGCCAACAAATACGAAGAATTAAAGCTGAGTATGGTTTTACAAAAGCAAAAGTTCTACGAATTGTATCAAATGGCATAGGTATTAATCGGCTGGCAGGGTTGTTTAGAGAGTTCTTGTAGGCGGGTGCTTTAGCCCCGCGGCGTATGCGAAACATTCCATGGCCTAAAGACCATGCTACAACATAGCCTGTAGGCGGGCGCTTTAGCCCCGTGGCGTGTTGGAAACATTCCATGACCTAAAGACCATGCTACAACATAGCCTGTAGGCGAGTGCTTTAGCCCCGCGGCGTGTTGGAAACATTCCATGGCCTAAAACCATGCTACAACATAGCCTGTAGGCGGGCGCTTTAGCCCCGCAGCGTGTTGGAAACATTCCATGGCCTAAAGACCATGCTACAACATAGCCTGTAGGCGGTTGCTTTAGCCCCGTGGCGTGTTGGAAACATTCCATGGTCTGAAGACCATGCTACAACATAGCCTGTAGGCGAGTGCTTTAGCCCCGCGGCGTATGCGAAACATTCCATGGCCTAAAGACCATGCTACAACATAGCCTGTAGGCGGGCGCTTTAGCCCCGCAGCGTGTTCGAAACATTTCATGGTCTAAAGACCATGCTACAAGCCTCGCGGTTCTTGCGGAAATCGAGGGTTTAGTCGCACAATTACCGCGCAAAAAAAAACCTGACTGACGTCAGGTTTTTTTATAAGATTAATAAACTTAGCGTTGTACGGCTGCTGTTAACGATTGGTCCGTTAAAGCATCACGGTGAGCGACAACTTCGATTAACGCGTCTTTTGGATAATACTTAATGGTGGCCATAACGCCATCACTTTGAATATTTGCTTTTTCAGCAATATCCATTTGAACGTTTCGATAAGTCATGTTTTGGCTAATCTTGTTTGCCATGCATTGACTATTCACTTCAAACGATTGCTTGTCTACACAATCAAACGTTTTTAACTGATCGGCTTGAGCATGCGCAACCGTTCCTAAAGATAAGACGGCAAGAAAAGAAAATAATTTACGCATTGTGTTACTCCTATTTAATCATCGGTATTCCGATGTAAAGAATATAACACACTCAACCCTAAGATCGAAGCATAGTTTTATGACAGTAATATGACAAGGTGTAATTTATTGAAAAAAAATGACTTTGATTTAGCTAGAAATTGCCGAGAATGTGAAAAAATACTCCCGTTAGAACCCAGGCCAATTATACAAGGAAGTTCAAAGAGTAAAATTTGTATCATTGGCCAAGCGCCGGGGCTTGCTGCACATAATACGAATCTACCATGGAATGATGCCTCAGGAGATAGATTAAGAGCATGGATTGGTATGCCAAAAACTACTTTCTACGATGAAAATACAGTAGCAATATTACCTATGGGATTTTGTTACCCTGGAAAAGCAGCTTCCGGAGATTTACCTCCGATTAAGCAATGTGCAGAAATTTGGCACCAACGTCTGCTGTCTGCATTCAGCCCCAAGCTCACCCTTCTCATCGGGCAATATGCTCAAAACTATTATTTAAAAGACAAATCAAATGTCACCAACAGAGTAAAGAATTGGCAGCAATACCTTCCCAAGTACATTGTGCTTCCTCACCCTTCTCCACGAAATAACATTTGGTTGAAGAAAAATGAATGGTTTGAACAATCTGTATTGCCGCAGATTAAGAGTCGAATACAAACCGCCTGTCATTCATAATGAGCTCGCCGATTTATATTGAGATGATGTAATTGAAATCGTGACTAATAACTGTCTAAAAACTTAACGAGTTCATCAAATGCCATTGGCTTAGCGTACAAATACCCTTGTGCTTCATCACAACCCAATTTTAACATGTAACTGGCCTGTTCGCGCTTTTCAATTCCTTCAGCTATGGTATGTAATCCCAAACGGTTACCTAATGTTACAATGGTTTCGGCAATAAAAGCCGATTGGTTTGGTTTAATTTCATTAATAAATGATCTATCAATCTTCAATCTGTCTAAGGGTAACTGCTGTAAGTAGCTCATTGAAGAAAATCCCGTTCCAAAGTCATCGATGGCTATTTTCACCCCGAACTCTTTCAGCTCTTTCAGCGACTCGACAACAATCTGAGGTTCATCCATTACCACGCTTTCGGTTATTTCCAACTCTAACTGAGCTGGCACTAATGCATGCTTACTGACAGAGGTTTTTACCCCTTGAACAAAATCTGGATCTCTAAATTGCGGCATAGAAATATTTACCGCCATACGCAAGTCATCGTAGCCTTTGTCTGTTAACACTTTGAGGTGCCGACAAGACTCTTCCAATACCCAAGCACCAATTTCAATAATCAGTCCTGAATACTCCGCTAATGGAACAAAGACGGCTGGAGAAATAAAGCCTTCATTCTCAGTTGGCCAGCGTAATAATGCTTCCATGCCAACAACCTGTTCAGTCACCAAATCAACTTGTGGTTGATACCACACCTCTAGCTTTCGTGCAGAGAAATCGGTTCGAAGTTGCCGAATTAAACCTAACCGCCAAGTCGTCTTTTCTTCCATTTCCGGTTCGTAGTAACCGTAATTGGTATTTAAATCTTTTTTGGCGCGATTTAAAGCAATATTGGTTTGTTTTAATAAATTAATGCCCGTGCAATCGTCATCTATTAGCTTACAAAATCCCATTGTAATGTTAATGGGTAGAGTATGGTCACCGGCTTTGAAGGGAAATGCGAACAGTGAATTAACTCTTTCAGGATTAACCACTTCTTCAGAACCAATTAGCCCGAAAACGTCGGCCCCAATACGACCCATCCTGACTTTAGCCCCCAAACTATCTTGAACACGTCTAGATACTGCTTTGAGAAGATTATTCCCCGCATCTTGTCCTAAACCATCATTCACGTCTGAAAAGTGTTTAATATCCAGTAACGCCACAACATTGTAGCCGGTACTTGTCATCACCGCAGTCTCATCAAGCATATTAATGAATTCATTGCGATTGGGCAGTTTAGTTAACCAGTCTTTAAACGCCGCGGTGCGTAATTGATGGAACAAGTTTACATTTTCATAACCGATAGAAATACTGTGTAAAAAAACTTCCAATAGCTTCCGGTCTAGTGAATTTAAGGTTTCTTTGGCGTTAAGAAAAACAGCAGCGTCGTAACCAGAACTATTTAGATACAAAACAGAATAATTTTCTTCGTAAACATGTTCTTTTTTGGAAAGACATTGACTAACCGACTCGACAATCTTTTTATTATGCAGGTTATCTAAACTCTCATTTATATATTTAGCATATTCACCTGCCGCCCCTAAAACGTAAACACTGTTATCTTCTTTATCAAGAATTGCCCCTGCTCTGGCACAGACAACACCACTGGCATCAAGACCAATAAGTGAGCTAATTTGAGTGACTATACCTTCGCAAAAACCCTTAACCGAGTGCTCTTCTAATAAATTCGCTGAAGAATGAATAATCTTTTCTAAGCCCATACGGCTTTGATTTATGGTGAGGATTTGCTGATAAGAACGCAAAGAAGCAATGATGGTTGTAACTAGTTTACTGCGCGTAAGTTCGGTTTTCGTTTTGTAATCGTTAATGTCGTATTCTTTAATAACACTTTCTTCTGGCGCATAACCTGGTTGCCCAGTCCGCAAGATTATTCTAGGCTCCATTATCTTTAGTTCTTCACGCATTTTTCGCGCGACCACTAACCCAGCGTCATCAGTTTCCATTACAACATCTAGGAGTATTATAGCGAGTTTACTGCCTAATTTTTCTATAATAGTAAGTGCTTGCTCACCTGAATAGGCGTGATGGAAGAATAGCTTTTTATCATTGAGCTGTAAATCTGACAGCGCTAATCTCGTTACTGAATGAATTTCCTCATCGTCATCAACTACTAACACATTCCAGTGACCTAAATGCGTCTCCTGTTCTTGTGATTCGTCTTCATCCAAGAAAATCAATTCATCATTTTCATAATCCGTTGGAGACATTCATCCTTCCACCATACAAACACCATAATTGGTGAATTCTGTTGTTTACTACCTAAACATATCTCAATATGTAACAAAGAGGAATTATAATTGTAGCAAAAAACAGCAGACTCGCCTTTTTTATTTGATTTTCGTCAAAAAGTGCAAATTCGTCAATTTAAATAATTTTCGGTTATAATCATTTTTTCGTTATTCAGGTCAATTTACCCCTTATGAAAATAGATTCTAATGTGCCGCCTCCCCATTTAATGCAGAAAAAAGACGCTGCGGCAAAAACAAAGCAGCAAGCTGAGGTAGCAGCGACTCATAAGGCTAATGCAGAGCATACCAAGCAGGCGAAACTCAAAATGCTGCAATGGTTTAGTCGAGCCGGTATTGCCATTGGGCATAAAAGCGCAATAGAACAAGATTTACATAAAAAAGTGAATCGACATCAGTTTGTTAAAGCCCAACGAAAGTTAAAAAACTTGGAACGGATCTTCGCATTGGCAACGGATTTCAGCCAAGAACAGGCCGTTCAAGACGAACTAGATCCGGATTGGTTCTTCAGTTTTAGCGAAATGGCAGAAAATATTAACTCTCCCGCGATGCAAGAATTATGGGCGAAAATATTCACAGTAGAGATAAGTGTACCAGGTTCATTTTCCCTTAAAACCTTACAAACCTTAAAAAACTTAACCCATAGAGACGCGAAAATACTCAAGCTAGCAGTAGGTATGGCGACGAGAAGAAAAGGTGAGCATGGGTTAAAAATTATCTATGGTTACCATCGAAAACCCAGTATTTTATCTGTTTTCAGATTAACCAAAAATGAGCAAATTAATTTAGCGGAACACGGCTTAGCTTATCCAGATCTGTTATCGCTAATGGATCTCGGTCTAATTTATAATAGTGAGATTGAGACCAGTGAACTTGAAACTCAAAGTCGCTTGCAATACCGCTGTGGTGGCGAAACTTTTCATCTCGCCCCGAAGAAAAGAGGGTTGAGTTTGCAGTATTATAAATTTACCTCAATAGGCTCTGAATTAGCACGCTTAATAAATAGCACCGTAAATCAACACTATTTAGATAACTTGTTAATATTACTTGCAAGTGAATTCGAGTTAAATTGAACCTCATCACTTTAGTTTTTCAGTTACACCCCAATCTCATTATTTTAAGTAATGTTGCCCCCTTAACTAAAAATATCAGGAGCTAAAATGAGTGACTCTTATACCCCGCCCAAAGTATGGACCTGGAATAAAGACAGCGGTGGAAAATTTGCAAATATTAATAGACCTATTTCTGGAGCAACCCACGAAAAAGATCTTCCCGTTGGTAAGCACCCATTGCAACTATACTCATTGGCAACACCAAATGGCGTGAAAGTCACAGTGATGCTAGAAGAACTACTAGAAAATGGACATACAGGGGCTGAATACGACGCTTATTTAGTGGATATTTTAGAAGGCGATCAATTTAGTAGTGGGTTTGTTGCTGCAAACCCCAACTCCAAAATTCCTGCTTTGGTTGATCACAGTACGCCGAAACCCACCCGTGTGTTTGAATCGGGCTCTATACTCCTCTACTTAGCAGAAAAGTTTAATGCATTCATTCCACAAGATCCGGCACTGCGAACCGAATGTATTTCATGGTTATTCTGGCAAATGGCCAGTGCGCCATTATTAGGAGGAGGATTCGGTCATTTTTATGCTTACGCCCCTGAAAAATTGGAATATCCCATAGACCGCTACACCATGGAAATAAAACGCCAACTTGACGTGCTCGACAAGCTACTAGCGGATAATAAATACATGTGTGGAGACGAATACACCATTGCAGATATCGCAACTTGGCCATGGTATGGTGCATTAGTCAAAGGCTTAGCCTATGACGCCGCCGAATTCATTGAGGCACATACTTACAAGAATGTTATTCGATGGGCCGATGAAATTGCTGAACGCCCCGCAGTTCAGCGTGGCAGAATGGTCAATAAAACCTGGGGAGAACCGGAATCTCAGTTGCGTGAACGTCATGATGCCAGTGATTTCGAAACAAAAACCCAAGATAAAATAGGTTAGATATCATTTAACCATATACACTGAACCGGAGTTCAGTGTATATGGCATTGTGCTATTTTTCATACCTGAGAAACACCACAAAATGTTGGCCGAGTAATTAGATTCCGTCACCAAATTCGTGAAGGCCACATTCGCGTTTTAACCCAAAGAAACGAGTATCTTGCTCACTCATTCCGGCTTCTAAGGCTCTAGATGTATGCCAGTCACCAATAGACACAAAACCTTTCTCCCACAGAGGATGGTAAGGCAGATCGTGTGCTTTAAGATATTGATGAAGCGCTTTATTTGATTGATCAATGATAGGATAAACTTTAGTTTGTCCATTTAATCTTTGTAGTACATTCAAGTTTTCACGAGTATCCGACTGAGAGCGTCTTAAACCGGCAAACCAAGTTCCAACATTCAGCTCTTTCAAAGCTCGTTGCATTGGTAGAACCTTGTTCATCTTGTTGTACTTCTCGATGCCTTCAATTCCTTGTTCCCACAATAAACCATGACGCGCTTCTTGCCATGCTGCAGACTCAGGTGCTCGATACACTTTTAAATTGAGTTTAAGCCGTTCGGTTAGTTCATCAATGAAATTATAGGTTTCTGGAAAAAGATAGCCAGTATCAGTGAGCACAACAGGAATATCGGAATATTCTTGAGACAACAAATGCAGCATGACCGCTGATTGCGCACCAAAACTAGACGACACTATGTGTTCACCAGGTAGATGCTCGAGTGCCCAAACAACCCGCTGTTGCGGCGTTTGTTTTTCAAGATCTGCATTTAACTCTGCGAATTGCTCAGTGCTTAGATTGTTAACCCAATCTGCTGCACGGGCATTTTCGCCTGAATTTTGAAACACTGCGTTAGGCATAAAAATCCTTGGCTGAATTAACAACCGGAGCGATGACTTTAGCGCGAATTAAAAAGTCACCAAAACCTTCGTCTTGATTACCTTCTTTAGCCCAACGACCAATGAGTTCATCGAGGTGAGCTAAAATCTCTTGCTCGCTAATATTTTCTTTATACATTTTAGGAATACGTGTGCCCTGACGATCACCACCTAAGTGGAAATTGTATTTACCCGGACCTTTACCCACTAAACCAACCTCAGCAAGCATCGCTCGACCACAACCATTAGGACAGCCAGTGACACGAAATATAATACTGCGGTCAGCTACATTGTGTTTTGCAAGCAAACCCTCGATTTCGGTTACTGCATCAGGCAAATAACGTTCAGCTTCTGCCATTGCCAAAGGACAAGTTGGCAATGAAACACAGGCCATTGAATCGAGACGTTGATTACTGACTCCATCAGAAATCAATCCATGGGTTTTAGCCAAGGTTTCAATTTCTTCTTTCTGCTCTGCCGGAACGCCTGCAATTACCAAGTTTTGATTGGCAGTTAAACGAAAATCACCTTTATGCACTTTGGCTATCTCAGCACAACCTGTTTTTAAGGTTTTACCCGGATAGTCAAGAATACGACCGTTTTCAATAAATACGGTTAAATGATACTTACCATCAACGCCTTCAACCCATCCAAAACGGTCACCACGAGATGTAAACTCGTAAGGGCGGCTTTGCGCAAATTCAATACCGGCACGCTTTTCAACTTCGGCTTTAAAGTTCTCTACACCAACACGCTCAAGGGTATATTTGGTTTTCGCGTTTTTACGGTTAACACGATTTCCCCAATCCCGTTGAGTACCCACGACAGCGGCAGCCACATCCAACGTCTTATCCAAAGGAATATAACCGAAGTCGTCTGCTTTACGTGGGTAAGTCGAGTGATCACCATGGGTCATGGCTAAGCCACCGCCGACTAAGACGTTAAAACCAATTAGCTTGCCGTTTTCAGCAATAGCAACAAAATTGAGATCATTGGCATGCACATCAATATCGTTATGTGGTGGTATAACAACCGTCGTTTTGAACTTACGAGGTAAATAGTTGTTACCTAAAATCGGTTCATTTTCAGTGGTTTCGACCTTTTCACCATCTAACCAAATTTCTGCATATGCACGAGTTTTGGTGAGCAAATGTTCACTAATTTTTTTAGCCCACTCGTACGCTTCTTGATGTACGGCAGACTCAACCGGGTTTGAAGTACACAAAACATTACGGTTAACGTCACCGGCAGTCGCAATTGAATCGATGCCCACTTTATTAAGGGTTTGATGCATTAATTTAATTTGCGGCTTTAGAACACCGTGAAACTGGAAAGTTTGACGGGTAGTTAATCGAATACTGCCGTAAAGACTATGATCTGCTGCAAACTTATCAATGGCCAACCATTGATCGGGAGAAATAATTCCACCTGGTAAACGAGCACGCAACATCACATTTTGTAAGGGTTCTAATTTTTGTTTAGCCCGCTCAGCTCGGATATCACGATCATCTTGCTGGTACATACCGTGGAATCGAATCAACTGAAAATTGTCAGCGGTAAAACCACCGGTTAAATCATCTTTAAGATCTTGGGCAATTGTGCCACGTAAAAAGTTACTTTCGCCTTTTATACGTTCGTTTTCTGCCAACTTACCTTCAACAATAAATTTTTTATCGGAGCTCATTAGTACACATCCTTCTGATAACGCTTAGCACGGCGCATTTCGGTTAAATACGTTTCCGCATCTGCTTCACTTTTTCCACCGTGTTCTTGAACAACAGTCAAAAGTGCATCATGAACATCTTTAGCCATGTGGGTTGCATCACCACATACGTAAAAATGTGCGCCTTGCTCTAACCAGTCAAATAACTCAGCACCATTTTCTAGGATACGATGCTGTACATAAATTTTTTGTTCTTGGTCACGGGAAAATGCCAAGCTCACTTTGTCGACAACACCATCTTTAACAAAACGCTGCCATTCAGTTTGATATAGGAAGTCTTGGGTAAAACTTGGATTACCGAAGAACAACCAATTTTTGCCTTCGGCTTCTTCTTCTGCGCGCTGTTGCATGAAGGCTCTAAAAGGCGCAATACCAGTACCAGGCCCTACCATGATAACCGGTGTTTCTGGGCTTTCTGGTAAGCGGAAGTTGTTGTTATGCTCCACAAACACCTTCAATTCTTGGCCTTCTTCTAAGCGTTTACCTAAGAAGTTAGACGCTGAGCCATGGCGCACATTGCCGTTAACCTCGTATTCAACCATTGCCACAGTAAGGTGTACTTCGTCATCTACTTCAGCTTGACTAGAGGCAATTGAATATAACCTTGGGGTAATCGGTCTAAGGGCTCTAGCTAACTGTTCAGCAGTGATATTTGCAGGGAAATCAGCAACAATATCGACGATTTGCTTATCCGCTAAATACTCTCTGAGTTTTGCTTTGTCATCGAACAAAGCCTGCAGTTTTTCATTTGGCGCAGACTCTAAATAACTTTTTACGAAGGTTGGGTAGCTTAAGGTCAACTCAAATTTTTCAATGAGTGCCTGCTTAATGCTTAAGGCGTCTTTGCCAACCTCAACACTTTCATTTTCATCAACCCCAACCAGGTTTAATAACTCGCTCACTAAAGCTTCGTTATTGGTAAACCAAATACCTAAGGCATCCCCAGGTTGATATTGGATACCAGAATCTTCGAGAGAAATCTCGATGTGACGAATGTCTTTAATAGAATCTCGCCCAGTTATTTTCTGGCTTTCTAACAAAGTGGCTGTAAATGGGTTTTTCTTAGAATATTCTGACTTTGCAGTATTTACAGAAGTGCCGCTTACACTTCCAGCAACAGGTTCAACAGGCGCTTGACTGGCAGCAAACTCTTCTTTTAGCTGAATAGCAATCTGATCAAAAAATGCGTTAGTTACGGTTTCGTAATCCACGTCACAATCCAATCTTGGGGTAATGCGCTTGCCACCCAAAGCCTCAAGGCGAGCATCAAAATCTTTCGCCGTTTGGCAGAAGAATTCGTAGCTACTGTCACCTAATCCAACCACAGCAAAATTTAACTCCGGTAATTTCGGTGCCTTTTTGCTGGCCACAAACTCATGAAGTTCAACGGCATCATCAGGAGCATCACCTTCTCCGTGGGTACTGACCACAATAAGAAGATGGGTTTCATTTTTAAGCTGCTTAGCTTTGTAATCGGCCATGCTGTGCAGGTTAACTTTTAGACCAGCATGCTGAGCTTTCTCTTTAAACTCTTGAGCCACACCTTTTGCGTTACCCGTTTGCGAGCCGAAAAGAATGGTGAGTTGCTTTTCAACAACAGAGGCAGATGCAGCAGGAGCTACAACTTGTCCAGCTGATTGTTGATGGGCCAAACCAGCCAAATAACCACTCATCCAAGTAAGTTGATCATTGTTAAGCGGCGCTATGGCGCTATTAATTTGCTGCCACTGAGATTCGTTAATAACAGCTGTTGGCACTAGTGCCTGATTGTTTTTTGAAGACATAAAAACGCTAACCTTTTAATTGATGTGGGCAGATTAGCGTTTTTTATTATTGACAGGAAAGACCTAAATAGGATTTTTTATTACTTAATGGACTTAGAAACGAACTTTATTGACTTAAAAGTGAATTTCAATTCCAGCAAAGGCACCACTAAACTCTAGGTCTGAATAGATATCATCTAAATCTTCTAATTCTAGAGAAGTCGCTCTGTATCCTAGCTGTAGCGTCATATCAATGGCTAGATTGTCTACAAATTGATAGACCAAAGCGATTTCATAATCACTTAGAGAATGATCGTCGATGGCTAAATAACTTCCTTCGGCATACGCTCCCAAACCGGTAAAGGGTAAGCCAATGTAAAGTTTTGAGTACACCATTGGAACTACACCTGAAAACTCTTCTCTGGCGAAATTAGACGTATCCGCGGTTTCTCTTACGAAAATTTCCCCGTCAACGTATTTTCCGTTGATACCAAAGTCGAAACTGATTAAATCGTTATCGAATAATTCATAATACAAAATAAAATCGGTATTACTCATATCGACTTCGGTGGTTAACGGTGTATCCACACTAAAAATTTCGCCATTAAAAGTGAAAGTGCTGTTTAATGTAACGTCACCACTTGTGTCTAGTGTAGTCTGACGGACTTTAATGTTAGGAATTAACGGAATTGGATGCTCTAGCGCAACATAGAAGCTCGATTTAGTTTCGGTATCAAAATCAAATCTGGTTATATTGGCATCATTTGCAAAGCCACCTTCGGTATCCATGTTCCAGCCCTGCGCGCCCACATACAAACCTAATAATGTATCTGCTTGAACAGGAACAGCGACAACGGATGCCGCTAAAACTAATGATTTAATTCTGTGTTTCACTTTTTATCCTTGATTGAGTAGTTCATTTAATTCGATTAAAGCCGCATTGGCTCGGGAAATATAGTTGGCCATGACTAATGAGTGATTAGCTAACATACCCAACCCACTGCCATTCAAAATCATTGGGCTCCAAATAGTTTGTTGCGTCGACTCTAGTTCACGAATGATTTGACGCAAACTCACGGTGGCATTTTTCTTTTCAAGTACGTCAGCGAAGTCAACCTCTACCGCTTTTAAAAAATGAATCAACGCCCAAGCAGCTCCCCGCGCTTCATAAAAATTATCGTCGGTTTTCCACCAGCTAGTTTTTTCATAACGTTGTTTCGCTTCTGGAGTGGATTGTCTAGCTTGCGCATCTCCTGCCAAATCAGTATTGAGCACTTCTTGGCCCACACTAGCACTTAACTTTTGCGATAAATTACCTAAACGTTTTTCAACTTGCTTTAGCCAGTCTCTCAGATTATCCGCCCGAGAGAAGAATTGTGCGCTGCCTTGACCTTTTTCGGCTAGATCTGTTCGATAGGCGTACAAGTCTTTAAGTGCATCTTGATACATGGACTCTGCGGAAGGCAACATCCAACTTAGATGATTCATATTTAATGCAGGCTGAGCCTTTGTTAGTTCTGGATTCTCCATTGATTGTGATTGAGAACGACTAAAGTCTTTGCGCATAGCCAAGGCTAAGTCTCGGGACATTTCCAAGGCACCGAACTCCCATCGAGGCATGTTGTCCATAAATACACCAGGCGGCATAACGTCATTCGATAAATAACCACCAGGCTTATCCATTAGTGACTCCACTACACGGATCAGGGTATGGGTAGTGGTGTAACCAATCACCACACTTTCTGAATTTTCTTGGGCATAAGTTTGTGCTTCAGTTCGAACATTGAAAGCATCCGGCTCAAAACTCCAATAAACAGAGATTATCCAACCAATTAGTACAATTATTAGGAAAGTGGTGGTAAGCCATTTCGCATTTAAAAAACGTTGCATAATATGCTTCCTGTATTTTTAATTAGTGACACTTTACACCCATAAGACTATCTATTCTAATGATGTTTATGTGACTTTTCTTTACCTGGCATCACAGCTTTAGCTGTTACCTGAATAGTTTGTTGGTCTTCACTTAGCAAAGTGATTATGACCTCTTTATTTTCGACTAGCGGCTTTTTGAGACCAAATATCATGACGTGTAAACCACCTGGTTTAAAAGTGACCGTTTCCCCCGCAGGAATGCGAATTTGTTCTTGTTCCTGCATGCTCATCATTCCGTTTTCCATTACATGGGCGTGTAATTCCGCTTTTTCAGCAATATCGGTAGTGGCAGATATGAGAACCACATCTTTGTCTGAGGAATTATGGATTTTAAAATAGGCGGCGGTATTAGGTACTGTTGGCGGTAACAATCGGACGGTAGCATCTGTTACTTTGATATTTGCCGAACTTGCAAAGCTAAAGCACAATAATCCGATAAACATCAACCAAGGTTGTAATC
Source organism: Aliiglaciecola aliphaticivorans (assembly GCF_054782055.1). Taxonomy (NCBI): domain Bacteria; kingdom Pseudomonadati; phylum Pseudomonadota; class Gammaproteobacteria; order Alteromonadales; family Alteromonadaceae; genus Aliiglaciecola; species Aliiglaciecola aliphaticivorans. The sequence goes on from NZ_BAAGTF010000003.1 coordinate 309,170, forward strand.
TGATACATTTCATAAACGGCCTTTCCTGAATAATAAATTTCCCGTAATTATCAATTAATTCACGGGCTTTTACCAGAATAGTCAACGCTTTTTCGCAGCTGAAGCAATTATGCCTTTATTATAGTAGCGCCTAGAAAATGGTTTACGGTTATTTCATAAGATGATGAAAAACACCTAGCAATGAGAAATGTTAAAAGTGAGTAGCCGATACATTCTTGACACTCACAGCGCTAATACTGAGTTTGACGCTTATCTTTTAACAACCAAAAGATGAAGGCAATAACCAACAACATTGGCCAAAACACAGTTACGCCTGCAAATAACATCGCGATTAATACTACGAATAAAGCCAAAGCTAAAGCTCCAAACACACTAATTGCAACGATAACGCCAACGATTGCCATGACCGCACCTACCGCAGTTACACTGACTACCGATTCCATGGGACCCAGTATGTGTTGGTCAAAGTGAATGGAAAAATCAAACCATTCACTGGCAAGGATCCCACAGCTATAAGTAATCAAAATCGCGATCAGAACCGCAACAATAAAATTCTTCATGACCTAAATCCTTATAAATTACTAACTAACGAGTTGGGATTAATAGCACGGCCAACAAATACGCCACACCAACAACCATTGGCATAAAAATAAACGCGGCTATGGCTGCTATTCTGACCATCCAAGCTTCAACGTTAAAGTGACGAGCGATACCTGCACAAACACCACTAATTTTACCTCTTACAGTGTCACGATATAATTGGTTTGTATTTAAATAGTCTTTCATTTGGAGACTCCTATTAAGTTTTTAATCCTAGGCCTGGAAATTCAGGCCTAAAATCGAAATATGTTGGGTTGCTAGCATTTTTCTAGGCGACTTTTTTACGCAAAGCTGCTAACTCTTTTTCAATATTTTCATCTTGTTCAAGTTGCTCAATCTGTGCGCTCAATGAATTGCTTGGTGACACTAAATCATAAGCTTCAACTTGCGACTCCAAATCGTCGATACGACTTTCATAATGTTCAAACCGTGCAATGGCATCATCGATTTTTTCAACATTCTGAGTGGTTTTTGCTTTAAGACGCACAGATACCGATTGCTGTCTGATGTCTAGCGCTTTTTGACGACTTCTCGCTTCTTTCAATTTTTCTTGTAAACGCGAAGTATCTTCTTGTAATTTGGTGATTGCCTCTTCGACAACGTCCATTTCCTTAGTCAAAGACTTTAAAGACTCTTGGGCTTTATTCTTTTCAACTAACGCTGCTCTAGCGAGATCTTCACGTTCTTTTTTCATGGCAACCGTGGCTTTATTTTGCCAATCTTTAATTTGCTGCTGGAGTTTTTCTTGTTTGCGCGATAAATGCTTTTTGTCAGCTAAACTTCGTGCTGCAACAGAGCGAATTTCAACTAAGGTTTCTTCCATCTCTTGTACAATTAAACGAATAACCTTTTGTGGATCTTCCGCTTTGTCTAAGATGGCATTAAGATTTGCTTGTACGATGTCTGACATTCTTGTGAACATACCCATTTTTCGATCCTCCGAGATTATTATGAGTGTTGTATTTTGAATTACCTTTTATAATTCTAAATTCAGTTTTCTTTACCAGTACTTCACTTATTACAATCTACGTGCCAAACTTTCAAAACCCAACAAGCCATTGATTTAATTGAATTTAAATAAAATCCTTTAGAATTTCACAAAAACAGAACGGCAAGCTAAATTAAGATTTTAGTCAAATTAACCAAATAATTGGTCAAATTATTAAAGTGAGAAAAGAATGGAATTGAAGGTCAACTAAACCTGCTTTTACGAGTAGGGAAAAGGAAACAGCAAGGCGCTATCGGTCACCTTGATGTTCAGCTTTGGAAAAAAGGGTCACCAGGTTAATGTGGTCTGTATTTTAGATTTAGGATACGAAATTAAAGGCAAAGCTGTGATTAGGGATCCAAAGAGAGCAAACCTTAATCGTGTATAAGTACTAAATGAAAAGCAACTTTCGAGAGAGTCATTTACAGCTTCTTTAACACCTCTAATACGGATTCCATTTGATATTGTCGTAAATCAGATAAAAGATTTTCGGAAAAATGTTTAAAGGTAACCGATGCATCTTCGTAAAGTGACTTACCCGTTGCTGATAGCTGCACTAAACTGACTCTGGCATCTCTTGGATTCTTTTGTTTTTCAATTAAGTGAATCTTATCCATAGGGTTCAACATACGAGTGACACCGGAAGCGGTCATTCCCAATGCTTCCGCTAAGGCAATCCGACTCATGGTGTAGGAAGGTTGTTCAGCGAGAACATGTAACGCCATATATTCGCTAAAACTAATGCCATGTACACCTAAACTTCGGTCTAGCTTTTTATTCAGCTTTATTGAAGCCAGGTTTAAATTAACCAGTAATGACATAGATTCGGTAAGTTGTTGCATCTTGCACCTCGACTTTTAATTGACAAGTCAAGTATACATCAAACATAAATAAAGTAAAATGCTATGAATTTCATCTCAGACTGGAATAAGGTAAACATGATAGCTATTAGATGAGTAGTGGATACTAGATTGGTTGAAAAGTTTTTTATTGTAGATAGCGTTAGAGCAGAAATTTAGATCCCCATTGTAGAGAAGCTACCGAACAAAATGAGCCAAAAACAATGACGGTCTCTACTGCGAGTTACGACCGTCATGGTATTGGAGGTTGGAACCGTTAACCGGTACTGCATGGCTATTCTTCTTACACTCGACAAGACTAAATACGAGTGCGGCTGCAAGATAGGCCATAACCGGTGCTAACAATAGTGTAAGTAGATGTATGTGATTAAACATAGCGTCTCTCCTTACTATTCGGCTTTATCATTTTCTTGTTTTTTAGCTTCAACGTTACTGTTCAAATCTGTGATAGTGACATTAGTGACGTAATCTTGTGAACCTGACTCAAAACCAATTGAGTTGTTTACTGTCAAAATAGCCTCTTCAACACCGTATGATATTTCTTCTTTTGTTACTTCAACGGCTTGAGAAATAAGTGAACCAACAAGTTGTTCTACCGAGACTTCTGTGGCTTGAGCAGTTGACGCTACAAATAAACCAGAGATAAGTACTGTTGCTGTTGTGATTTTCTTAAACATAATAATTTCCTTAGTAGTTGTGTTTGTAACTGATTATTCAGTTACTAGTTAAGTCGCAATCATTATTGCGATAGTTGTGCCAACTACTAAGAAAATATATATCCAATTGATTTTAAAGTACTTTTTAAAAATAAAAAGAAATAGTTTAAACGTCGCCAAGGATTTTAATGGAGTAAAAAATAATTTTTTGGTGTTTTTGACCAAGTCAGTTGGCGATTTTAACCAACTTGATCAGGTGCATGAGTATTGCGAAATTGTTGCGCCTGGAATTGAGCTTCATTAAGGGTATCTAAGGCATCCGTTAATAGCTCTATACCTACGCCTTTCTGGGTACCATTTTGACTTAAGTAGCGACGCCAAATGCGCGCCCCGGGTTGCCCTTGAAATAACCCAAGCATGTGTCTAGCAATGTGCCAAATTCGGGTGTGAGGCAATTCCAATTGAGTTTGCGCATATTCAACCATAGCTTTCACAATATCATGGCGGCTCGGCACTTGATGAGTGTCTTGATAAAAGCGATTATCAACTTCAGCTAAGATGTAAGGGTTACTGTAAACCTCCCGGCCAATCATAACGCCATCTATATAATTCAGATGCAAAGCCACATCATCCAAAGTCTTTACACCACCATTAATACTAATGTGTAAATCAGGAAATTGTTCTTTCAGATGATAAACACGCTCATACATTAATGGCGGAATATCACGATTTTCCTTTGGACTGAGTCCCTTCAGCCAGGCCTTGCGGGCATGTACAATAAAAGTATCACAACCCGAATCAGCTACTTGGCTAATGAACCGAGTTAGATCCTCGTACTCGTCCATTTCATCAATACCGATGCGCGACTTAACCGTTACTGGAATATCGACTTCAGCCTGCATACTCTTTATACAAGCGGCAACGGTTTCTGGCTCAGCCATCAAACACGCACCAAACCGGCCATTTTGCACACGATCAGAAGGACAGCCAACATTAATGTTAACTTCATCATAACCACGCTCTTGAGCTAGCAACGCACAGCGCGCCATACCTGCAGGGTCAGAACCACCAAGCTGCAATGCAACAGGATGCTCGGCTTCATTGAAAGCTAAATAATCGCCTTTGCCAAAAATGATCGCCCCCGTTGTCACCATTTCGGTATATAACAACGAATGTTGTGATATCTGCCGTAAAAAATAACGACAATGCTTATCCGTCCAATCCAGCATTGGCGCGACGGAAATGGTGCGGTTGATGGGAGTCAGGTTATTATTCAACTTAAGCCTATGTTTTATATGGTTAATATCTAAATTCCCGCATAAATACCAATAGCGGTATTTATGCCTTTAATGCCTTATTTTCACTCTTTCGTGGGCCCAAAAGAGCCTTTTTGAAGTCCAAGTTTTTAAGCAGGAAAATAAGATGGCGCATTATAGCATTTCAAAAAGAGTTAGGAAAAATCAAACTGTATACTGTGCAAGGTTCAGGAGTAAAGAATCCGGAGTAGTCAGGTTTTCAACTTCTAAAATGCAACGGGTGCGTTTGATGACCTTTACTATTTTGGTTCGCAACGACAACGTAAACGGAAGGAAGCTTAGCTACTTTGTTGACATAAACTGATGTACGCACATAAGGCTAAATAAACTCAAAGGTTGAGGGTATCAAAACCTGTGTTTAAATCCCGCTTGAGTCGATTGAGGAATTGTGTGCATCAATGGCGCAAATAACAAAACTGAACACTTAAAATTAGCACGATAAATTTTGACAATTATTTAACATTTTCGATAACTGGTCGATTTAATGGGTTGAAGGGTTTGTACTAAGTCAGAGTATGAGCGTATTTTAACTCATAACAGGTTGGCAGAAAGTAATTGCTTCGTTTTTACTTTTTCTCCAGCCCTTTAAAAAACAGATAGGTGTTCACATGTATAAAGTTATTAATCCACTTTTTATGTGTTTATCAATCCAGTTTACAAACACTGTAATAAACAAGTTTAAATATTAACGAGTAAGAAATTGATGAAAGTCCTTTGGTTCAATATATTGCTGATGTCATGGGTAGCTAGTTTTAGCTTCTCATCAGTAGCGCTTGAACAATCGCAAGAGGCAATAGATCAAACTACTTCAATAGTCGAGCAGGCTGAAATATTTAACCTTGATCCTTTCGACTTAGACCTTGATGCGACAATCAATTCCGTTTCCGCATCCGCCCATTCTGTTAACTACTTAGGGGTTACCTTTCAGCGTAATGAAACCTATCTGGTTTCCAAAAACACTGACTTCATTCGTGGCCCTCCCTCTCTAACCATCTGATATAAAAAATAAATTTTCTAATAGTATAAATCAGAGGGTATTCCCATGAGTATAACTGACGTTTTAATTCGTTATCGTAGTGACTGTGCTTATATTCAGTCTAAAACTAAAAACAATCTGCTAAAAACAGTTAAGAAGGAGCGTAAAAATGAAAAAGTTAGCGCTCTATAACACCGAATCTGTAGACAGACTCGCATGGCCACCAGAGAACACCGGTATTACCATGCATTCAAATGCATTATCTATCTTCACGGATTTCAAAAAATTTACACCTTTGGTTATCGATGCATCAACTAAAGCGGTTGAACTCGAAGGTCTAATGAAAAGATCTCACGTTAGAATGGAGTTAGTACTCGACAGTGAGCAAAATTTCATTGGCATTGTCTCTTTGAGTGACATAAGCGAGCAAAGAATTCTTGCTAAAGTCACTAAAAATCAACCAAGAGAAGAGATAACAGTCACCGATTTTATGCGCTCCAAAAATAGCCTTAAAGCGTTTTCTTATGAAGACTTAAGGGCCGCTAGTGTTGGTGACGTTGTGGAAACACTAAGGGATAACCATCAACAACATTGTTTAGTCATTGATAAAAGCAACCATGAAATCCGTGGACTTATTTCTGCAAGTGATGTGGCAAGAATACTGAAATTGCCTGTGGATATTCAATTACAGCCTTCTTTTGTCGATTTATTTAATGTAGCTGCAGCATAACAATTTACACCCTATCTGTTGCCTAGATAGGGTGCTTCATTTCGCTTACCTTAGAGCCTAACCTAGGCTTGGATTGAGCAGAAATTTTTCACCGGTTTTTTTGGCCATATATTTACCGATAGTACTTGGCTGTAGAGCCTGCTCAAAAGACAGCTCATCAGTGAAGTCAATGGCAAAGGTTGTGTTAATTTCATTGGCAACACGTTGATGCAGTTGTTTTACTTTTTGTGGGCTTTGCTTGCCAAGGAACCGCATCAATAACCAGCCTCCAATCCCCCAGGTCATACCATAAGCTCGATTTAACACAGTTGGCGAGAAGTCTAAACCACCGTATATATACACTTGCTTATTGTCTGCTGAACCGTAAGTATTAAACCCTTTGGCATCTTTACTACCAACTTGCTCCATTGCGGTCAATATATCACTGACTAAATCCCCACCACCAATGGCATCGAAAGCCAACGTAGCACCGGTAGCCTCAATGGCTTTATATAGATCTTGTTTAAAACTTTCACTTGAAGAGTTGCAAATATATTTTGCTCCTAACTTTTCTAAGAGCTCTACCTGTTCTTGTTTTCTCACTATATTCACTAAAGGAACATCTTCAGCTAGGCATATCTTGTTCAGCATTATTCCTAAACTTGAAGCCGCTGCCGTATGGACCAAAGCCGAATGTCCTTCAGAGCGCATAGTTTCAACCATTCCAAGTGCGGTTAGCGGGTTAACAAAAGACGAGGCGGCTTGTTTAGCGGTTGTGTTTTCATTGTGGACAATACAGGCCTGCCAGGGCACAACACAATACTCAGAATAAGCAGCTCCACTTAATATCCCCACGGTTTTTCCCAACATTTCTTTGGCCGCTTCACTATCACCAGTGGCCACAACTTTTCCTGCGCCTTCATTACCAATAGGTAATACTTGATCTAGCCTTGATTTCACACGGCCAAGCATAGATGGCGAAACTGGCGCCGTAAATGCCATTTCTCGCTTGTTAAATGATCCTTTGTTTAGGTCTGCTGGACCAAACATTGGCCACATATCCGATGGATTAATAGGTGCGGCCTGAATTTGGACTAAGACTTCATGGGCCTTTAACGACGGGATTTCACGTTCTTTTAATGAAACGACTAATTGACCGTTAGAAGTAATTTCGGTGAATAATTGTTTGCTTACTGTCATTTATGAACTCCGATAATGGAAAGGAAAAATACGTCAATCCAAGCTAACATTAAGTTTAGTGATAATCGAATGCTAAAATATGTTTGTTATACATTAGTTACGGTAATGTTATAAAGCTGCTGGGCGATAAAATAAAAGTGTCTCGGCATGCTTAAGTGATTGCCGTAATTTGAGAGAGGTTGTTCAATTACCATTAATATTGCCTATATAATGACATTCAAAAGACTAATTTGGCAAATTAGCTAGCAACCTCCATATTTGACCTATGTTAACTACGTGGATGAATATTATGGATACGATAAATCGACCATGGATAGATAGCGCAAACAAAGTCGTCTCATTTGCGTTATTGATATTATTGCTTATTAGCCTCGCCATTGCCCCCATTTATGGAACTTAGCTTGAAGCTGTCATCGTGGGCATTCCAACTGCCGCAATCCCCCTCGTTATGATCAACAGAAACGGTCAAGCAGAAATCACGCAACATGTCGTTGCCATCAGTTTTATGTTGTTTTCAGCACTGCATATTCAACAAATGCAGGGGTTAACTGAAATTCATTTTGGCATTTTTGTATTAATGTCTTTTTTAGCTTTTTACCAGAACTGGCGAATTTTCGTTACCGCTGTCATAGTTGTCGCTGCGCACCACACCAGCTTTTTCTTTCTACAAAAAGCTGGAGCACCGTTATACATATTAGTTGACGGTAATTTACTGTTAACTTTGCTTTTGGTGCATTTCGCTTACGCTATTACTCAATCGGTGCTTTTAGCCTGGATGAGTAAAGAGAATGCTGTCACCAGCCGAGCTGCCCATGAAGTCGTAAAAGGCGTGGATAATATCTCTAAAGAGGATGGAAAATTTAATTTAACCTATCGTTCAAATTCGAATATTGATATTCAATCTGTAGCGGCCTTTAATCAATTAATAGACTCTTTTGAAACTATTGTGAAAGAAGTTGAAGTTTTGGGAAAAAATATCGACCGAAATGCATCTTCAACCAAAGCGGCATCTTCCGAACTACAAGACTTTAAGCCAATTGCAGATGCTGAAATATCTTCTATTGCTAGTGCTTCCGAACAGCTATCCAACTCTGCAAGAACCATCTCTGAACTGGCACTAGAAACCTATAATCGCGCTAGTGAAGCAAGACTGGATACCGAAAAAGCACAAATGGAAATGACGAACGCCAATAGCGAAGTAAGCAAGTTAGTAGATAACATTTCAAAAACCAGTAAAAGTATCGAAGATTTAGCTAATGAGTGCACTTGTATTTCTAGCGTATTAGAAACCATCCAATCCATTGCCGATCAAACCAATTTATTGGCCCTCAACGCAGCCATCGAAGCAGCCAGAGCGGGTGAACAAGGTCGCGGATTTGCGGTGGTTGCCGATGAAGTTCGACAACTTGCATCGAGGACCAAAGTCAGTACAGAAGAAGTGAATGAAATTATGGCGAGATTATTGTCATCGTCCAAACAATCAAGTGCATTTATGGAAGACTGCATGGCTTCAGGAAGTATCACCAGTAAACAAGCTGACTCAGCCCTAAACTTCATGCAAAACGTACAATCCAATATTGAACAGGTAGACAACGTAACAAACGGTTTGAAAGATGCGGTGGAAGAGCAAACGAAAGTTATCAATAACATCGCCTCATCCGTAGGGCAATTAAATTCAATTAGCGAACAAGAGTCAGACTTAGTACATTCGGTTTCTAAAGAAACCAATGAATTAGAGTTAATATCTCATAAGCTGATGCTAAGCCTCAATAAATTTCAATAATACTAAATATGTCTACTAAAGGAATTTTGGGAATGGTGATGTGGGCAGGACTTAGCCTGTTCACATTGGCTTATATTGCTCAAAATAAAGTAACCAATTTTGATCCTCAGCAATTGCTGTTAACAGCCTCAATGGCTCAAGACTTTGATGGTAAAGTAAAGTCGGTTTTTTCAGAAGTGGGTCAACCGCTGCACAAGACAGTTTTTCATATTGGCGAACAATCATGTGACTGCAATAACTTATCTAGCACTCACATTCGCAAACTCAATCGGACATTCGCTGAAAATGGCTATATCGTTAAAACGGTTAACCCTAAAGAGGCAACAAAAATCAGAAAACTCATCCCATCCTACCCTGCCATGGTGATTTTTGATGAATCTGGCAATTTAGGCTATTTAGGTCCTTATTCCACAGGTTATTTTTGTAGCCCTAAGACAAGTTTAATTGAGCCCATTGCAAACACAATTGTTGCTAACGAACATTTAGGTGCCACAGTCATAGCCGATGGTGAGGGCTGCTATTGTCAATCCTAAAAACCGTGCTAAGTTGAAAAATTGACAAAACCCTAAGCTGTTGTGCAATACATATTAATTAGCTTTAAAATAGAAGATGTTGACAGAAAAAATGGATAGCAACAGAGACGCCGCAATTTGGTTAAATAAACTAAAGGGGGTTATAAATGATAACCAAGCCCTGCCAGAATCAAAATACCTGCAATTGGCGACTATTAACCAAGAAAACCAACCAGAAGTGAGAACGGTTGTATTTCGCGGCTTTTTGGAAACAACGGGCTCTTTGTTTATCCACACTGATATTCGAAGCAAAAAAATTCAGCATATGGCAGTGAATAATCACGCCCAAATATGCTGGTACTTTAGCCAATCTAGAGAACAGTACCGCTTAACTGGTAACCTTCAGGCAATAACTGCCCAAAGTACACAACAATCGCTTCGTATACAGCAATGGCAGAAACTTTCAGAGGCTGCTAAGCAGTCATACTTTTGGGATACACCGGGGGAGATTTTAGCCCTTGATGACAAATTTCAGCCGCAAGCTAATCAAAACAAGCCCACACAGCAAATGAGTGATAACTTTTGTTTGTTGATATTTTCAGTGACAGAGGTAGATCATCTGCAACTGCAAACTACCCCCCATATACGTAAACGTTTTGTTTTCAACCGTCATGGCTGGCAAGCATGCAGAGTGAACCCGTAAAATGACCATCAAGCTCAATCTAATTGTTTTGCAGCGCAATACGTCCAGTTTTAATAGCTTGGCGCTTAACCCCAAGTTGAGGTGCAAGTAAAAATATATCCCCATTTTTGCCGGTTAAGGCTCTTAAAACCTGTGATTGCTTGGCTAAATACGCATTTCGTTGCATGTGCATCTCCTCTCCATGAGTAGGCACCGCCACTTGCGGACGTACCCAGTTATACATCAACTTCAACTCTTCTTCACAAGGGTGTCCGGATGCATGAATAGGGAGTTCGCTACTTTCTGATAAAACAGTGTGTATTTTGCGTGCTTTAAAAGCATTGATAAGAGTTTCAACCGCTTTTTCATTACCCGGAATAATAATCGAGCTGAAAATGACTAAATCGCCTTCATCCAGAGATAAGTCCCGATAATTATCCTGGGCAAGTCTAGACATTGCTGCACGTGGCTCGCCTTGACTCCCCGTCGCGACTGCGAGCACTTCCCTTGGCGGTAAATAGCCGCTGTGGTAGGCATCAATGATGGTTAAATCGTCGGGCCAATGGCCTGTTGCTTTCGCCGCTCCAACTGTATTTTGCAATGAGCGTCCAAGTAACGCCAGATATCGCCCAGTGTGTTTAGCGATTTTAGCCAAGGTGATTAATCGTGCAATATTGCTGCTAAAACACCCAACCACAACCCGTCCACTTGCCCCTTCCACCAATTGTTTCAATCCATGGTAACAAGCCCCTTCAGACAAGGAGAATCCGCTTTTGGTGGCATTAGTTGAATCGCAAATCATGGCTAAAATATTTTGTTTTCTTAGCTGTTTAAATGGCTGTTCATTAAAACCTTTACCAGTAACGGGATGAGTATCAATCTTCCAATCAGCGGTATGAAAAATATTTCCAGCCGCAGTGCGAATTATTAACCCATGGGGTTCGGGTATAGAATGGGTAATGGGCATCCACTGCACATTGAACACGCCAATATCAACAACTTGATTGGAGACCACTTCTATAATGGGCATATTCTGATTGGCGGTATTGCGTAGTTTTCTGCGCAAAATCTCGGCGGTATAGGGCGTTGTGTAAACTGGACACTTGAAGCGTTGCCAAAGATGCGGCAAAGCGCCAATATGATCTTCATGTGCATGGGTGATAACAATGCCCACCAAATTCTCTTTTTGGCGAGTAATAAAAGCAGGGTCTGCACATACAACATCATGTTTTGGCCCTACCGCAACCCCATGCTTTAAGGTTAATGGCTCATCGAAAGTGATACCACAATCGACCATTAGCCATTGGCTGTCATGACCAAATAGATTCATGTTCATACCAATTTCCCCCGTGCCCCCTAACGGCAAGAACCACAAATCGTTGTGTCCAGGAATATAAGCTTGAATAAATACCGTCCTTTTATAGATTCAATGACATAATCTTATTATGCACGAGCTACACAAAAAGTTTTGTTTAAACACAAATAATTATGTGTTTTTTGACATAGCTGTATTGTTAGATTTTTTGCATTAAATCTGTCACAGTAACTGTATATTATTTATACCGATTCAAAACCATAACAAAAAGACAGGCTTGAAAGCCTAAGATAGTGGCTTGAGAAAAAACCTAGCCACAAAATAACCATTTTCAGGCGAGTTGCACATAACGAGAGCGAATTGGGGAAGTTTATGATGGTATTGCGATTGAACAAATCAGGTATGCCGCAAGCGTGGATAACACCAGAAGAAGCGGCTAAGTACTATGCACAAGAGCGTGTACTATTTGAATTGGGTGAGAATAAGAAGGTTATGCTTGGTGGCTGGAACAACCAAGGGGTGCAAAGTCGTCTGCAACTTTCATCCATCATTGGTTGTGAAGGAAAAGTGACTAATTTAGATGGTAAAATATCCTTGTGTAATCGCTATCTATTCCGCCGCGATAACTTCCTATGTATGTATTGTGGACAAAAGTTTAAATCTTCACAACTCACTCGAGACCACATAATACCCCGCTCTCGTGGTGGTAAAGACATTTGGACAAACGCAGCTACCGCGTGTATTCGATGTAACTGTCACAAAGCAGCGAGAACTCCCGACGAAGCTCAAATGTCATTAATAGCAGTGCCTTTTGCGCCCAATTTGTATGAGCGATTTTATCTCATGAATCGACGCATTTTAGCGGATCAAATGGCATTTTTGGGTAACCACTTTTCGCGAAATAGAAGTTGGTTAGATCAAATATTGTAATCCGCTTTGGACTTGCAATAATTGTTTATAACAATGTCGAGAATTTAGTTTACAATAACCCTTATTAATTCTGAGAAATAGGGTCTATTCAAGCGTGTCTATCCGCAATATTACTGGTCATTTTGTTGGTACCATATCTGTCGTTTTTTATTTCATTAATACTGTTTTTTGGGTCATACCTATTGTACTTCTTTCCATTTTGAAGCTGCTCCCCATCGCTACTTGGCAAAAGTGGATTAGTTACCCTTTAGATGGTTGCGCAACGGCTTGGATAAGCATTAATAATTTAAATCAGAAAATCACTTCGAATACCCAATGGGATGTAGAAGGCATAGAAACACTCACTTTGAATGACTGGTATTTAGTTACCTCGAATCATCAATCTTGGGTGGATATACTTGTTTTACAAAGAATTTTTAACCGTAAAATACCTTTCCTTAAATTTTTCCTTAAAAAAGAGTTAATCTGGGTTCCGTTTTTAGGTATTGCATGGTGGGCATTGGACTTCCCATTTATGAGTCGTTATTCAAAATCTTTCCTGGCGAAAAATCCGCATCTGAAAGGAAAAGATATGCAAAGCACTCGTAAAGCTTGTGAAAAATTCAGCACTAAGCCCGTTAGTATTATGAATTTTGTAGAAGGTACCCGTTTAACAGAAGAAAAGTTGAAACGAATCAATGGCCCCTATAAACACCTACTGAAGCCTAAGGCTGGTGGCATGGCATTTGTGCTCAGTGCTATGGGTAACCAATTGCACAAGCTATTAGACGTAACCATTTATTATCCAGAAGGTATTCCCAGTTTTTGGGACTTTGCCAGTGGCAGAGTCAAAAATATACAAGTGAAAGTTCGCATTCTTTCCATTGAAGATATTCTCAATAGTGATGCCTTTGCTATGGATTATTTCGACAACCCTGAGCAACGAGTTCGATTCCAGCGTTGGCTGAATCAGTTGTGGTCTGAGAAAGATGAAACCCTTGCCACTATGTCGTCGAGAAAATAGTCCATTATGTTGAGTTTTATCCCCGCTTTTATCATGTTCCCAATTCACTTTACGCTGCAAATGCTAAACTTGGGTTTTTGGGCTGTATTAATTATCTCTTTAGGATTGGTGAAGCTTCTTCTACCCTTCAAGTGGATAAGCGCTCTGCTTAGCCCCATTATGCATTTTATGATGTTTGCATTTGGTGTAATTAGCATCAAGCTAATAAAGCTTACCAATAATGTTGCCTGGAACTGTTCCGTGGAAGGAGAGCTAAATAAAAACAGTTGGTATTTAATGATGCCAAATCATTTAAGCTACTTGGATATCATTTTATTAATTGAATTTGCAGCCACGCGCATCCCTGCCCCTAAATTCTTTTTGAAAAAAGAACTCATCTGGTTACCCTTCGTGGGTTTGGGTGCCTGGGCTCTTGGCATGCCTTTTATGCAAAGGTATAGCAGAGAGTTCGTCGAGAAAAACCCTCACCTCAAAGGAAAAGACATAGAAACGACGCGAAAGTACTGTAAAAAGTTTCAAACAACACCTACCACTGTGATTAACTTTGTCGAAGGCTCTCGATTTACACCTGAAAAGCAGCTCGCCAAGGCAAGCCAATATCAGCATCTGCTGCCGCCAAAGGCCGGAGGGGTTGCCTTTACTTTAGCAAGTATGGGGGAACAATTTACCAATATTTTAAATGTCACGATTTTGTACCCCGAAAATACTAAGCATCCAATGATGGATATGCTTTGTGGCAACCTGAAACAGGTATTTATTCATATTGATGTATTACCGGTGACAGATGATGTGATTGGCGACTACTTTAACGATGTTGAATTTAAAGGACGCTTTCAAACTTGGCTGAACCAATTATGGAACAGTAAAGATAAGTTTATATCACAGCTAGGTAGTTCAAAATAATGCTCAAACAAGAGAAAGTAAAAGATTGGTTACTAACGAATTTAAATAGTATTGATGCGGGTATTACCGAGCATAGCTGGTTATATCAAGGTTCCGCTATATTGTTGTCGATAGGGTTAGCCACTATTGCATTTATGTTAACCCGCTTGCTAATGCGAGGACGTATCTCTCAAATTGTTTCGTTGAGCCGAAATAATTGGGATGACGAACTCCATAAACATGGTTTTTTTAGGCGAATTTGTCATATAGTTCCGGCCTTGGTTATGTTCTTACTAACCCCGGTATTGTTAGACGACTCCAATATTTTCTACACCTTTATTCAAAAATCTATGCTGATTTATATCGCTATCTCAGTAGTGTGGTCAAGTAGTGCATTATTTAACACCGTTGAAGATATTTATAACGCCTCTGAATTAGCCAAACGAGCCCCTATCACCGGTTTTATCCAGGTTGCTAAACTGGTCGTTGTTATCGTCGCCGCCTTGCTTATTATTTCCAACCTACTCGATAAATCCCCTCTTTTGTTACTTTCTGGCTTAGGTGCTGTTACAGCAGTTTTACTCTTGTTATTTAGAGACACGATTTTAGGGTTTGTCGCGGGTATCCAAATCGCAGCCAATCGCATGGTGAATAATGGCGATTGGATAGAACTGCAAAAATACGGTGCCGATGGCGAAGTATTGGAAGTGGGTTTAACCACAGTTAAAGTACAGAATTGGGATAAAACTATCTCAACAATTCCCACTTATACCCTGATAAGCGACTCGGTCAAAAACTGGCGTGGCATGTCTGAATCAGGAGGCAGACGCATAAAACGAGCGATTCAGATCGATATTAATAGCATAGAATTTTGTGATGCCGATACCCTTGCTGAATATAAAAAAATCAGATACATCAGTGATTATATTGAATCAAAAATTCAATTACTTAGGGATTATCACAATCAACAACATATAGACGAACAAGATTTATTAAACAGTCGTCGTTTAACCAATATAGGGACATATCGTGCTTACGTTAACGCATATTTACAACACCATATGCAACTTAACAAAGAAATGACTATGATGGTACGCCAACTCCCGCCAACGGAAACAGGTTTGCCGTTAGAAATATATTGCTTCTGTGCGGATAAAAACTGGGTAAATTATGAAGGGGTTCAAGCAGATATCTTTGACCATTGTTTAGCTATGCTGCCTGTATTCAACCTTAGAGCGTATCAACGAGTAAGTGATAGAGCTTAAATTTTAACGCCAACATTGAGACCATGAGCGCTAACTAATTGGGTCATGTTTAAAACGTCCAATTAGTCAGCGTTGAAGTCAAAGGCAAAGACGAGTTGACTTAGCTCCAGGCGATAGCAACAGACAACAGTAAAGTTGCCACTAACCCTGTGACACCAAAGAATCCATACTCGACTTTTTCACGCATTCCACCAGCAGGGGAAGGTAGAAATCCCATAATTAAACAAGTTGTGCCTAATACAAACACAAGAACTGTTATTCCAAATAAAACGGCATCAACCATGCTATCTCCAAATTAATAAACGATGAATTCTGTATATTATGCACCAAAACCTTTTGTTGGGGGAGTGATCTATATCAAACAGTTAAAATATTCTTCAATATATAATAGCCAAATGAATGTAGTGAATTTGACTAACATTTAGCATAACTTCCTACTCACAAGTTCAAGTCACCCTATCCGAAAACTTAAAACTGCATTAACTATTTGATATTACTTAACTTTATAAAAGTGGCCAGAGTGTTGCTAATCTACAAACATAATCAATCATCATAGACGGTGTTTGCAAAAAGCTCATTGTCCTAATTCGTTAAAGTATATAAAGGAAAAATTATGAAAAAATCAGTTATCGCCGCAAGTTTATTGTTACTTACAGGCACAGCGGCTGCAGGTGAGTGCGATGTAAGTATGGATGGTCAAGTTTCTTTAATGAATAACATTTTAACTGTGACGACTGAAGACAACGACATAATTAAAATTGACGCGGGTGAAACGCTTTTTGTAAATGGCAAGCGCATGGATATCAACAAAAACCAAGAAAGGTGGGTAGCGGAATATTATAATGGTATTTACGATGCTGTCCCTGTTGCTGCTGACCTTGCTTTAGATGGGGTTGCCATAGCCAATGTTGCCGTCTCAGAAGTGTTAGGTAATTTACTTGGCTCAGAAAGCAACGCTGTTGAGAAAATCCAAAGCAAATTAGATGATGTGAAACAGAAAATTGAACATAATTTTTATGCTGAAGATGGCAGCATTCACCTAGATTCTGCTGACTTTTCTGATGGTGAATTTTTCGGAGCAAAGTGGGAACAAGAATTTGAAGACACTGTAGAAGAGGTGGTTACAGCATCAATCGGCCACTTGATGATCGCCCTTGGAACCGAGCTTATATTTGGTGATGGTGATACCAATGATTTTGATCAACGTATGGGTAACTTTGGTCAAGATATTGAACAAAAAATTGAAGCACGAGCCGACAAATTAGAACAAAAAGCGGATGCGTTTTGCATGCGACTCGCTAAAATCGATAATGTAGAAAATAAGCTTCAAAATTCCATGGGCGAGTTATCTGGTTTAAACCTGATCACTGTCAAATCAGACCGCAAAATGTAAGGATTTAAATAACAATCGTGAAAATTGCAATTATTGGGGCGGGTTGGTTAGGTTTACCACTTGCCCAAACGTTAATGAAAAGTGGCCACCTTGTTGTGGCCACTAAGCGTTCGGCTACTGAAGTAAACAAATTACAAGACATGGGGGTTTCAGCTATACAGTATGAGCTTGGAGATAATTTAGACAGTCCTGAGTTAACTCCTTTATTTAACGCCCATACATTGATTCTGAATATCCCACCGGGTAGAAAATCGCCTTCCTTAAAAAAATTTGGCCAAGAAATGCGAGCCTTAGTTTCTACAGCAAAACATCAGGGCATTCAGAATGTGATTTTTATTTCCACCACCGCAGTTTATGGCAATGCTGACGGGATGATTTATGAATACACGCCTGTTGCCCCCCAAACTCACAGTGGCAAGATCCACGTTGAGATTGAAAATGCAGTTCGTAGTATGTTTCAGCAACATGGCTGCATTCTTCGTTTAGCCGGTTTAGTCTCACAACATAGGCATCCAGCGCGGAGTTTAAGTGGTAGAAAACACATTGAAAACGGTCAACAGCGAGTTAACCTCGTTCACAGAGACGACGTAATTCACGCCATCGAAAAGATAATTAACAAGAATAAATTCGGCCAAACTTACCATTTATGCAGTATTGAGCATCCAACACGCCAACAATATTATGTAGATGCAGCAACAGCATTGGAAGTACCTCCACCGGAGTTTGTTGAAGACACCTCATTTCCCTTTGGCAAATGCATCAATAGTGAATTTACCCTTAACACCCTTGAACTCGACCTAGCTTACCCAAGTCCATACGATATGCTTAAAGGCTAACACATTGCTATCGCACTAGTTAACGACTCACCCGGGGTAATAACAAAAGTCTACATAAAAAAGCCGGTCTGTTGACCGGCATTGAATACATCAAGGTATGACTCTAGCCAACCAAAGCCTTTCCAAAATATTTCAAAGCAACGGTGTTAACAAACACCAAAAGCAATATTAACGGAATAAAAGTTCCCACCGAGATGTCTACGTATCTCTCAAAAAAGCTGCCTTTATAACTGGGGGCGCCTTCATCTAACTCGGCATTGAAGTTCTCTTTTTTCCAACGATAAATCACGAATAAACAAATCAGTAAACCGTTTAAAGGCAAGATAGTGTCGTAGAACACATCGTAAATCAGATCAAACAAAGATTTACCGCTGTCGGGATAAGCATAACTAATAAAATGAGTGACTGGCTCCCACATACCAAACGACAATGTCGCTAAGCTAGCAGTGACAATTAATAATAATCCCAACAAGCCTAAGGCTTTTTTACGGCTTACTTTTTTAGACTCCATAAACGCCGCAACAGGTACTTCGAATATCGATACCAAAGAGGTTATCGCAGCAAAAAATACTAATAGAAAAAATAGACCCGCCACAAAACTCGCACCTACGTAACCAATAGACGCTTGCAGCGCTAAAAAGATCTTAGGTAGAAACGTAAAGATAAGCTCTACTGATGAATCACTTAACTCAGCAGTGTTCGTATTCGGATTGAATGAAAATACAGCAGGTAGAATTAACAATCCCGCAATGAAAGCAACCGCGGTATCGGCTAATGCCACAAATTTCGCCGAACCTGGTACATCACTCTTACTATCTAAATAGGAACCATAGGTGATCATGATCCCCATTCCTAAAGATAAAGAGAAAAACGCTTGAGACAATGCTGCGCTGACCACGGAGGCGTTAATTTTGCTAAAGTCTGGAACTAAGTAATATTCCGCCCCTGCAAAGGCATTATCTAAGGTCAGTACGAAAATCACTAAGCCGATCAACATCACAAATAATGCCGGCATCATTACTTTAGCGGCTTTCTCAATGCCTTGCTTTACACCACCTTGCAAGATGAAATACACAACAGCAAATACTCCTGCCATGTAAATAAACAAATGTGAGGATTTGATGAATTCGGGAAAAGTAGTTGGGTCTGCTAATTTATCAAGGTTGCCACTCATAATTTGGAATAGGTATCCAAAAATCCACACTGTAATAACCAAATAAAATACGGCTATCATAAATGGTGTGATAATTGACAGCCACCCCGCAATCCGCCAATGGAGCTGATTTTTGCTCAGGTTTACATAAGCATTTAAAGGATCCATTCGACTTCGTCGGCCAACCGACATTTCCGCCAACATGACGGGCAAACAAATTAATGCGACAAAAATAGCATAGATGAGTAAGAAAGCGCCTCCACCATTTTTGGTCGCCGCCACGGGAAATCCCACCATATTACCAATACCCACTGCTGAGCCAGCTGCCGCTAAAATGAATCCGAGACGAGAACCAAACTGCTCACGATCTGCTGCCATAATATTTTCCTTTTTATGAGTTGACGACTCCCTACAGCTTCAATTAGCGGGGGATAATCAACCTTATTGTTTTTAGGTTAGAACGACGATGTTAACAGCCTAATTTTAAAATGTCTTTCACTTAAAAAGCTAGGTTTATCAAAAAGCCAGCTCTAGACGGCTATGGAGTTTTTGTTCCATTGGGAGCGGGTTTAGCTCACCATGGAATAGATTTATTATCCCAATCAATAAAATGTGGTGCATGATTGATATCTAGTGTTGGCAGCAGCGAAAGTAACTGTCTTACAGTGAAATCCACAGAAAACAACTTGTCCTTAGGGACATTAGATTGAAATGGTTTAGACAAACCGGTATCGACGGTACCGGGATGATAACTTACAATTTGAACTGTTTTAAAACGGCGTCGATACTCCACTTGACTCGTTTTTATCAACATATTTAGTGCAGCCTTGCTGGCTCTATACCCATACCAACCACCCAATTTATTATCCTCAATGCTGGCAACTCGAGCCGATAGTAAAACCACTTGGGTATCAACAGATTTTAATAACAGCTTGGGAAGATGCTTTAACCACATCATAGGCGCAACTGTATTGACCTTAAAATAATGCTCTAATTGGTTAGCCGTTACATCCTCTAGGCGCTTTTCTGGAGTAACTTGTTCCACTTTACTATCTAAATGGAGCATACCAATACAACACACCACAAGAGCAAATGGACCAGACTCACGCAGGGTTTCACAGATTTTCGCAATTTGTACTTCATCGCTACTATCTACCTCATGAGAATGCAACTTCGGATGAGCTACGGCGATCTCATTTCGAGATATTGCATGGACTTGATGATATAGATTGCTATCACATAATTGACTCACCAGTTCAGCGCCAATACCTGATGAACTACCAATAACTAGCGCGTTTGTTTCTGACATTACAGCATACCTCTTTGCAATAAACACTCAACAGCGAAAAACCTGTATTTGGTGCGTTAAATAATTACCCCATCATGTTCAATTAGAGCAAATAAACGGGATTACAATTTATTACGCAAAACTATCTGTTGTGGATGCCTTGAACTAAACTAAATTCATGACCATGTTAATCTCAAACCTATTAATTATCTGAGGAAAAAATGGCAAATATTCAACAAGCAACGCTGGCTGGTGGCTGTTTCTGGTGTCTTGAATCAGCATTCAACTCGGTGGAAGGGATCCAATCGGCTTACTCAGGCTATGCTGCAGGCCACGTAGATAACCCCAGTTATGAACAAGTTTGTTCTGGGTCAACAGGGCATGCAGAGGTCGTAAGAGTCAATTTTGATGAGGATAAAATTTCTTTTCGAGATGTATTAGAAATATTTTTTGCGTTGCATAACCCTACCCAGTTAAATAGGCAGGGTAATGATGTGGGTAGCCAGTATCGAAGCGCCATTTTTTATCACAATGATGAACAAAAGAAGTTAGCCGAAGAAATTATTGCTGAGATTGAAGAACAACAAATCTGGCCAGACCCTGTGGTAACTGAAGTGACTGAAATTAACAATTACTATCAAGCCGAAGATTATCATCAGGATTACTTTAGCAAAAACCCACAAAACCAGTATTGCAATATGGTGGTAGCGCCTAAACTCGCCAAATTTAAACAAAATTTCGCGAGCCGGCTTAAATAATTAAACTAGTGGAACCATTTTGGATTAATCGGCATCGAAAACAATAACGGTGCCATTCTTTCATATTTACCACGATTAGATTCGCAAATTACATTTTTTGTATAATTCTTTTTCCAAGGATCATTAATCATCCAAATTCGATCACCATCTACCGCCACACCTTCTAAGGAAGCGTTATTCATTAATTCCCATTCCTCACAATTTGCATCAGTTGAATGAGTAGGGGCGTAAAACTCAAGAGGAATGACTAAAGTTGGCTTTTTCTTGGCTAAATCGATTAACCAAATATCGTTATCATTTCGCGCTGCAGCAACTAAGTAACCTGGATGATTATCTCTAGGTAAATAATCCATACCATTAATTGGATGATTACCTTTTTCATACTGCGGTAGATTAAGCTCTGTGTCAGTTACCTGAGCAAAACCTTCAGAATTCCAAAATGCATCGTCAATTTTCACTGAAAACACCCTAGCTTGTACGTTTTGATCTTTTTCTTTACCAAGATATAAGGTGCCATCTAATCCAAACGCTAACCCTTCAAGACCATCATTAGGAAAGTTTCCAATCTGGTAGGAGGCTTCAAATTGCAGGGGTTTTGCATGAGTGATAAGCAGAGTATTATCGTCTTGAAGTTCTAGTCTCACTAATAAGCTAGGGTAATCCGTTGAGCCGCTACCCTGGTATTTTTCAAAACAACTATCAGACATGGTTTTACCACGGGTCGCATCTTCCGTTACAACGACAATAACCTTGTCATTTTTAGGATCAACGGCCAAGGCCTCTAAATCGGGAGAGTCATTTAAATAATCGGCAAAACAGCTTTGCTGCACGTTATCTGACATCTTAAATAATAAAGCGTCTTCAGACACTAGCGCAGTTTGTGGGTCAATAATGTGCAATTGCTTGCGTTGAGAAATATGCGCGCTTCCGTCTGAAACAGATAATAGCTTGCCTCGCCAACTTTTAAGTCCAGAGGTTTGTGGGTTTAACATAACCTCACCGTTTGACTCAGTGACCCACTGCCCCTTAAGGGAAATAAGTTCTGGTTTAAAGGTGGTAGATGCACAACTGATTAAACCTGTAGCAATCAGCATTATTAGTCCGAATTTTTTCATTTTCCTTCCTCTCCCTGGGCAAGGTGGATAAATTTAACATGATTCAATAGCAAGTAATTCATAAAACAATTTGATTGATCGGTTGAAACTAATGCAAACTTAACTGCAATTGTGGCTATTTTTTAATATTGATTTGCAAAAAACAAAACCTTCTCAAAACTCACAACAAGTGCTCCCGCCCATTATCGCGGGGCCAATTCTGCGTGCAATTAGTGAAACTAGCATTACATTATGGATGTTGGTAAGCCACAAATATGAATTTAACGCTAAAGTTTGGACCAAACAGTCTGAATCCTTATTTGACCAGAATATTAAGCAATTCTCAAATATTGTGAAAGTAGGCGAAAAAGCCTTCATTTATGTTACCACTCTTCCCTTATCTGAAACATTAACAGAAGGCAGTCGGTGTTATTACGACATTTCGATTAACGACTATCGAGGTGCGCGTAAGAATCTTAAGGATTTGATGCCAGATATTGTTTACGGTCAGCAATCCACCCCCAGTTTTTATTTTAATAAACGAATTAAAAATGTTTTGCACGGCTCATGTCGTAAGCCCCATCATACGAGTCAAGACGGCATGCTAGCAGTTGATTTAGCCCTAGAGGAGTCCTTTGAAGATCATACATCATCACCTGATTTACTCTTACTATCAGGTGATCAGGCGTATATCGATGATGTAGCTGGCCCCACTTTAGTTGCCATAAACCACGTTATTGAACGTTTAGGCTTATTTCAAGAAGAGCTGCTAGGAGCAACCATTGAAAATAGTAAGCAATTACTAACTGATGAACATTGTTATTACCAACGGCCCACTTTATTACCCGACAATGATACAACTGAAACTGTTATGTCGTATTTTTTCAAAGGTAAGAAAAAGCCGATATTTACTTCTGTTAACGCCAATAACCATTTGATCAGCTTCGCCGAAGTAATTGGCATGTATGCGCTAATTTGGTCGCCTGAAATGTGGCATAACACTGAGTTAAAGACCAACAATATTGCCCCTCAATTTGCTGCAACCTATGCAGAAGAACTGAAATGGGTTGAAGACTTCAAGCAAGGCTTACCAAGAGTCCGTCGTGCAATGGCACATATTCCGGTTTATATGATTTTTGATGATCATGATGTGACTGATGATTGGAATTTAACCAGAGGCTGGGAGGAAGCTGTTTACAACAACGCATTTGCAAAGCGTATTGTAGGTAATGCCCTAATTGGATATTGGTTATGCCAAGGCTGGGGAAATGACGTATCTAAACTTTCACCTTTAACCGAAAAGCTAGTACCTTTTTTCACTGATACGGGTATCACCGAACACGAGAAAGTCATTGATATATTATTGCATTGGGATCAATGGCATTACACGTTAGATACTCAGCCTAAAATTGTCGTATTAGACACACGAACCCAGCGCTGGCGCTCCGAGTCTAGTTTAAGCAAGCCTTCTGGGTTAATGGATTGGGAAGCACTATGTGATTTGCAGCAAGAGTTAATTAATCAACCAAGTGTTATTATGGTATCTCCAGCCCCAATTTTTGGGGTGAAGTTAATTGAAACCATTCAACGCATTTTTACCTTTTTTGGCCGTGCATTAATGGTCGATGCTGAAAACTGGATGGCCCATAAAGGCACTGCAAGTGTCATTCTTAATATTTTTAGACACTATAAAACCCCACCCCACTTTGTCATTTTATCTGGTGATGTACACTACTCGTTTGTGTATGACATCACCTTAAAATTTAGACGCAACAGCCCACACATCACGCAAATAACCAGCAGTGGAATTAAAAATGAGTTCCCCCATAAACTCTTAAGCTGGTTTGATAAACTGAACCGTATTCTATTCGGTACTAAGTCACCGTTAAATTGGTTTACTCAACGCCGTAACATGACAATTCGCCACCGTCGCCCTAATAATCAACAGATCAACACCCTATTGAATGGTTCGGGTATCGGTCAAGTTAAGGTAAACCGCGACTGCACAGAAGTCGATGCATCAGTATTGCTAGCGAATGGTAAAAAAGTGAAATTTATTACACGGGATTAACCTGGCTCAAAACCATTTAAATAGTGAACACTTTTCGTCAACTTCTAGATCCTTCGACTGAACTCGCAGGCGAAAGCAGAGAGTCGATAACCTGTGTAAGGAGGAGCAACGAGCTATCACCCCGACCTAATGAAGTAACTGGCAGAAGGGCTGAAAGAGTCAGGTTTATTTACTTTTTAACACGTCATCGCTACCTTCTTGATGTAGATTTATTGCTTGGATTGGGTATGGAATCACAATACCTTCCTGGGCAAATCTCTTGTGTAAGGCTTTGATAAATTCGGACCTGATAAAAAAGCGATTGAAATATTCCTGAGCACGCAGCATCACTGTCAAATTGATACTAGAATTATCAAACCCAGTAAAGATAACAAAGGTATCGTATTCAGGAATACCCCATTTGTGACTTTTTAGCACTTGTTTTGCCACTTCAAGTGTCACTTTCTCAACATGATCTAGATCGGAATCATAGTGCACTCCAAGATCTACCGGCACTGATAGCTGTTTTTCAGGATAATAATAATTGATGATTTTTGATTGTGCGAGTTTACTGTTGGGCATAATGACAATGTTATTTGGCAGCATTTTTATCCATGTAGAGCGCCATCCTATCTTTTCGACAAAGCCTTGCTCACCTGAATCCAGTTCAATAAAATCTCCAACTCTTATTGGTTTATCGGCCAGCATTTGAATGCCCGAGAAAAAGTTTTCCAAGGTAGGTTGCAATGCTAGTGCAACCGCAAGGGAACCAATGCCTAATGAGGCGACAAGTGGTGTGATGGAAATCCCAATATTGCTCAGTATAATCAACACACCGATGACAATAATAGTCCCCCGCAGAAGTCCTCTTAAAAGGGTACCACTGCTTCGCAAGCCACTTCCTTTTGAAATAATCCTCGTAATACTCATTCGAGCAAAGTGATCGGCAAACACTAGCACTGCAACAATCGCTAACAGCAATGCAACAAGGTTAATCTGCGTCACCCAGGTACTGACTGTTTCGTCATAGAGTTTCACAAGCTGTTCTGTAGCCAACAAACTAATTGAGATTATCAGCAAACTTAATGGCCGTTTGGCCCCTCGCACTGCTATTCCCGACCAGTGATAATTGCTAGGGTGATTCAAGCCGCTTAAATAGAAATATAGAACACGTTTTATTAGCCAAAGACCAATAAATACCATGAAAAAGAATATTGGCCCGATTGCCCAAAAAGGCACCCACTGAGCGATCCAATTCGGAATATTTGTAATTGCCTGCAAGAAATTATGCACCCTGTTGAAAAGCTTTAATAATCTACGAAGCAATTATTACACCACCAAAATCAATAATTCTGGTGATGTAGCTTATTGAATTATATAAAGAAAAAATACATACACATGTTTTCAAAATACCATCGCACTCAATCCATGCAACGCTGCACCCTGTTTGGGGTACTCTATATTGCGAACTACGTTTTATTAATATTAGCCCGATATAGTCAGTATAAAATATGAGTATCGACTCGATTTTTTGACTACAAGGTGCCCAAAACCATAGCCTTTAAAAAGAGTAAACAAGGGATAGTCGCAACAATATAAAACAAAAAATTGTTGGATATTACTAGCACATACAGAGACAATAATGGCTGAATAATCGTTAATACCTTTTTCATTAAAAAGTAGGTGACAAGTAAAGGCTTGTTTAATGAAATGAGTATGAGGAAAAAAATGTCAGAACACGCAGTAAATATTGGTTTGTTTTTCGGTTCTACCACTTGCTACACAGAAATGGCCGCAGAGAAAATCCAATCCGAAATCAACGAGCTTTTTGATGCTCCTGTCGTTGAGCTATTTAACATAAAAGACGTTGCCCTAAGCAAAGCACAATCATTCGATATTTTGCTGTTTGGTATTTCTACATGGGACTTTGGTGAGTTGCAGGAAGACTGGGAGTCGACTTGGGATGATATAAAAACCCTTAACCTAAAAGGCAAAACCGTTGCTTTATTTGGTTTAGGTGATCAAATCGGTTATGCCGACTGGTTTCAAGATGCCTTAGGAATGTTACACGATGAACTCGCCGTGCTTGATTGTGAGTTTATTGGCTATTGGCCCAATCAAGGTTATGAGTTTAATCATTCAAAAGGGCTAACCGCAGATAAAAGTCATTTTGTTGGACTGTCACTGGATGATGAGAACCAATATGATTTAAGCGATGAACGCATCAGCCAATGGTGTGAACAACTTCTCACTGAACTGCCACTTAGCTAATTATCTCATGCCTGATATGCGCCCTAGAATCCAACGACCTTTCTATCGAAACGGTCCAGAGCACCGGGCGGGGGCAGACGTAAGTTTTGGCGATATTCGGAAAATATTTGGTTTTAAAACCATTCAAATTGGCAAGTGGGTAACACAAACTGAACAGCAGTTAGCGGCTAACCTATTCTTCGATGCACTCTGTGATTTAATGGACATTCTGCAAGTTAATGAACAAGTAATTTCCTTGAATGGGAGTTTATCATTGGCCTTTGGTATTGGTGGCCAAAAACACAGTAGTGCTCATTATCATGCGCCGAAAAGACAATTATCCTTAGCTAAAAATGCAGGTGGTGGCGCTTTAGCTCACGAATGGTTCCATGGTTTCGACCACTATATTAGCAGTAAAATGTACACTATAAATGCACCACATGGATTTGCCTCAAGCCTGTGGTTAGAAGACGCCAACATGCATTCCCACCCGTTAAACCAAACCCTTTCTCATTGGTTTCAAACGTTATTTTTAGATACTAATGGCATCAATCCAAGCGATTACGTGACACGCTGCGTGCAAGCAGATAAAAGCCTGCAATTTTATTATTTTGCGCAGCCACAAGAAATGGCCGCTCGAGCCTTTGAAGCGGCGATCCAAGATCAGACCATTAAAAACGCATTTTTGGTGCAAGGCACAAAACAAACAGTCGAAGCGCAAGTGGGGATTTATCCCGTTGACGAACATAGGTTAGAAAGTAACGCTAGCATACTGAATTATTTTAAAATTTTAGGTAAAGCGCTTAAATAACGGGCAAATTTAAACCCAAAATAAAATTAATTGCCAAAATCTATCAACAAATTGCATTTAACGCATTTACTCTTACACCAAAGTAATTCTATACTAGGGCATTAACGATTAGTAACTGTGGTTGAATTTATGAGAAAGAAAAAGCACGGCTCCGCTGATGACGAAGCTCAAATTGATATGACCCCCATGCTAGACATCGTTTTTATTATGTTGATTTTCTTCATTGTAACGACGTCTTTTGTGAAAGAAGCTGGCTTGATGGCTAATCGTCCAAAGGCTCCAGATGCGCCGCCACCGCCAAGTAATGCAAAAACCTTGGCTATACGTATTGACCAGCAAGGCACCATTGTAATGGATAACCGCGAAGTTGATATACGTCGAGTTGTGGCAAACATCCAAAGCTTTTTAGCAGAGAATAATACGGATTCTGCAGCTATCCAGGCTCATTCAAAAACCAAACACGGTATCGTGGTGGAAGTTATGAACCAAGCCAAAGAAGCAGGGATAGACAAAGTGTCGATTCTTGTTAAAGACAGCTGATACATTTCAAGCTATTTAAAAAGCCCTTCCGTTGTGAAGGGCTTTTTTTTATCTATTATTTCGTTTTCATTGCAGTTAACGAGTGAGTACCTACTATAATGTAGGTTATACAAAATCTTTGACTATATGTTGCACTGAACGATGATTTCTAGGAATGGAAACATCATCAGCCACATGATCAGCAGGATAACCGTACAAGCCAAACCTATCTTCTTTGCTATGGGTAATGATGACAACGTGGGCTGGAGGCTTATCGATATTGCCTCGAAATGGATCAATGACTGGCACTTCATAGCGCCCCAATTTGATAAGTGCGACTCTCCGACCTTCGCGATAGATAAAACGGTCGAATACAGGATTATCCAAAATACAATAAACCGCAAACTTGGGGATTTGAAAAGGGATAGCCTGCCACACTATTTCAACAACCTGTAGCTTATCGGCTAAATTAGAGATTGAATCCGGTAGATCAATGTCGCGCATACATCACCACTTTATCTAAACCATCTGAATTAAATATAGCAACAAATCTGCCCAGAGAAAATTGTTTGAACAAAAAATCTTCACTAATGCGCGATTAAATCATCAATGCTGCTTTAAAAATTAAGGTAAAAGTCCCGACAAAGGGCCACATATTCATCAGAATACGTACCTTGATAATTGTGAATAGTAATATGCTCTATCAAAGGTTCGTTTTGCGAAAAACCAAACCTCAATAATTGGCGTATTGGAGGTTTAGCAGGACTCGAACTTACCCAAGTTTGCATTTGACAATAGAGACCGTGTTCAGCAGCTAGAGCCAATACTTCGCCGCTATTGGCGGGTAAGATACAATAAAAATGGCCCTGTTCCGTGAGTAAACGAGATACTGATTTAAATAAGTCTACAAGACTTAAACTCGTATCATGACGAGCTTGTCGTCTCGATTCCGGCATATAATTAGGATCAGAAATATTGAGATCTCCCGTTTTCCCTTGGAAGTAAGGAGGATTGCTAACGATGAGGTCATACTGAGGCAACTCAGGTAACTGTTGTAAACTAATATGTTGAAAAGAAAGCTTCCCTTGCCATGGGCACTTTTGAGCATTTATCTGCGCCTGTAAAACCGCTTTTTCATCAACATCTATACCCAATATTTGGCTTTGTTCGCCAGTTCGTTGGGCCATCATAATGGCAATTAAACCACTGCCAGTTCCAATATCTAAAATAGAAGAATAATGGCCATTAGCCACCCAACTTCCTAACAATATCCCATCGGTCCCCACTTTCATGGCACAGTTTTCATGTTCAATATCGAACTGTTTAAATCGAAATCCATTAAATTTGGTTTTAGAGGTCATTGTAAGGGGGTCACTGACTTGCCAACGGCTACGAATAAAGTGGAAGAGGTGGGACATGATTCCCACCCAATTTTGCTATACCAATTAAAACATATAATCGGCAAGGGTGCGTTGAATACCCACTACCACATTTTTATTTAGTTCTTTTTCTATTGGTTCATCAATTCCAGATATCCAAATTTTGAACTCTGCATCTAAATCGAAATGACCTGCAGTTTCCAGTTTAAATTGAGTGATGGCCCGGTAAGGAATAGAATGATAGTCGACCTTCCTTCCGGTTAAACCTTGTTTATCTATTAATATCAAACGCTTACTAGTGAAAACATACATATCGCGGATTTCCTTGAATACGCGTTCTACGGTTTCATTCTCGCCGATAATAGGGGCTAATTCGTCGCTTACCTCAGCTACATCTATCTCTGATGCATTTCCCATTAATTTGTCTAACAATCCCATTTCTGTCTCCTAATTCAAATAGCTATGTCAAGGATAGGGGATTGGTTGCAAAACACAATACACCTATACCCTTTGTGTCGACTTTATGCTTCACTAGCTTATAAAAATTAAACGTCAGACCAAGTTAGCGGTATAGTTTACATAAGATGTGCATTTGCCTGCTTAATATGGAATTGAAAAGGAATCAAGATGACAAGCTATTCTGACATTGTTCAAGCCCGCAAACGGATTGCTTCAATGATACATCAAACCCCAATAATAGAATCTTCGTTGTTGAATGAATGGTTGGGCAGCCGAATTTTATTTAAAGGGGAATGTTTACAACGAACCGGTGCATTCAAAGTTCGGGGTGCCATTAATACCTTGGCAAAATTAGCCGAACAGAATGCTTTACCCAAACAAGTGGTTGCCAATAGTTCGGGCAATCATGCTCAAGCAGTCGCATACGCATGTAGCCTTTACGATATTCCAGCGAAAATATTTAGTACCCAAAATGTATCAGCAGTAAAAGCACAAGCAACTCAGTATTATGGTGCTGAACTGGCACTATACCCTACTCGTTTAGAAGCAGATGAAGCCGTGAAACAGGCATCAGTTGAATCCGGAACATTATGGATACCTCCGTTTAATCATCCCGACATCATCGCTGGACAGGGCACCTTGGTAATGGATGCACTCGAACAAACTGGAGATGTAGATGGCATATTTGCCCCTTGCGGTGGTGGAGGTTTATTATCGGGAACTTTGATTGCTGCCAAGACCCTTTGTCCAGCAGCAAAAGTATTTGGCGCTGAGCCACTGACGGCAAATGATGCAGCAGAGTCTTTGCGACAAAACAAAATTATTTCATTAAGCAAACCTCCCATAACATTGGCAGACGGAGCAGCCACACCGTCAGTGGGTGAACATACCTTTGAGGTGCTAAAATTGCTTGATGGTATAGTCGAGGTATCTGAGTCTCGTATCGCTTACTGGACCCAGTGGTTACAACATTTACTCAAGTTGCATTTGGAGCCAACGAGCGCCATGTCCATGCAAGCAGTTGTTGAGTGGTTAAAACATCAACCTAAAAATCAAACGGTTTTAGTACTTTTATCTGGTGGCAATATTGATCAATCCAAAATGCAACAAATTTGGTCAATGGATCACCTTGGTGAAATACCTAACTTATAAAAATAAGAGGATTTATGAAGAATCTATTTTTACTAGCTGCCTGCTTTATTTGCGCGATGACACATGCAAAACCAACAATAATTGGAAATGTAAACGGATATACCCTAGATAATAATGGGGCTATGGTGCAATTTTCTCATTTAGTCTTTGAAAATGGCAAAGTACTTTCCATCGGCGATCAAACCTTAATCAATCAATATCCGGATAGCGTATTCATTGATGGTCTTCAAAAAACTCTTTTACCTGGGTTAATAGACGCTCACGGGCATATCATTTTCCTCGGAGATTCACTTTTGGAAGTGAATATAAGAGATATAAAATCTGCACAACTTTCAGCGGCAAAGGTAAGGGACTACGCAGCGATAAACTCACAGCTAGAGTGGATATTGGGTAGTGGTTGGAATCAAGTCATATGGCCAGATAAGCAATTTCCAACTGCCCAAATACTCGATGAATATGTCAGTGAAACTCCTGTCGCCTTATCTCGGGTGGATGGTCATGCCGTTTGGGTTAACAGTAAAGCATTACAAATCGCAGGCATTGATAAAGATACCTTAGATCCCCCCGGAGGCAAAATTATTCGAGATGATCAAGGGAACCCTAGCGGCATTTTAGTCGATACAGCGATGGACTTGTTATTAGAGCACCTGCCAACAGGCACTAATCAGAATATGCAAGCTAGCTTAGAGGTCGCTTCTGAACGCTTACTCTCAGTCGGTATCACCAGTGTACATGATGCTGGAATCGACAAATCAGAATTTGATTTTTATAAACGCAATGCCTTAGAAAAAAATTTAAACACCCGCATATATGCAATGTATTGGTTTGAAGACCCGAATTTAGAAGAGCTTCTTAAAGCCGGATATTACAATGACCCCGATGACTTTCTGTCGGTTCGCAGTGTTAAAGCCATGGCTGATGGCGCTTTAGGCAGTCGCGGTGCAGCTTTGTTAGAGGAATACTCTGACGACCCCCACAACAAGGGTCTAATGGTTTTACAAGAGGAACAATTTAAACCTTTGTTTGATCTCGTTTTAAAATATAAATTTCAATTGAACGTCCATGCAATCGGTGATCAAGCGAATAATCGAGTATTAAATCAATATGAAGCGTCATTTAAGACAGTGGGAGGTAAAGAGCTTCGAAATAGAATTGAACATGCTCAAGTGATTAGCCTGACGGATATCCCCCGCTTTAAACAATTGGATATTATCCCCTCTATGCAGCCTACCCATGCCACCAGCGATATGAACATGGCTGAAGACAGGTTAGGAAAAGATCGTTTACGTGGTGCTTACGCGTGGAAAAGCTTTATTGCTCAAGGTTCACCACTAGCGTTAGGTTCAGATTTTCCGGTTGAGATGAGCAATCCTTTTTATGGTCTTCACGCAGCTGTCACTCGTCAGGATAGAAATAATCAGCCAGTGGAGGGTTGGATTCCTAGTCAAGCACTTAGCCTTCAACAGGCCTTTAAAGGCTTTACCATTGACGCGGCTTATGCTGCTCATCAAGAAAAGATAATAGGCGGCTTAACAACAGGAAAATGGGCTGATTTTATATTAATTGATAGGGATATTTTCGAAATTGATAAAAAAGAGATTTGGAAAACGAACGTATTGGAGACTTGGCTAGCAGGAAAACGCGTTTATAAGAAAAGCGACAAATAACAGAAGGAAAAAACCCGCACAAACCACAGGACACGAAAATTTGTGCGGGTAGTATTGCCTTCCTGCCTCAAACAACTTAGTTAGCGTCTGAAGTATTTCAACATTGTTTATTGTTTTTATTATCAATGGTTACACACATAACTTTTCTATCGTAGATGCGTAATCAAAGCTTACTTAGCAGGTTCAGTGCCAACTTTTTTATCCATATAATTCAATAACTTAAAATTTAAACACCAACACCTTTTGCCTCACATCTTACCAGTTTGGTGCATTAGCACTTTATTAGGGCGCAAGGATCGAATTTGTGCACATTTTATCTCACACTTATTTGTTCGTTATGTGTACATATAGTTGATTAATATGAGAAATTTTATACACAAGGTGTATTGCCTAGGGGAAATCGACAATGAGTAACGGTGCGAGCAATAAGGTTATTACTCCTAGTGTTGATTATAGTGTTGTGGCTCACATCTGATCAGACACTTTGATTCGATAGGTTTTGACCTAACTCGACAGACTGCAATGAGCGAATTATAGTCTTTCAACCTTAATTATCTACACTTAGATTGTTTAGGTTATGTGCTCATTACATACGAATATTGAGCGATATTCATTTGATGATTTCTGCTTTTCTTTCGATGCAATGAGTCACT